>NZ_JBICYJ010000032.1:0-101892 GCF_043200835.1 Kitasatospora sp. NPDC048365
TCATCGCCCGCGAGATCTACAAACACCTCGCCAGCCCACGCACCACAGCGCCACCACTCCTTCAGACCACTTGACGATCTATAGGAGCTTCCGGCCGACAGGCCGGGCCCGTGCCGGACGGCCCGTCAGCATCGCACGACGGGGCGCGAGAAGGTGCTTCCTGGCGGCGAGGGCCGGGGTTGAGCCGTTCGCGAGGAACCGGACGCAGTCGAGAAGGCTGGTCGAGCGCCCGCGGCCTTCCACCGGCCCGGCATCCCGGTGCGCGTCGCGGTCTACCTGCCACTGCTGCTGCCCCTGCCGGCCGCACTCCTCGCCCCGGGGCCGGCGACAAGCTCCCGCCCCGGGCGGCGACCCGGCTGCCGTCCGGAACGTGGACGCGCCCGTTAACCTGCGGTCATGGCGATCAACGGCTTCGGGGTCACCGAGCTCCAACTTGTCCTGCTCCGCAGGATGGCCGACTTCCAACCGGCCCTGGTGGAGGACGCGGTGCTCCGGCTGGGCGCCGGCCGGGCCGAGCTGCGGGAGGCCAACAAGCGCTGGCAGGCGATGATCCGCGCGCCCCGCTTCCCGCGCGGCGGCGCCCGGTACACCGCCGTACTCGGACCGCCCGACGCGACTGTGGCGCGGCGCATCGGCGACCTCGACTGCACCGCCCACCAGTGGGCCCTGCCGCTCTGGCCCGAGCTCCGCTTCGAAGTGCTGCTCGGACCGGCGGAGCTCGGCGGACCACTGCTCAACGAGTGGCTGGTCCGGCCGCCCGGCTCCCCGGCGCCGGCACTGCGCACGCTCGCCGACCTGGCGCCCTGGAGCTGCGTGCCGGACGACGTGGGTGCCGCGTTCCCGTCCGCCGTACCGCGGGAAGGAACCGCGCCCACCCGCTTCCAACTGGACCTCCAGGCGCCGGACGCGGACGGCCGACTGCACTCCTGCACGGCCGACTTCACCTGGGGCCTGCTCCAGGAGGTCCGGGTGGCGGGCGAGTAGCCGCCGCCACCCATCGGGGCGGCACTCGGACGGACCGCCTGACGGACCGCCCGACGGGCTGCGAAGATGCTTGCGTGGAACGGACATTGACGGGTTCGGAAGCGTCGGAGGCCATCCAGGACCACGGCTGGCGCTTCCTGCTGGGCAGTCTGCGGACGTCGGTCCCGGTCGGATCGCTGGCCCAGGCGATCGACGTCGCGGCGAAGGCCGCCACGGTGTGCGGCAGCGACGCCGACCGGCACCTGTCGGTCGACGCCCGCCCCCACCGGGTCGTGCTCACCCTGCAGTCGGTGGACCACGCCGCGGTCACCACCCGGGACGTCGAACTCGCCCGTCTGATCTCCGCCGCCGTACGGCAGACCGGCCCGTTGACGACCGGCCCCGAGACCGGAACGGGCGCACCGCGGTCGGTCCAACTCCTGGAGATCGCCATCGACGCGCTGCGCATCGCCGAGATCCGGCCGTTCTGGAAGGCGGTGCTGGGCTACGCCGACGAGGCGGGTGCCGGAGGACCGGAGGACCCGCTCGTCGACCCGGTCGGGCAGGGCCCGGCGATCTGGTTCCAGCAGCTGGATCGTGCGCGCCCCCAGCGCAATCGCATCCACTTCGACATCTGCGTCCCGCACGACGAGGCGCCCCGGCGGATCGCCGCCGCGCTGGCGGCAGGCGGCCACCTCGTGTCGGCGACCCGCGCCCCCGCCTTCTGGGTGCTCGCCGACGCGGAGGGGAACGAGGCCTGCGTGACCACCTGGCAGGGCCGCGACTGACACGCCCGCCGGCCTCCCGACGGCGCCCGGGCGAGCAACCGCTCGGACGCAGTGATCCGGAACGGGCGCCCGAACCGTGGAGCTGACGGACGTTCCGTTCCGGCTCGCCGGGCACCTCGCCCGCCCGGCTGCCGGCCCCGGGAGGCCGGGACAAATCCCGCTCGCCGTACCCCTGGCACCACTATTCTCCCGGGATGCCTCTCCACCAGTACGCCTACTTCGCGCTGTTCAGCCGGTGCATCCCTGCCGACGAGATTACTTCACAACTGTGTATCGCTCCCGACGAGGTGTCCGTCCGCGGCAGCCGTTTCACCGGGCCGAGACCGATTCGGGTGGACCACAGCTGGAAGATCGTCTGCCGGGAACCTGGACTGCGTGTCGATGAACAGATCACCTGCATCCTCGACAGACTCCGGCCGCACACGGCCCGCATCGCCGAACTGGCGGGTCGGCTGACCGCCAACGACGGCGGGGCGGTCCTTCAGGTCGTGCGCTACTTCAACGACACCGACCTGGAGCAGCCAAGCACAACGGACACCCCCAACCTCTTCGGCTGGCATCTGGACCGAGCTGTCCTGGACTTCCTCACCACAGTCGGTGCCGAGCTCGATGTCGACGAGTACGACATGACCGACATCGAGGCCGCCAGTTGAACCGCGCGACCTCCTGGTCGGCTGAGCACACGAGCTGAGGCGCTGACCTGTCTCAGCGAAGGCGGCGTGGTTCTCACCGAAGGTGAGCGGATGCGGATTCGTCTCGGCGAAGGTTGATCACCACAGGCCAGAGCCGGTTTTGCTCGCCTGGATGCGGGTCCCCCCGCGAGGCGGCAGTCTGGTCGGCCTCGCCGACCCTGCCCTTCCACCGCAACCGTTGCTACTGACCTCGGGGTCACCACCCACACCGACCGTGTCCACCAGGCACCACCACACACACCGCCAGGCGAGCACACCAGGTACCCCGCACGAACCACGCCAGAGCGCAGCGGCAGGCGGGCTGAAGCAGCGTGCCGGGACCGATCACGGCCGCAGCTGCGGCGGGAGGACGGCGGGCGGCGAACGGTCGGGAGGCGGTGCGCCCCGGAATCGCCGGGAACAGCCGCCGCGGGTGCAGCGGCAGGCACACCACGCGGCAGATACGCTTTGTGATCACACCATTCCATACAGTGAGGATCTCCTGATGCCGTACTCGCCGCTGCTGGTCAAGCCGTTCAAGGAAGAGCTGACGTCGATCGGGTTCAAGGAACTGCTGACCGCGGACGAGGTCGACGCCGCGATGGCCGAGGCGAACACCGGTGTGACCCTGATCGCCATCAACAGCATCACGGGCGCCGCGGCGGGCACGGCCCGCCCCGGGGTCGGCATCGCCCTGGAGAGCGACGGCAAGCACCCCGACCGGCTGTTCACGGTCTTCGACGAGCAGGACCTGGAAGCCACCGCGCGGATGCGCGGCTACTTCCCCGACATCCCGCCGTCCCACCCCTCGTTCGCCCTCTTCAAGGACGGCGAACTCGTCCACTTCATCCCGCGCCACCGCATCGAGGGCCGCGACGCCCGGCAGGTGGCCGCCGAGCTCACCGAGGCCTTCGAGGAACACTGCCAGTAGCCCCAGGCCCACCCCGCCACCAAGGCCACTCGGCGCTCCCGGCAGACACCCGGGAGCGCCGAGGCGGGGCACCAACAGCCGCGAGCCTTCGCTGAGACGAATCTGCATCCGCTCACCTTCGGTGAGAACCGCGCCGACTTCGCTGAGACAGGTCAGGCGCGCCCGCAAACCGGTTCGGCCGGTTGCCTGTTCGTGGGGTGTCGTCATGAGTTGACCGATGAGTCGTGGGTGGCGAACGACAGGTAATCGATCTTGCGGTAGGCCTGGGGTGGCCTGCTCCGCACGGCGTCGCCGTTGTCCGCCGCCTGCGGGTCGGAGCCCCTGATCGGCGCCAGAACTGCCGGTTGCCCAGAGCTGCCTCGGCGCGGCGGGCCGCTGTCGCGGAGCAGAATTGACCTGTGATTGTCGATGGTAAATGAACCATGTGATAGGTCTTTTCTCGGCCTAGAGTTGTGATCACAAGGCCGCGAGGGAACGCCGGAACGGCCCGTGACCAGGGGAGACCACCATGAGCAGCGCCGTGTTGAAGCCCGTTCTGACCTGTGCCGCCGAGGCCGAGACGACGAGCGACCCGAGCAGCACGATGACGCTGCTCGCCGACTGCGGCACCGACGGCAGCCCGATCACCACCTACCGATCCACCTTCGCCAAGGGCGCGGTCGGTGCCCCGGCCCACTTCCACACCCGGGCCTCGGAGCAGTTCTTCGTCATCTCCGGCGCGCTCCAGGTGCTGGTGGGCGACGAGGTGAAGACCCTGAACGAGGGCGACTTCCTTCTCGTCCCCCCGCACACCCCGCACGCGTTCGCCGCGGCCCCCGGCAGCGAGGCCGACGTACTGTTCACCTTCACGCCCGGCATGCCGCGCTTCGACTACCTGCGGCTGCTCGGCCGGGTGATGCGCGGGGAGGCGAGCGTGCAGGAGATCAAGGACTCCTCCGAGCTGTACGACAACCACTACGTCGACAGCCCGCTGTGGCGTACCACCCTGGAGGCCGCCGCCGAGTAGGTGCGCGGCTGTGTCCCGCGGGCCTCGGCCGAGCCGGCCGGCGAGTGCGCAGGGCGGGCGGCCCGCACCTCGAAGTGCGGGCCACCCGCCTCCCGTCCGATCACCGAGTGGGCCGGTTCAGGCGATTTCCGTTCGAATCGGCTCGGGATTCGGATCGGGTTCTCGCGGGAAGGCGTCGAGCCACACTTTGAATCGCGGTCCGTCGTGGCGCGTACCGTCGTACTCTCCGGTGACCCAGCCGATGCAGGTGGGACGTTCGCCGGTGCCCGATGCGCAGTACTCCTCGATCGCCGCCCTGATCAGTGCCAGGGGTAGGGCGCTGGCGGGTTCGTAGCACTCGCCGGAGCACGGATCCGCTATCAGTTGCGGTCCCGCACAGGAAGGGCCGGGGTTGTCGGAGAGCCAGAAGAAGTCGTACATTCCGCCGGATTGTGCACTGGACCACCAACTGAGGGCCCCGTAGCCGCTTCGCTCGTCCGCTGTGACGCGAAGGTACGTGCGGGGGCTTTTGGAATCCGGCTCACCGACGGTGAACCATGCCTGGCTGCCAACGGAGTGGACGCCGGGAGAGATTTCCTTCGGTGTGATCGACCGGAAGGCTTCGGAAGTGAGGTCGGAAATTTCTTCCGGGCGCGTCGGAAAGTGCTCGTCGCCCTTTATTTCGACTCGGAGGATCAACGCTCACCCCCGGGGCGCTTCCTCGTTCCCAGAGTTTCTTTCTCGGTCATTCTTCCCCTTGTCCAGCCACTGGCAACCATGAGCCGGTCAGTGTAGAGGGTCGCCGAAACTGACTCCGCGCAAGTCCATGGCGTCTTGCTGCGCATCCCCTCGCCATTGCTGATGGCGGCTGTCGCGTAGTTCTTGCCAAGGAATCCCTATCGGCCGTCCCCGCCGAGCACCCTGGCCCTCCTGGCTTGCCTGGCGACCGTGCCCGACCCGCGCCGCACCACGGCCGACGCCACCGCTCGTCTTGGTTCTCGCCCTGACCGCCTGCGCGGTCCTGGCGGGGCTCGCTCTCTCGCAGCGATCGCGGAATGGGCCAAGGCCCACCACGTCAGAGACGTCAGCTTTGGTGAAGACGCCTCCCGCGTCCGCACCGGCACTGCGCCCCGGGCCATGGCCGCCCTACGCAACCTGGCGATCGGCGCACTACGACTCGTCGGCCGCACCGACATCGCCGCCGGGCTTCGTCACCACGCCCGCGACACAACCCGGCCCACCACGACCCCGGCCCAGTTCTTTCAAGGGACAGGGGCGGAACGCGGGTATCAGCGCCTGTCCGGCAGCAGGAATGCGCGGCGCTCCTCGGTGCTGAGCTCCCGGAACACCCTCTTGTGGGCGCGCCGCAGTAGGCCGTCGACGTCGTGTCCGGCCAAGGTCCAGATGCGTACAGTCCGGTCGCGGGAGGCGGTGGCGAGGCGCGTGCTGTCAGGGTGCCAGGCGAGGCTGTTGCTCCAGTCGGCGTGGACGCCGAGTACGGCGACCTGGGTGGCGGTGTCCGGGTGCCAGAGTCGGACCGTGCGGTCGCGGGACGCGGACGCGATGCAGGTGCCGTCGGGTGACCAGGCGACGTCCTGGACTGCGCCCTCGTGGCCGGTCATGACGGCGAGTTCGGTGCCGCGGAACGGGTCCCACAGACGAATCGTGTGGTCGCGGGAGCCGGTGATCAGGCGGCGGCCGTCGGGTGACCAGTGGACTCTCCAGACGTAGTCCAGGTGGCCGTGCAGGGTGGTGACGGGGGTGCCGACGGTGGTGTCCCAGACGATGGCGGTGCGGTCCGTGCTGGACGTGGCGAGGTAGCGGCCCTCCGGGGACCAGGCCGTACCGCCGATCCAGTCCGCGTGGCCGCGCAGGATGTGGACGGTCGCACCGGTGGCGGCGTCCCAGATGCGAGCTGTGCCGTCGCGGGAGGCGGTGGCTATCCGGGTGCCGTCGGGGGACCAGGTGGCGTAGGACAGTTCACCGGCGTGCCCGTTCAGGACGATGTCGTCGCCGCTGCCGTCCGCCCGCCACACGACGGCTGCGCCGTCGCGCAGAGCGGTGACCAGACGGGTGCCGTCCGGGGCCCATGCCACCGCGGACACCTCACCGCCGCGCCGGAGGCGGGTTGTACGGCCGGTGGCGATGTCCCGGATACGCACGGAGCCGTCCTGGCAGGCAGAGGCGATGCACGTCCCGTCGGGCGCCCATGCGACGTGGAGGACCGCGTCGGTCTGGCCGCCGAAGACATCGGTCGATTCGGTGACGTCCCACACGGCCGCGGTCCGGTCGCGGGAGGCGGTCGCCAGCCGCTTCCCGTCGGGGGACCAGGAGACGCCGTAGACGGTGTCCGTGTGGTCGGTGAGCCGGACGTCCCCACCGGTGCCGTCGAGGCTCCATACGTGGGCCGTACGGTTCGCGTCACCACCGGCAAGGCGGGTGCCGTCCGGAGACCAGGCCAGGGAGTTGATGACCTCCGGGTTCTCCAGCGTCCGCTGCGTCTCCCATTCGACGGTGTCCCAGATCCGAACGGTCCGGTCACCGGAGGCCGAAGCGAGCCGACGGCCGTCCGGCGACCATCGGACCGACTCGATGTTGCTCTGGTGATCGGTGAGCACCGTGACGACGGCTGCCGTGGCTGAAGCCCAGACCCGCACCGTGCCGTCTTCTCCGCCGCTGGCCAGGTGTTCTCCATCCGGTGACCACGTCACGCTCCAGACCGTGCGCTCGTGCCCGCGCAGCACCGCGCATTCGGTGTACGTGTCGGTGTCCCAGATCCGCACGGCACAGTCGCTGCCGACGGACGCGAGGCGGGTGCCGTCGGACGACCAGGCGACACCGCCGACCCCTTCCTCCCGGTCGCCGGTCGCCGCCGTGTGGCGGAGGACGGCCAGTTCGGCCCAGGTGCGCGTGGACCAGACGCGGACGGTGGAGTCCCTGCAGCCGACGGCAAGCCTGAGCCCGTCGGGGGCCCAGACCACCGCTTGCATCCAGGCACCGTCCCCCTCGAGCACTACCGGTTGGTCGTCACCCTCCGGGCGCCACACGCGGACGGTACCGTCGTCGCTCGACACGGCCAGCAGCCGAGCGTCCGGCGACCAGGCCACCGCGGATGCGCCGCGTTCGAAGCCGCGCAGCACCGCGCGCAACCGCGAGGCGCCCAGGGCCGTGTGCAGTGCCTGGACCGCGCCGGGTGTGGCCGCGCACTCCTCGACTGCCGCAAGGGCGGCGAGCACCGCGCTCCCGGGCTCCGTGGCGAGGTTTTCGAGGGCCCGGACGGCCACCGCGTCCGCGGCACGTTCCATCGTCGCCCGATCCGCCCGTAGCGACCGGTCCACGAACTCTTCGACCAGCGGCGTCGCGCCGACCGTCCGCGCCGACTGCGCCAGCCACCGCCGGACGACAGACAGCCGCTCCCCTGTGAGGAGGTACGAGTCCTGGCGCTCCGCGCGCTCCCAGTCCTGCACCCAGCGTTCCAGCTCGGTGCGGCGGCGCAAGTCCTCGGTACGCGCGACGACCGCCTGGCGCAGCGGCGCCCACTGGCGGAACAGCGCCTCGTGCGCCACGTCCATGACGCCCCCGTCACTGGTGAGCAGGCGTCCGGCGACAAAGGCATCGGCGACCTCCTGCTCCTGCGGGGCGAGGTCGCCGCGGCGGACCCGCCGACGGGTGGCCTCGTTGCCGTCGACGGTGACGAACCGCAGCAGGGTGGGGATGACGGGTGCGTCCGCCAGCTCGGCGGCGATCCGGTCGGCCCTCTCGGACAGGGCTCCGGCGACGCCGCCGAGGGCGCGGTAGGTTTCCTCGGTCACCGTCCCGCCGGAGCCTCCGGCGCGCAGGTACAGCTCCTGGAGCGTGTAGGCGAGCAGTGGCAGCGCGTCGCCGCCCCCGCAGTCGTCGACCATGCGGGCCACGACTCCGGGCGCGAAGGTCAGCCCGGCCTGCTCGGCGGGCTTCTCGATGACCTCGTACAGCGCGTCCCGAGCGAGCGTGCCGACGATGGTCGGCTCGCGCACCAGCTCGGCGAAGCCGGACTCCAGGAACCCGGTGAGGAAGTCCGAGCGCAACGTAGCCACCATCCACAACCGCGGGTCACGGCGCAGCGCCTCCCGTACGGCGGCGAGAAACGCGTTGCGCTCCTCGGGCCCGGACAGGGTGAGCAACTCCTCCAGTTGGTCGATGACGAGCAATGCGGGTCGTTCGGAAGGCAGTTGGGCCAGCCGCCGTTGCAGGGTGCCGACCGGGCCCACTCCGGGCGAAAACGGTGCTGCGACCGACCAGCGTCCCCGCCGCCGGGCCAACGCCGGCAGCAGACCGGCCCGCACCAGCGACGATTTGCCGCTGCCCGACGGCCCGACCACGGTCACGAATCGCTGCGCCCGCCTCGGCGCGGCCGGGTGCAGCCGTCCGACCAGGTCGGCGATCTCCCGGTCCCGCCCGAAGAAGACGGCTGCGTCGTCCGCTGTGAAGGCTTCCAGCCCCGGGTACGGAGGCTGGGCCCGGTCCCAGATCCGGCGCACCGGCGACGGCCGGTCGAGGAGGTGCAGCGCGATCTGGCCCCCGACGAGAAGCACCAACGCGACGCCGATCAACGGCACCGACCAGTCCCGCAACAGCCGCAGTGGCAGCGGCACATGGTCCGTTCGGCCGGTCGCGTAGTTCGTCGCCATGCCCAGCAGGGTCCCGATCAACATGAGCAGGACATCGACCACGAGCTTGATGGGTCGTCGCTCCATAGATCAACAACTTATCCGGCGGAGAGGCCCGGATGGTCGGATCCCCACAAGTTGCTGATGCCGTTCCGATCCCGGGCCGTTGGACACGTCGGCTGCACGCGGCGCCGATCACCGCCGGCGGCTCGAAGCCGTGCCCACCTCCCTCTTGCTCCGGGTCAGCCGCGAAGCATGCCAAGTCATCTCACATTTTGACAAATAGGGCGCAATCGCGAGAACGACGCAGCCCTGCCTCCTGCGTGGCGCCGCACTCGACTCGGACTCCGCTCCCACGGCCGTCGGATGTCTGGTCGGCGTCGCAGGCGACGAACCGGTGACCACGGCGCGCGAGTTCTTCCTCCATCACCCCGACCGGGAGGTGCGCGAGGAGGCTCGGATCGCGGCAGTCGAGATCACCGCTGTCGTGTCGGAGGGCTTCACCCGCAACTCCTGACGCGGGTCCGCGTCTACCGCCCGGTGGCGGCCTCAACTCCCGTGCGGAGCAGAAGGGATCCGAGAGACCCGCCTCCCGGGCGCCGGTTCCGCGCCTGGCGGCCGAACGGTGGCCGGCGCGCATGCGCCGCGCCGTCGGGGGTAGCCGCCACGCACGACCAGGTGCCTCCGGTTCGGGCGAACTCGATTCGGACAGAGGCGAGTTGAAGGGTAGGAGACAGCGTGACGACGGAAATGCCGGGCGACGACGCATCCGCACCGTCACTCGACGAGCTGAGCGACCGGGCCGACCGGACCCCCAGACGACTCGGGCACACCGAGGGCGGCCCGACCGGTGAAAGCGCGCTCCCCGAGAGCGCCATGCGAAAGGCGGCAGCCGTGAAGGACGAAGTCCAGGAACAGGCCGTGCAGGCCGCCGAGGCGGTACGTGGCACGGCCGCGCGCGCCGTTCGCGCCGCACGGGACCACACCCCGACGGAGGTGCTCGACCGAGCCGGACAGGTGATGGCGCAGGCCCACGAGGCGGTGGCCCACCTCGGGCATCTCGCCACTGACGCCACCCCGCCGCAGCTGCGCGAGCGGGCCGGCCGCGCCGCGACGGCGGCCCGCGCCAACCGTACGCAGCTGCTCGTACTCCTCGGCGCGGCGGCCCTCGCCGCCGCCGTGCTCCGGGCCATGAACAGAAGGCGCCGGTGAGAAGGGCCGACAAGCTCGCCGGGCAGGTCGGGGCCCCGGGCGCCGGGCCCGACCTGCCGGGAGGCGCACTCTTCGCACCGGCCCGGTAGGGTCGCCACCACGACGGCCGACCCGGCCGGGCAGCCGCAACCCGTTCCGGAGCCTGCGCATCCCGGACCGCCCGCTGGACCGACTGCGTCGCTGTACCGAAACGGCGGCGGCTCTCGCGGGATCGCGCACCGTCCGAGCGAAAGGTGAACGGATGAACGGCGACGGCACACTCTGGTGGCTGGCCGGCGCGGCGCTCCTGGTCACCGTGGTGCTCGCGGCCGTCCTGGTGGTGAAACTCGTCCGGGCCAGGAAGCTGCTCGGGGCATCGGGGATCCCGATGTCGAACAAGGTGCTGTTCTGGGCGTCCATCGTCTACCTGATCAGCCCGGTGGACCTGCTGCCCGACCCGGTCCTGCTCGACGACATCGGCTTCCTGCTGATTGCCCTGCGCTCCCTCAACAAGGCCGCCTTCCGCCTGCGGACCGACCACCCGTCCGGCCGCGACGGCGACCCTCACTGATCGCGGCAGGGCCCCGCCGGCGCTGTCACCCTCCTCGGTGCAGGCCTCGTCATCGCCTACGGTCCGGGCACGGCTGCTGCACCCACCGCCGTCGGCCGGCTGCGTCGAATCGCCCCCGGCAGCGCCCTGCTCACCGGGTTGCTCACCTGGCCGTCGGACTGGGTTGTCGCCGCTTCGCTGCTGACGGGATCCGGGGCGAGGCCGGACCCGCTGCGGAGGTGCGCGAAAGTACTTTCCAAAGTGGAAAGAAGATGCCATCCTGGAGGAACTTGCCGAACTCAAGGGGGAACCATGGACCGCTCGCTCACTCCTGCCGAGGCGCTCGAACTCGCCAACCGCGCCACCGCCGCCGCCTCCCGCCCGGTACCGCCGCCCGACTGGTACGGGCCCGCGGTCGGAGCGGTCTTCCTGGCGCAGGGGCTGGTCGTCGGCGCCGCGATGCAGTTCGACCTGGACTGGCTGATGATCGTCGGGTGCTCGATGGTCGGTCCGGTGATCGGCGCGCTGGCCGGAGGGGTCGTCCGCCTCCAGAAGGTGGTCAACCGGCCCTCGCCGGCCGCGGCCAAGGTGGCCGTCCTCACCGCGCTGACGATCGCCGCGGTCGAGCTCGGGCTCGGCGGGCTCGGGTGGTGGGCCGGGCTGCCGATGCTGATGGTCGGCGCGGTCGCGGGCGCGGCCGCCGGTGCGGTGTTCTGGCGCGCCATGCGCCGCGTCACCCTCCAGATGCGCGGCGCCGGCCCGGAGGGCGACCGGTGACCGGGCTCCACCCTCAGCTCAACAACCCGACCAGGCTGACCGTACTGGCCTTTCTGACGGGGTGCCAGGAGGCGGAGTTCGGCGCCGTCCGCGACTACGCGCAGGTCTCCGACTCGGCGCTCAGCAAAGCCGCCGCCGCGCTGGAGGAGGCCGGGTACGTGCGGGTCAAGAAGGGGTACGTCGGCAAGCGCCCGCGCACCTGGCTCGCCGCGACCAAGGAGGGGCGGGTCGCGCTGGCCGCCCATCTGGCGGCTCTGCAACAGCTCGCCAGCGCGGCCGAGGCCGCCGGTGCGGCGAGCTCCTCGGGCCCGCTCTCGAAGGGGTCGGATCCGCAGCAGGCTTGAGGCGATGGCGATGGCGATGGCGCCCGGCCAGAACTCTGGCGGGGCGTTGACGCCGGCCCGTCCTCGACACGCGACCGCGACCCGCCCGCGCAGGGACCACAGCCCCGGGCCGTCGGCCCCGCCGCCCGCGCTGTCGCGGCACCCTTGGCGGGTGGGGTGGTGATGCGTGCCGGGACCTGGGCGGATGGGTGCATTCCCTGGGTGGCCTCGGCACTGCGATACATCCGAGTCAGTGGCCCTCCGCCCGCTGGAGCGGGCGGTGGCTCGGCGTCGCCGGAAGGGCGGGAACGGGGTAAGCGAACGGTCGCCCGTAGACGAGTTGGCGGACAGTGCTCAGCAGGCCGTAGTTACGGGTGAACCACGGCACCTCGTCGAAGGCCTTGTCCGCGTCGGCGGTGACGAAGGCGCCGACCATGTACCGCAGGTCGTCCGGGACCGGGTTGTCGGTGAGGCAGAGCCAGGCGAGCGCGGCCGCGATGCGGACATCCGCCGTCTGGTCCGGGTCGGGCCACAGGGTGCCGATCCAGGCGGTGACCGCGGGGTCGGGGTGGCTGCGCGTGAGTTCCGCGCAGGCCAGGATGAGCGCGGCGCGGACCGCGGGGACCTGCTCGGCGGCCAGCCGGTCCCGCAGGGCCGAGGTGATGAGGTCGGTGTGGTCCAGCACGGTGGCGAGCGCGTCGGCGGCCGCGGTCCGCACGTCCGGGGCCGGATCGTCGAGCAGAGGCAGAAGCAGGCGGGTGTCGGCGGTGATCGCCAGGCGTGAGGCCTCGATGGTCCAGGTCATCAGGTAGCCGTCGCAGGAGAAGTACAAGCCCGGTTGCGCGGTAACCAGGAAGTGGTCGCGGGTTGCCCCGTAGTCGCCGTGGCGGGCCACCGCGGCGGCCAGGCCCAGGGCGTCGGCGCGCCACGGTGTCGCCGGGACGACGCCCAGACGCAGCAGGAACGGCACGAGCAGCGGGGCACTGGCGTTGACCTGGTAGTCCGTGAACAGGCGGCGGAACAGGCAGTCCAGTGCGCGGCGGGCCGTCCCGGGGTCGGCGGAGCATGCCTGCACGAGCAGACGCTTCACCTGAAGGCCCTCGCCCGGGCCGTGGCCCAGTAGGAAGCGCTCCCACGGGACCTCGTCCAGCAGGAAGCCGTCCTTGACCCGCTGGGGCATCTGGGCGAGTACCGTCCGCGAGTCCAGCCCGGTGCCCTCGTATGCCTCCACCAGGTCCGTCCGATGCATGTTCCACACCGGATCGTCGCTCGCCATGCGCGCCCCCTCGAAAGATCAACAGCCATGCCTACCATCTGCTGCCGACGGCGGGTCCACGATGGCGGAAGGCACTGCGACGGACCCGGGCCGACCGGGCGGCCGGCTGTCGACGGTGGAATCGGGAGAACCCGGACCTGGCCCCGGCCGAAGGCCAATCCTCATGTGCCTCACGCCCTTTGGGCACCCAAGACAACCTGCTCGTGCGACGGACGGGACTCGGCCGTGGGTTGCTAGGGTGGCGGCAGGTCAGGGACGGCTCAGGCGCGGGGGATTCGTGGGTTCGGAGCATGGAAGTGACCGCGCGGCCTTCGGGTGCGCGGCGTGCTGCGCCGAGGATGCCGTGGTGGCGCGGGCGCACCATCACAGCCGCAACGGGGTCCGGCTGGAGAGGATGATCCAGGACGACTCGCATTTCATCGTCTCCGTCCAGCGCTGCGGCCTCTGTTCGCAGGCCTTCGTGAGCGTCTTCACCGAGTACGTCGACTGGGTCGCCTCACGGGACGCGCAGTACCGGACCGTGCTGCCGATCACGGACGCCGAGGCGGACGATCTGATGGCGGGACGGTTGAGCCCGCACCGGGTCGGGGCCCTGGGACACGGCCGCCGCCATCTGCAGAGCGACTGGCCGAGCGAGGCCGACGAGCCGTCCGTGTACTGGGACAGCGGCGTCTTCGAGGTGCGCGAGGGGTATTGACCCGACTTCGCCGCTGCTCCGGTCGCCGGGGTCCGGGCGCTTCCGGATCGGGCGTTCGTGGTGGCCCGGTCGGTTGCTCGTTCGGCGCTTGCTCACGGCCGGTCGGGGGCGGGGTCTTCGTCGAGGAGCGGTCTGATGGCGCCGAGGACGGCGCCGATGCAGACGTTGCGCAGTTCGGTCCGGGTGCAGGTCTCGTGGGTGAGCCAGTCCACGCACAGCACCTGGACGAACACCAGCCAGCTCTTCAGGACGCCGGACACGGCTTCCCGGGTGCTGTCGTCGGTGAGCGGGAGGACGCCGAGAAGCCGCTCGCGCAGGGCGTCGAGTTCGTTGGTGATGATCGTCTGGACCAGGCGGTCGCCGGCCGGCACTCGGTTCGCCGCCAGGACGGTGTTGCGGTTGGCCGCGAAGTACTCGATGTGGGCGTCCAGGCCCTCGGTGAGCTGTTCGACCAGGGTGTCCGCGGGGTCGAGGCGGGTCCGGGCGAGCAGTCGGTCGGCGACCTGCCGGTAGAGGGCGGCGAACAGGTCCCGCTTGCCGGGGAAGTGGCGGTAGAGCAGCGCGCGGGAGATTCCGGCGCGCTCGACGACGTCCTCCATGAGCACGTCGTCGTACGGCTGCGAGGCGAAGAGCTGCGCGGCGACGGCGAGGAGTTGGGCGCGACCGTCGACAGCCTCGGGCGCTTCTTCGGGGCGATCCTCGCCGGGTACGGCCTCGGCTGGCTCTGGGCCGCTCGGCAGTCTCCGGTCCCCGCAGCCGCCGTGCGATGGCTGGCAGGAGTCCTGTTGCTGGGCGGATTCGGGCGGCTCGTGTCCCTGGCCGTGGACGGGTGGCCGCACTGGTTCCAGGTCGTCCTGACCGTGATCGAACTCGTGCTTCCGCCGGTGTTCTTCCGGCTGGCCGGCGCGCAGGGGCAGGCGCCCCGGCCGGCGGACGCTCCCGCGGGCCCGTAGATCGGGGGCGAAGGCGGGCACGTACGGGTGGGCGCACGCTCCGAGGCACGGCGCCGGGCCGCCCGCCCCGGTCCCCACGGCGCAGGATGCGAAAGGCAGAGCCCCCGACAAGCCGCCGTGAAGCGGCCTGCCAGGGGCCTTGTGGCCACGGACCGTCACGCTGTCGGTGGCGCTGGCGCGTTCACCGTGCACTGCTCACGAGGCGGCGATGGGCACCAGGAAGAACACCTGGCCGTCGGGCGCCTCAAGGCGCAGCGGCGTGTCGGGCAGGGCCTCGAAGACGGCGTCGGCCACCTCCTGCGGGTCCGTGGCGCGAGTCAGCGGCTCCCGCAGGGCGCTCCGGACCGCCAGCCGGGTTTCGGGGGAGGGGGCGGGAGCCGAGGCGTCGTCCCTGGCCTCGGCGATGCACTCCAGCAGCTGGGTGTCGGTCATGTCTGCGTCCAGGCCGCGGCGCAGGGCGATCGCGGCGGCGCCGGTGGCCAGTGCCGCCCGCGAGTGCGCGCGGCAGAGTTCGCCGTCGGTTCCGGCGGGGTGGAAGAAGCGGGCCGTGCCGATGTTGGACCTCACAGCAAGCCTCCAAGGCGAGCAGAAGTGACGCGGAAGTGGGGTGTGGAAAGCAGGGGGATCAGGCGCCGCACCTGGCTTGGCCTGCAGAGATATTCTCTCGCCCGGCACTGACAGTCCGTCGGCCCCGCAGCTTCGAGGACTCCCGGTTCCGGCCCCGCGCCGGCCCGGCACGCGGGCTGCGGCACGACTGCGGCCGGCTTCCTTCGCCCGGACAGGGCAAGGGCGCCTGTGGCGACGGCGCGACTGCTGTCACCGGGTCACGGGGCCAGGCACTGCGGCGGCAGCGGGAACCAGCGCAGGGCCTCGAACTCCGCGGGGAGGGGGCAGGGGCCGGAGTCGATCAGGTCGGGCCGGCTGTCGAGCAGGGCAGCGGCCTGGGCGAGTTGCCCGGGCAGGGCCTCCTCTCCCATCCGGGCCCGGGAGTGCGGCCACCGCAGGTTTCCGTGTTCGTCGTAGCGGGCGTCGGTGAGCCTCAGCGGCGGTTCGGCCGCGGCGTTGCGGTGGCGCCAGAGGCCGGTGTGCGGGTCGAAGCGGTAGTCGGGCAGCAGCCGGTGGCCGCGGTCGGCGAGCAGGTCGACGGCGTCGATGAGGTAGTCCCGGACGGTGTCGGAGACGAAGTAGTGGAAGTTGATCCGGGTCCAGCCCGGTTTGATGCCCTCGCAGTGGTGTCCGACGATCTCGTCCCGGAAGGCGTGGGAGTGCGGCGTGTCGATGGCGAGCAGCCGGTGGCCGTAGGGGCCGGCGCAGGAGCAGCCGCCGCGCGACTGGATGCCGAAGAGGTCGTTGAGGACGGCGACCACGAAGTTGTGGTGGAGGAAGCGGTCTTCGTGCCGGATCCGGAAGGAGACGATGGACAGCCGTCGGGCGCGGTGGCTGCCGAGGACGTCGATCCGCGGGTTGCGTTCCCACCGGTCCAGGGCGGCGTGCCACATCTGTTCCTCGCGGGCCTGGATCAGGTCGGTGCCGACGGCGTCCTTGAGTCCGAAGACCAGCCCGGCGCGGATGGACTCGACGATGGCGGGGGTGCCGCCCTCCTCCCGGGCGACCGGGTCGTCCAGGTACCGGTGGCTGCTGGGGTCCACGAACATGACCGTGCCGCCCCCCGGCGCGGTGGGGACCGGGTTGCGCACCAGGTCCCGGTGGACGACCAGCACGCCGGGTGTCTGCGGGCCGCCGGGGAACTTGTGCGGTGACAGGAAGATCGCGTCCTTGCCGTCGCCGCGGCCCGGGGAGCTCTCGGCCGCACGCACGGGGACGTACGGTGCGGCAGCGGCGTAGTCCCAGAACGAGAGCGCGCCGTGGGCGTGCAGGAGGCGGGCGGTGCGGTCGGCGTCGGTGAGGATGCCGGTCACGTTCGAGGCGGCGGAGAAGCTGCCGATCTTCAGCGGCCGGTCGGCGAAGCGCAGGAGCCCAGCCTGGAGGTCGGCGAGGTCGAGGTGGCCGTCGGCGTCCTCGCCGATGGCCACCACGTCGGCGACCGTCTCGCGCCAGGGCAGTTCGTTGGAGTGGTGCTCGTACGGCCCGACGAAGACCACCGGCCGCTCCCCGGGCGGCAGTCGTCCGTCGGGCCCGAGCCGGGCGGCGAGGCCGGTGGGCGTGCGCAGTCCGAGGATGCCGACGAGCTTGTTGACGGCGGCCGTGGAGCCGGACCCGCAGAAGATCACCAGGTGGTCGTCGGTGCCGCCGACGCTCTCCCGGATCGTCCGGCGGGCGTCCTCCCGCAGCCGGGTCGTCTGCAGACCGGTGCCGGAGCTCTCGGTGTGGGTGTTGGCGTACCGGGGGAGCACGGCCTCGCGGATGAAGTCCTCGATGAAGTCGAGCGATCGGCCGGACGCCGTGTAGTCGGCGTAGGTGACCCGGCGCGGGCCGTAGGGGCCGTCGAGGACCGCGCCCTCACCGATGATGCCGGCCCGGATGCGCTCCAGGAGCGGTGAGGAGGGGGCGGGGGTGGGGGAGGGGGAGGTGGACTGCTCGCCTGACGCGGTCGTGGTGCTCACGTCGGCCTCCTTTCGGGGCGGTCGGGACCGGTGGCTGCGGTCCCGGAGATCACCCGGGTGACTGCCAGCATCCCTCACCTGCCTGCGCCGGGCCAGTGCCGGGCGTCCCAGATCGGATTCGTGATCGTCCTTCAGCCGCGCACCCGTCCCGTGCCGGCAGCTCCGCGAACCGGCCCGTGGTTGTGGGACGATCACCGCGATCACCGCGACCGCCGTCGCCCGCGGGTGCGGCAGCCGGGCGGCGCGGACGCAGGACGAGGGAGAACCGGATGACCAGCAGCACGGCCGGCCCGCGGCTCTCCGCGCGGGCCCGCGGCACCGCGCCGTTCTACGCGCTGGAGTTCGGCCGGCAGGCCGCCGCGCTGGAGGCGCAGGGCCACAAGGTGGTCAAGCTGAGCATCGGGGAGCCGGACTTCGGTGCGCCGGCCGCGGTGCGGGAGGCGATGCGCGAGGCGATGGACGGCCGGCCGCTGCCGTACACGGCGGCGCTCGGGCTGCCGGAGCTGCGGGAGGCGATCGCCGGGTTCTACGCCGAGCGGCACGGGGTGGACGTGGACCCGGCCCGGGTGGCGGTGACGGCGGGGGCGTCGGCGGCGCTGGTGCTGGCGGCCGCGGCCCTGGTGGACCCGGGCGACGAGGTACTGATCGCGGACCCCTCGTACCCGTGCAACCGGCAGATCATGGAGAGTTTCGGGGCGCGGGTGCGGCTGGTGCCGACCTCGCCGGAGACCCGCTTCCAACTGGACGCGGCGGCGGTGCGCGAGCACTGGTCGGCGGACACCCGCGGGGTGATGGTCGCCACCCCCGCCAACCCGACCGGCACCTCGGTGCCGACGGAGGAGCTGGCGGCGCTGTGCGCGCTGGCCGCCGAGCGGGGCGGCTGGCGCCTGGTGGACGAGATCTACCTCGACCTGGCGGACCGGGACGCGGACGGGCGCCCGCCGCGCAGCGCCCTGGCCCTGGACCCGGGGGCGGTGGTGGTGAACAGCTTCTCGAAGTACTTCGGCATGACCGGCTGGCGGCTCGGCTGGTGCGTGCTGCCGGAGGAGCTGGTGCCGGCGGTGGACCGGCTGGCGCAGAACTACTTCCTGTGCGCGTCCGCCCCGGCGCAGCTGGCCGCGCTGGCCTGTTTCACCCCCGGGGCGCTGGCGGAGTGCGAGGAGCGCCGGGCGGAGTTCGCCCGGCGGCGGGCGCTGGTACTGGACGGGCTGGCCGGGATCGGCCTGCCGGTGCCGGTGCCGCCGGACGGCGCGTTCTACGTCTACTTCGACGTCAGCGGGACGGGGCTGTCCTCGTGGGAGTTCTGCGAGCGCGCCCTGCGGGAGGCGCACGTGGCGCTGACGCCGGGGCTGGACTTCGGCCAGGTGTCGGCCGACACCCACGTCCGGCTGTCCTACGCGGCGTCGAGCGCGGAGCTGGCCGAGGGCATCGAGCGCCTCGGCCGCTTCACCGCCACGCTGCGGGCGTGAGCGCGGCGGCCGCTCAGCCACGGCCGAGCAGCCGCGCCAGGAAGCCGCCCCATCCGTCCCCGCGGCGCGGCGGGCGCCCGCCCTCGGTGCGTTCCAGGTTGGGATATACGGGCCGGCAGGACCAGGTCCGCCTCAGAGGCCCGCAAGACCCGCTGCACGCCGCGGCTGGGCGCCACCGGCACCAGCTCTACGTAGGGAGGTCGGGTGAGTGGTGTATCGCCAGTCCCAGCATGCGCCAGCCGCGGAGCGCATCCGCCGTTTGTCGGGTGTCTGGGTGGTCGTGGCCCAGCAGCCGCTCAGCGTCGGTGACCACCTGCTCCAACAGCTCGATCGCCCTGTCGATGCGCCCGGCCTGCCAGTAGGAGGCGGCGAGGTTGCCGCGGGAGGTCACGGTGTCGAGGGGTCTGCGGCATGCGGGCAGCTGGCGGCGAGCTGGTGCAGGACGTCGGCCTCGCGCCAGTCGACGGACAGGCCCGCTCTGAGGCCACGGCAACGGTTCGGAGACGACGGAGCGCAGCCGGTCGAGGCTGACAGTCCGGTCCGGCGCAACGGTGGGCAGTGCCGTTGAGCACCCGACGTGGGGCAGGGGGCGACGTTGTGAGTGCCATTCCCTGCGCCGCCGCTGAACACCTGTGCCCTTCAGCGACAGATCCAGTAGCTGTCGCGGGCCGGGTGCATGCGTCGCTCGCCAGTAGGGTTGGTCACCACGACGTTGCCCTCCTCGTACGAGAGCCGGTCGCCCGCTGCGACGAACACCGGCCCGTCCAGTTCGACTTGGAAGTCGGCGTGCAGCAGGAACTCGCTGATCAGTAGCATTCGTGGCACCAAGGTGATCCCGTCGGCATTCACTCGCATGAGCCGAGCATTCCGGACGGACCGGTGCCGCCGCGACAGGCTTTGAGGGTCAGGCAGGCACTGATGCCCCTGGATACCCTCGTTCTCGTTTCCGCCGGCACCCCTTGGACCACACCACCAGGAGGAACCAGTGTCATACCCGCAGCCGCTTACCCCCGAGGAGAAACTCGCCGACGCGAAGAAGCAGCTGAACCTCCCGCCCATCGTCGTGATCTGCGGCTCCACTCGTTTCATGACCGACATGACCGACGCGGATCTTCGGGAGACCGCTGCCGGGAAGGTTGTCGTCAAGCCGGGTTGCGACATGAAGTCGCCACATGAACTCTGGTCCGATCCTGTCGAGGCCGAGGAGCTGAAGGTTCGACTCGACGATCTGCACCGGGCGAAGATCCGGCTCGCTGATGAGGTGCTCGTGGTCGGTGACTACATCGGAGACAGCACGCGAGCCGAAATCGCCTATGCCCGGTCGCTGGGCAAGCCCGTGCGGTTCACGCACCCCGAAGTCGACCCCGACGCCTGACCGCCTACCCCCGCACCCTCCGCAGGCACCCTGGCCGGTCGGGCGCGGCGGGCGCTGAGGTGGGCAGCGTCAGCACCCGGGCGGGGTGAGGCGGTCAGGCCAGTTGGTCGGCGGCGGAGGTGACCAGGGCGGGGGCGGCAGTGCGGCCGATGTCCATGACGGGCCGCCAGCCTTCACCGGTCCAGGCTCGCAGGCCGACCATCGTGCCGTCGGTTACCGCTCAGCCGTCACCGGTCTCGCCGCGGTGCACCAAGACCTCGCTGTACCCACCGGCCGGGCCGGTTCAGGGGCGAGAGCGCCTGCGGGTTCCGGGACCAGCGGACATAGTCGGCGCTGCTCGCGGCGCAGGTGTTGTTCAGGAGGCTGCCAGAGCGGTCGAGGCAGTCGTACAGGCGGCCCAGGCGGTCCCAGGCCCGCAGCTGGGCGATCAGCCAATCCTGATCCTCGCCGGTGACAGCCTGGCCGGCGGCGACGGCGTCCAGGCGGCCGGTGTCCTGGGTGCTGGCCGCGAGGAAGGCGTCGACCCGGGCCGCCTCGTCGGCGGTGAGTTTCTCGGCGATGCGCCGGACCACGGCCGAGTCCCGGTGATTTTCCGTTCAGGCGTCCGGCGCTCGGTCGCGGAGCTCGGGCCAGCCGTCCTTGTTCGAGCAGGACTCGTAGTCGTAGCGGGTGAGGCGGTCCCACTCTGTTCCGGTCGCCTGCTCGAATGCCTCCTCGTGGACGTAGAGCAGTTCCTCGCATTGCAGTGCGGTGAACGGCGCGAAGCGCTCCGGACAGCCGAAGACACTCTCGTATGGCTGGCGGCCGGCGGCCACGACGGCAGCCCGCGAGTACAGGAAGCTGTCGTCCGACTGCGGAAACGGCGAGCCGTCGGACAGCTCCATCCCAACGACGGGCAGCGTGCCGAACGGCTCCTGGTCCAGCCGGTAGAGAGCTTCCGCGAGACGCTCACCGAAGCCGATGATCCGGCCCACGGGTTCGCGCGAGAGAATCGCGGTCAGGCGCGCGCAGCCCTCCTCGAAGCCCTGGTAGGTCTCGATGCCGGCCTCACCGCCGAGAACCGCGATGAGCTGCCAGAACCGCTCCCAGGTCATCACCGGGAGCCCGGGGCCGACGCCCTCGTTCAGCGGTGTCCTCGAATCGTTCACGACATGATCACCGTCGTCGTCCCCGTCGTCGGACGGCTCATCGCTCCACCGGAACCAGGAGTGACCGTCCTGGACGTGAAGCAGGAACTCGGCAACCGGGCCCGAGGGCGAGACCAGCGACAGGGTCTTCCTGACCTCCTCGTAGACGCCGTCGAAGCCTTCCCAGTCCTCTGCGTCGGCCAGCGCCCGTGACCGGGCGAACAGCGGCTCGAATGCGGCGAAGGCCGGACCTGCCATGAAGCGTCCGCGAAGCCACGGAAAGTCCGTCTCCTCGACCACGATCTCGCCTACCAGCTCGTTCTGGCCCACCAGCCGCCAAACCTGGCCCACGAATCCCATCGCACCCCACCCTTGCTGCCGTACCTTGCTGCCCGGCAGTCTCACATGCACCTCCGACACCGCAGGCCGGGAAGCGATCTTGCAAGACCTTGGAAGCCCCACGGTCAGCGCCACTCGTGAACACCCCTGGTTCTGCGGCAGAGCCCCGCTCGCGCGGGGAGGAGGCTTTCTGACCCTGGCGTGTCCAGACCTTGTCCCACGTGGTGATCTTCGACAGTCGTTTGTGGCAGGTTATGAGGGCGGCGAGGTCGCAGAAGGCCAGGTAGAGCAGGTGGTTGCGTTCGTAGCGCCGGGCGATGCGGCGGGTGCCGCCTGGTGGCCCGGGCGGTCGCCGAGGGCGGCCGGGAGCTCCGGCGGTTCAGACCTCGCTGGGTACCGGCCGAGCGGCAGGTGGCGCTCCAGGCGGGCGCGGGGCCGGCGGCGGTGGACGCGGTGGGCTGACCGGAAGCTGGAGACGGAGAGGGGCGCGGCCGAAGCCACGCCCCCTCGTGCGGACCACCGAGGTCAGCCGATGCCGCCCGCGGCGACGCCGGTGATGGGCTTGGCGGGGGTGCCGGCCGCGCCGGGGGCGGTCACGTCGAGCCACTTCGACCACTGGCCTCGGGTGTAGTCGCCGTTGGCGTTGTAGAGGTGGCCGCCGGACACGCCGAAGAGGCGGAGGCTGTTGCCGGTCGACGCGGCGGCGACCTCGGAGAAGCCGCTCAGGCCGCTGGCGGCGGAGATGTTGCCCCAACCGGTCCAGTAGCCGGCGGCGTAGTCGCCGGTGGTCTCGTAGACACTGCCGCCCGCGAGGACCACGACGTGGAACCGCGAGCCGGGCGTGGAGGCGCCCGCGACCTGCGTGATGCCGGTCGGGCCGCCGTACGCCGCGGTGACGTCGCCGCCCGACCAGGTGCCCCGGTCGTAGTTGCCGTCGGCGACGCGCACGTGCCGGTCGGCGCCGAGGGTGGCGACATGCAGCGAATTGCCGGTCGTCCCGGCCGCGATGCTGGTCACCCCGCCCGGCAGACCGACCGCTGCCGTGATGTCGCCCCACTTGCTCCAGGTGCCCGAGTCGTGGCTGCCGGAGGCCTCGTACACCCGGCCGCCTGCCAGGGCGACCAGGTGGGTCTGCTTGCCGATCGAGGCGGCCGCGAGCTGGGTGACTCCGGTGAGCGGACCGGGACCGGACGCATCCGAGAGGTCCTTCCAGCCCTCCCACCGGCCGCGGGCGCCGGTGGGCATGCTCTCGAAACGGGGCACCCCGAGGTTGCGGTCGCCGTTGTAGATCTTCCCGTCGGCGAGCAGGAAGGTCCGCAGGTACTCGTCCGAGGTCGTGGCGGTCGCCACTGCGGTCACGCGGTCGAGCGGCACCTGCGCGCCGAAGCTGGTGTCGACCGGCGAGAAGCCGGCCCAGACGCCGGCGGTGTAGTTGGCGCCGGTGCTGAGCAGGGGGCCTGACGACCGTGCGATCACCTGGACGCGCTCGCCGGGGAGCAGCGCACGGTGGTCGGCGTCGAAGTCCACCTGCACCTGCCGGCTCTTGGTGACGGTGTGCCCGGCCGTGTCGGTCACGGTCACCGTGACCGGGTAGGTGCCGGGGAACTCGTAATGGTGGTAAATGTCCTGGAAGGTCGACCCGCCCTGCCTACCGGTGCGGTCGCCGAAGTCGGCGGTGACCGAGGCGATCTCCCAGGGGGAGGAGGCGGACACCGCGAGGGCACACGTTCCGTCGCCGAGCACCCGGGAGGTGAAGTCCGCGGTCATGTCGCCGGGCGGGTTGGCGTGAACCCCGCCCCTGTGGATGGTCGCCGAGGCGCCGAGCGCGTTGGTGACCGTCACTCCGATGGTGAACTGGCCCGGCTGGGCATAGGTGTGCTCGACCGTGGGGCTGGTGGAGACCACGGGGGCCGTGCCGTCGCCGAAGTCGAAGGTGTAGCCGGTGAGGGGTGTCCCCCAGTCGTCCTGCGCACGCGCGGTGAACTTGATGGTGAGCGGCGTCGGCCCGACCGGGAAGGTGCCCTGCGTGCCCTGGAAGTTGAGTTCGGCGTAGCGCAGACCGCTGCGTTCGTACGCGCCCCGGTCGCGGAGGCCGGGGTTGGCGACCGAGGGGTGGTCGAGCGGCTTGGATCCGGACAGGTCGGTGGGCACGCCGGGCGCGGTCGGGTCGGCCGAGTCGATGGCGGCGGCGTCCTGGTCGCTCAGCCTGTGGAACGGCCAGTTGAGGTTCTCGTCGAACGCGATATCGAGGTCGGTGTCGTGCGCACCCTGACCGGTCGCCGTGGTGAATGCAGCGGCAGTCGGGTACGGGGTGCCGGCCCAACGGTAGGCAGCGGCGTCCGGCCAGGGATGGACGGTGTTGTAGTCCGCCTTGCTGCCGGCGGTGGAGTCGGCGGAGATCGAGATCTCCGCCTCGCCGCGCCGGCCGGCCCCGCACTTCGTGGTGTCGTACTGGGTGATGGCGGGGTAGTCGGCGGTGATCACGTTGTTCTCGACCAGCGCGCCCGGCGAGGCGCCGTCGATCAGCACGCTCTCCATGCAGGAGAAGGCGATGGTGTTGTTGGTGACCGCGGTCCCGGGCGCGTCCTTCGCGGTGATTGCCGCCGTCCGGGTGCGGTCGAAGTCGTTCGCCGTGACCAGGGTGTCGTGCACGCCCGGGTCGATGGCCACACCGGGCGAGTTCAGGAACTTGTTCCGGCTGACCGTGATGTGGTCGCTGGCACCGGAGAGCCTGATGTCGGCTGTGCCGGTGGTCCAGTCGAACCAGTTTCCGTCGACGGTGATCCGGGAGGAGTCCGCGATCGTGATGGCGTTCCGCAGGGAGTAGTACTGGAAGCCCTTGATCACAACGTCGTGCACGTTCGACAGGACGAAACTCCCATTGCCTGCGCCGGTGCTGGACCGCAGCAGGGGCTGCCCGGAGTTGTCCGCGCCCAAGGTGCCGCCGAGGAAGGTGATCGGCCGGTCCGGGGTCCCGGAACGGGTGAGGTGGACCTCGTCGTCGAAGTACTGACCGGCGCCGGAGGACAGAACCCGTACGGTCTGGCCCGGTTCGACCACCTTCGCGGCGGCGGAGATGGTGCAGAACGGCTGGGCGGGCGTGCCGCTGCCGGTGTCCGAGCAGTGGGCGGCCGGATCGTTGTCGACGATCAGCGTGCCGGCCTGGTCGGCCGTCGCGAGGCCGGGCAGGCCGAGGACGGCGGTGACCGCGGCCACCGTCAGCGCGGCGGATTGACGAAGACGCATGAAGCGTGCCCCCTACACGTTCGAACAAGATCGGCACAATATAGCGACGCAGACGAAGGGGCCGACTCCCAGGGGGGCTCGGCCGTTCGGGTGGTGCGACGCGTCAGATCCTTTGGCCTCCGACCGAAGGCGGTCGATGGCAGCCGTGCCGAGGCCGGTGCTGTCGTGGAGCGTCCGGCGCCGGCGTAGGCCTCGGCACCCGTCGGCAACCGCGTGGGAGGACCGCCCCGGCCGGTTGAGGGCTTGGCGAGGACCGGTGCGGCGAATGGGGCGGGGCGATCGCCGTCGGCGGGTGGAGCTGCTGACGGTGGGTCACCCCCGCGGGCGCCGCCAGCGGTCCGTGAGCCGGAGCCAGAAGGCGGTTCCGGGGTGCTCCGCTTCCAGGCGGGACAGATGCTTGGCAGCCGTGGCGTTGCCACCGCCCGCCGCCCAGCGGTACCAGTCCAGGGCAGCCCGGAAGTCGCCGCGCTGTTCGAGGGCGCGGGCGCCGTCCAGGACGGCCGAGGTGATCTGCCTCTCCCCGGCGCGTCGTAGCCAGTCCAGGCCGGTGAGGAAGTCCTCCTCGGTGCCCGTTGCGATCAAGTTCTGGCCCAGCGCTCGCATGGCCGGGGCATTGCCCGCTTTCACCGCGACGAGGAGCCAGCGCCGGGCGTTGGGCGGATCCAGCCGGGCCAGATCGAGGGCCAGGCCCACATCCCCGGCCCGGGCGAGCTCTTCCAGAGCGCGGAGGGACTGCTGGTCACCGTTCGCGGCGAGCTCGCGGTAGCGGCTGAGTCCCCGCTGGCGCAGCTTCTGGCGTCCGGCGGTCTTCGCCTTGCCCGCGAGTTTGACGGACAGTCTGGCCACCTCCCGCTTGGCGGTCTGGTCACCGATCGCCTCGGCCTTGAGGTACTGCTGCAGGGCGCCTTCCAACCGCCCTTGCTGCTCGCGGGCGCGTGCGCTCTCGCACAGGTGGGCGATCTGCTGCCGCTTGGCGGCGCTGAGGACGGTGGCCGCTCCGGCCTGCTGCGTGCTGCTCTTCTTCGGTGCGGCTGCTGGTGCCGGGGCGGCTTTCTTCGCGGCGGGTGCGAGGGTGGCTTTCTTAGCGGTGGGCGCGGGCGCGGCTTTCTTCGTGGCGGGTGCCGGTGTGGTCTTCCCGGCCGCCGGCGCGGCGGTCCGGGCCTGCGCCGAGCCGAGGCGCTCCGCCTCCTGGGCGGCCTTCTGGTCCCCCTTCGCGGCGGCGCGGCGGTACCACTCCAGCGCCCGGTCCGGCTGCTGCCCCTGCTCCAGCAGCTCCGCGGCCTCGATCATGGAGGGGCGGTGGCCCTTCTCGGCCGCCAGTTGGAAGCGGCCGAGGGCCTCCCTGAGGTCGCCCTTCTCGCGCCACCGGCGGCCCAGTGCGTGCATGGCCGCGGTGTTGCCCGCACCGGCGGCGCGGCGGTACCACTCCAGCGCCGCCGCCTCCTGTGCCGGGTCCTGGGCCAGCAACTGCGCTGCCAGCAGCATCGCATGGGCGTTGCCGGTGTCGGCGGCCCGCGCGTACCAGTGCAGCGCGGGTTCGTTCAGAGCGGCGTTCTGGTACCAGCTGCCGAGGATCAGCAGGGAGTGCAGGCTGCCCTTCACAGCGGGCAGTTGGTGCTCACCCAGCAGCGCGAGCTCAGCGGCGGACGGTGGAACGTGCGGTGCGCCGCCGCGCAACCGGGCCACCGCCTTTGCGGCCGTGTCGTCGCCGAGCGCAGCGGCCTTGGCGTACCAGTGGGGCGCCTCGGCCGACTGCTTCCGATCCCGCTCCAGCAACTCGGCGAGCCGTACGGGAGCTTCGCGGACTTCGCCCTCGGCCGCAGTCCGGTAGAGGTCGATCAGCCGGTGCCGTTGCTTCGGGAAGCTCTGCTGGATCAACTCCGCGGCCTGGTACGCCCCGGTGGGGTTGCCGGCCGCGGCCGACCGCAGGAACCACTGCAGGGCGGACTCCTGGTCCCCGGTCGCCTGCTGGGCTCGCGCGACCAGCCGCATGGCCTCACTGTCGCCGGCCCGGGCAGCGGCCAGGTGCTTGGTGCCGGGCGGGTTCGCGGTGGCAGACGGGTTCGCGGTGGCAGGCGGGTTCGCGGTGGCAGGCGGCGCGGCCGCGACACCGTTCCTGTCGCCTGCCGAGGTCGAGGGTGCCTTCGCCGCTGCCGGCCGTGCGGCAGTCGGTGCGGTCGGTGCGGCCGGCGCTGCGGCAGGTGCCGTGGCGACTGCCTTGACCACGGTCGCCGCCGCAGTCGTGCCGCGTGCGGCGGCCGGGCCGGGCGCAGTCGGGGGCAGCGTGGTGGCGTCCCCGTCCGGTCGACCGGGCGGCGCGGCGCTCGGCCGGTGCCGGCCGGGTCTGCGGTCCCCGGGTGGCACGGTCGGGTCCCCCGGGTCCGGCACCGGTGTCCAGGTCCTGGCATCCGGCGAGCTGTCAGCGCCCCACGGCTCATCGGGGCCCCGCTCCCGTCCCGGCAGCCGCAGCGGGGCCCGCAGGTTGATGGCGAGGGCAGAGCGGTCCTCCAGGACCCGCCAGAGTGGGCGCGGCAGCCACTCCTGCTCGTCGGGGGACACGGCGGCCGGCAGCAGCCCGGCCAGCTCGGCCAGGCCGGGGCGGGCGGCCGGGTCGGGCTCCAGGCAGGGGCGGACGACCCGCTCCACGGTCGGTGCCAGCCCGCGCAGGTCCGGCCGCCCGTGGACGATGTTCCAGCTGATCTCCAGCGGGGATCCGGGACCGAACGGATGGCGGCCGAGCGCCACGTAGGCCAGCACCAGGCCCAGCGAGAAGACGTCGCAGGAGCTGTCGGCCGGTTCGTTGCGGAGCAGTTCGGGGGCGGCGAAGTTGAGCGTGCCGAGGGCGGCGTTCCCCGTGAGGGTGGTGGCGTCCTCGAGGGTGAGGTGCCGGGCGATGCCGAAGTCGACCACGTACGGCCGGGTGCCGGCCAGCAGGACGTTGCCCGGCTTGAGGTCGCGGTGGACCAGCCCGGCGGCGTGGACGGCCCCCAGGGCGTCGACCAGCCCGGTGGCCGCCACCCGCCAGGTCCGCTCCGGCAGGGGCCCCTCGCACTGCTCCAGTGCGGTCGGCAGATCGACACCGCTGATGAACGTGGTGGCGAACCAGGGCTCGGCGGCATGCGGGTCGGCCTCCACCAGGGTGGCGGTGTACTCGCTGACCACCGTCCGTGCCGCCCGCACCTCCCGGGCGAATCGGCGGCGAAACAGCTCGGGGTTCCCGGCCAGGACGTGCGGGTGGATGGTCTTGAGCGCCACCCCGGCGCCGTACGGCCTGCGCGCGAAGTAGACCGTCCCCCACCCGCCCTGGCCCAGCCGGGCGAACAGCCGGTACGGGCCGATCGTCTCCGGATCGTCCGGCCGCAGGTGCTCCAACTCGCCCTCTTCTCCGTTCGGCCGGCCCTGGGACCCGCCCTGGTGTCGCCGTTCGGCCCGCCCGTCGAGGCCTCAGCCCACGCGGGTCAGGTCGTCCCCGTCGCGCGGGCGCCTGGGCGGCTTGGCCCGCACCCCCTCGTGCCGTTCGCCCGGCCAGCGCTGCCCGCTGCGGGAGAGCAGCACGCCCGGCACGATCTCGATCTCGTCGTCCGGGCCGAAGGCGCGCAGCAGCTCCTCGCGTGACTGCCCCGCCGACAGCTGGTTCAGGTGCGGCAGGGGCTCCCACGGGGTCGGTTCGCCGCCGGGCCTGCGCGTGCGGACGGAGCTGAGCGCCGTGCTGACGTCGAGCACGCGCAGCGTGCCGTGCCGGGAGACCAGGATCAGGTGCCGTCGACTGATCCGCCGGCGGCGGTCCTCGTCGAGGTGGCGCTCCTCGATCCGGTCCAGGTGGCCGCGGCCCAGGACGAACTCCCGGGCGTCGTCATGGGTCAGGTTGTCCCAGGCCCGGCAGACCCCGTCGACCGTGATCTTGAGCTGCACCCGGGGGCGGCGCGGGCCGCAGTCGTGCAACAGCGTCCGGTGGACCTGGCAGACCACCTTGCCGCCTGCCAGTGCGGGCTTCGGCGTGCAGCCGACGACCGGGCACTGCCAGGCGTGCTCCAGCACGTCGGAGCGGGGCCTGCCGCGCTGGTCGAGCAGGCGGGCGGCGCGCAGCCGGTCGTGCTCGTCGGCGCTGGACACCTCGCGATCGGCGACGAACCGCATGTCCCGGGGGACCAGCCGCACCGAGGGGCCGACCCGCTCCGGCTTGAGGAACCGGTCCCGGTTGCCCTGGATCCACTCGTGGCGGCCGCGGTGGCCCTTGAAGTTGTCGCTGCTGATCACGGGAGTGCCGAGGGCCTCGGCATGGTCGAGCAGGTCCGGGTCGGCGGTGGCGTGGGCGGTGATCAGGGAGCGCTCGTGCCACTCGCGCAGCAGCGCGGGCTCCGCGGGGTCGGGGAAGTCGGCGTCGTGGGCCGGGTTGAGCAGGCTGTCGTCGGCGATCGCGTGGACGGTCACCTCGCGGTCGCCGGTGAGGTCGCGCAGTGCGTCCAGGACCAGCCGCAGGCGGTGCAGCGAGCCGCGGTCGGCGCCGCCGAGTGACTTCTCCCGCACGATGTTCGACAAGTCCAGGAGGAAGTCGGCCTGTTCGGGGTCGCCCTCCAGGTGACGTTCCATCAGGCGAAGGTTCGTCAGATCGCTGGTCACGTGTTTCCACTCCACACCGAAGCGTTGTCGGTACGGGAGTAGAGGCTAGCCCGTCCCGGCGGGGCGCACTCGCGCATCCGGGATTTCTGCGCCGGCGACGCCGAGACCCGCGAGCGAGCAGAAGACCCGTGCCCGGCAGGACAAGTACGAGACCCCGGAGGAGCTGCGCCTGGCCCGCCGGCTCCGGGTCGGCCGGATCGTCATCGACAACCTCGCCGAGATCGCCCGCCTCGCCGCGCTCACCGTCGCCGACACCCCGCAGCGCGTCCTGGTACGGGTCGTTCCCGGCGTCGCCGCGGGCCACCACAGTGCCGTGCGGACCGGCGTCGACGGGCAGAAGTTCGGCTTCTCGCTCGCCGGCGGCGACGCCGCCGACGCCATCGCCCGGGTCCTCGCCCAGCCCGGCCTCCACCTGGTCGGCCTGCACTGCCAGCTCTCCATGGCCTCCGGGTACAACCTGGTCGGCCGCCCACTCCGCGATCTTCGAGTGGGCCGAAGGCTGGTACACCATGCGCAGGCCGCACAGCAGCCTCGGCTACCGCAGTCCCGCCGACTACGAGAACGTCCTGGCGGCCTGACCACCACACCAACGGTGTCTGTCAAAGCGGGGCAGGCTCAGGCTCCGCATGGTCGTCCGACGCTCGACGAGTTGCTACCGCTGGGACGGCCGCCCCACCGGCCGACGTCTCGAGTGGTCCGTCGGCCGGTCGGCCTCAGCCCCAGTCCTGCAGCTGCTGGAGCAGGTTGGCGTTGCCCTCGATCCGCACCGAGTCGGCCGGGATGCGCATGTACATGAGCAGGGCAATCTCGCTCGCCCTGCCGTAGATGGCGGCGGTGGGCTTGCTCTCGGCGGCCTCCGCCGAGGTGAGGCGGGTGAAGCGGGAACCGGCGGCGTCCACCGTCTGGCGCCAGGAGCCGGCCTCGGCTGCGTGGTAGTCCATGGTGGCGGGCTCGCCCGGCCACGGGTCCGTGCCGGTGCAGACGGTGGCGAGGAACTCCTCGACGGCGTCGAGCGCCTCGGTCGTCGGCAGCTCCTGCTGGGTGCCGGAGGCCAGCTGGGCGTCGTAGGTGTGGATCAGCGATTCCGGGACGCGGCGGCGGGCCACGGCGGCCACCATGTGCGACGAGGCCAGCGGCTCCCACCAGGCCCAGCAGCCCCGGTCCGGGCCGGCCTCGCGCAGAGCAGCGAGCAGCTGCTCCGTCGAGTCGGCCAGCCAGGTTGTGAGGGCCTCGCGCTCCCTGGGCGCCGCCAGCCCGTCCTTGCTCGGCCGCTCGTCGCCCGGCGCGGTGTTCAGCACGATGTAGGCCCAGAAGCGGTCCCCCTCGCTGAGGTGGTTCGCCAGGTCGTACAGCGTCCAGCCCGGGCAGGACGGGACGTCGGCGTCGAGGCTGGGGGCTGCGGCGACGGCGGCGCGGAACGCGGCGGAACGCTCGTCAATCATCCGCAGCAGGGTGGGGAAGTCGAGATGATCAGTCACGCGGACCTTGTATCACCCGGACCTGCACTCTCGCACTCGATTAAGGGCCCGCAGAGAATCAGCTCGCTGTTGCTTCCCACCTGAAACTGCTTCCTCCGGACTCACATGTCCCGGTCTCCAGGTGTCCGACCGCAGGGTGGAACTTCACCCTCCCGCTCGGCCCGCCCCGCCAGAACGCCAATCCGCGCGCGCCGGCGTTCTGGCGCCACAGGGAACGGCCCGGTCCACGAAACCCGGGGACAACGAAACCCGGGGACAACGAAACCGCCGCGGTGTTCGTGTGTGGAGATGACAAGAGAAGGAGAGTCGTGGACTGGCATCACGTTGCGAGTGAGCTGCTGCAGGCCCGGGGCAGCGCGCTGAAACGGTACGGGTACCTGCTGTGCGGTGACCGGGCGGAGGCCGACGACCTGGTCCAGGAGGCGATGGTCCGCGTCTTCGCCCAACCCCGTCGGAGCTGGGACGTCGAGTCCGCGGAGCGCTACGTGCGGCGGGTGATGCTCAACCGCTACCTCGACCAGCACCGCCGGCGGGCCCGCTGGAGCGCCCTGGTGCCACGGCTGGTGTCTCCGAGCACCACGAGCGACTTCAGTACCGCCAGCGGCGACCGGCTGGACGTGGTGAGCGCCCTCGACGCACTCTCGCCACGCCAACGGGCTTGCGCGGTCCTCCGCTTCTACGAGGACCTTCCCGTGACCGAAGTGGCGCAGCGGCTGGGGTGCAGCACGGGAACCGTCAAACGGCATCTGAGCGAGGCCGTCGCACGACTCGGACAGATCCTGGTGTTCAGCCAGGCGGATGGGGAGGATCACCATGGGTGAGACGGAACTGCGGCTGCTGCTCGCGGACGCCGCCGACGAGGCCGGGCCGCTGGAGGCGAGCCGGGAGGCCGTCCTGCGGGCGGTTCGCCGGCGCAGGCGACGGCGCACGGCAGCCGGCGGACTCGCCACCGCCGCGGTCGTCCTGGGCGCGGTGGTGACGACGCAACTGGCCTCCGGGGCAGGCCTGCCCGCTCGGCCCGCGCTCGGCACACCAGCGGCGCCGGCCGCCGACACACCCCGACCCGGTTGCATCGCCGACCCCGCCCCGGTGACGCAGTCGGCCCCGCCATGGCTGACAAAGGACTCCGCCTGCCGATACCTCGGTCTGACACTCGAAGCCGCACGTGCCAAAGCGGCCACCGAACACCGCTACGTGACCATCAGGAGTCAGGACGGGACGAATTACACCATCACCTACGTCTACGACCTCTCCCGGATCGTCGTCGACGTCGTCCACAACCGCGTCACCGCGGCCTCCGTCGGCTGACCCCCACCCGCACGCAACGGGCCGCGGCGGACGGCCCGGACAGCCTTTCCAGGTGCGTGCGGACGCATACGACCAGGCCGCGGCAGCGTTTGCTCCCGCGCCGGTGGTCCGGACGGTGAGCGTGCCCGCGGCGCAACCCCGTTGCGCGGTCGTGCCCGGCGGGCGGGTCTGTCAGGGCGTCAGGCCTGCGCGTACGCCCGGTCGGCCATCGTGGCGACCATCAGCGGGAACTCGTGCGGTGGCACGGCGGGCGAGGCGGGGAAGGCGGGCTTCAACGCCCCGGCGGGCCAGAACGCCACCCGGCAGGCCGAGCAGAACCAGGCGTGCTCCCACACCTGCATCCGCCGGGTCCAGACGACCTTGTGGAAGGACACCTGCTCGGCATTGGCGGCGGGCAGCGGATCGCGGCCGCGGGCCAGGTACAGCACCACCCAGAACCCGAGGCCCGGCAGCGGCACACCGGCCAGGACCGCTCCCACACCCACCCCGGTGGCACCGGCGACCAGAACCGCGACCAGGGCAAGCGCCAGGTAGCCGCCGACGATCAGCGCCACGGTGCGCGTGGTCGGGTTCCAGCGGGCCTCGGCGGTGGCGATCCCGGTCACCGGTGGCGCGGCCGGCGGGGCCACCTCGACAGCGGGCGGGTCGCCCTCCCAGGCCTGGCGGGCCCTGAGAGTGCTGTCTGATCCTCCGCACTGCGGACACTGCTCGGACACGCTCGTTCGTTCCCCTCAGACGGTCCACGCCCGTCGGACACCGGCCTCTCGGCCTCGCGGCCCGCGCGGGCCGGCGACACCCCGGACACGCAGGTGCCTGACACAGCTGACCCGGACGACGACATGCCCGGCCACCCCAAAGTGCCACTGCCGGCACAATGATCGACTGCCGGGGACGAGCAGGTCAAGGCATCCCGCCTGGTCACACACCGATCAACCGCCACCGAGTCGGGCCGTGCCGTCCTCCTGGGCTCGCGCCGATGACCACGCGAGCCCGGCCCGGCGTTGCCCGCGCAGGCCGCGCCGACACCGCGATTGCTCCCGCCGGGTCCGGCCTGCGGCGGCCGGGGGCGGTCCGGTGCGGGTCGATGAAACCGTTCGGGCGGTTGATGCGTGTACGCCGGTAGTGCCGGTACGGGGGGAAGAGCGATGAACAGGTTCGGCAGGTCCGCCGCGGCCGGGGTCATGGGTGTGGTGCTGACGTGCGCGGTGGGGTGCACCGGCGGTGGCGGCTCCGCGTCGAGCGGCGGTACGCGGACGGGCGCCGGTGCCTCGGCGGGCGCCTCGGCGGCGCGGATCCGCATCGAACCGGCCGGCGGCGCCGAGAACGTCAGACCGGCCGACGGGCTGAAGGTCTCGGTGACCGACGGCAAGCTGACCAAGGTCACCGCCGTGGACCAGGCCGGCAAGCCGCTCCCCGGAGCACTGTCCGCGGACGCCACCGGCTGGGCACCGACGGGCGGCCTGGCGGTCTCCTCCCGCTACACCGTGCACGCCGAGGCCGTGGACACCGCCGGACGGTCGGCGACCACCGAGAGCTCCTTCTCGACCCTCACCCCGGCCAAGGACGCGGGCCCGCACGACAACATCACCGACGGCTCCACCTACGGCGTCGGGATGATCGTGCGCCTGCGGTTCGACCGGGACGTCAAGGACCGGAAGGCCGTCGAGCAGGCCGTCACCTTCGAGAGCATCGACGGCGTGCAGGTGAAGGGCCACTGGTTCAGCGACCGCTGGGTCGACTTCCGCCCCGAGGACTTCTGGAAGTCGGGCAGCAGGGTCACCATCCACTACCGCCTCAAGAGCGTCGAGGTGGCACCGGGGGTCTACGGCGGCGTCGACAGCGACCAGACCTTCACCGTCGGCCGCGACAAGCGGAGCACCGTCGACGCGGCCACCCACCTGATGACCGTCGAGAAGGACCACCGCGTCGTCGAGACCGTTCCGATCAGCACCGGGGCCAGCACGCCCAAGTCGTGGAACGCCTACAACGGCACCATGGTCGTGATGGACCGGATCCCCTCCGAGACGATGGACTCCTCGACCGTCCCCGGCCTGGAGGGCAACGCGTACAAGGAACGCGTCCCGCACTCGCTGCGACTCACTGACTCGGGCACCTACGTCCACGGCAACAACTGGTCGGATCCGAGTGTCTTCGGCCACGAGAACGTCAGCCACGGCTGCGTCGGCCTGCAGGACGCCAAGGGGGACTTCGGCGCCGACAACTCCCCGGCCGGCAAGTTCTACGCCGACTCGATCGTCGGCGACGTCGTCACCGTCAAGAATTCGGTCGGGCAGCCCGTCGACCCCTCGAACGGCTACAGCGGCTGGAACACTCCCTGGAGCCAGTGGTAACCGCGCGGTCCGGCCAAGGCCGGGGGAGCGGCGGGTGCGTGCCCCGGACCGGAAGGCCTGTGGCGGCGGCGGGAGTTCAGCGGCGGCCGAGGAGCTTCGCCAGGAAGCCTCCGCCCTTGCGGGCGTTGCGGTCGCAGCTGCAGCGGGCGTTCTTCGGGACGCCGGCGAGCACCTGCTCGACGTGCATGCCGCACCCCGCGTAGTCGGCCTTGCCGCAGGTGCGGCACACGGTCCGTCGGCACATCGCCGTTGCTCCTCGCTTCGTCCTCGGCTCTCGCCCGTGCCCCCACTATACCCGGAGGGGTATATCGGGGCGGAGGGTCGGACCGGCCCCATGGGGCAGGGACCGACCGGCCCTGTTGACGCCGCGGGGCGCGGCGGAGAGTGGTGAGTACGGCACCCGTCCGCGGAGGAGTGAGTGACCATGCGGCACCGCTGCGTCCACGACGTGATGACCCAGGAGGTCGTCACCGCTCGGCCCGACACCCCGTTCAAGGAGGTCGCGCTGCTGTTCCACCGCAACGACATCACCGCCGTGCCGGTGGTCGACGAACAGGACCGGCCGATCGGGATGGTGTCCGAGGCCGACCTGATCCGCAAGGAGGCCGTCCTGCCCGACCCGGAGGGCCGCCACCCCGGCCTGCGGCTGAAGCCCGCTGACCGGGCCCGGGCCGAGGCCGAGACCGCCGGCGGGCTGATGACCAGCCCCGCGGTGTCCGCCCGCGCCGGCTGGACGATCGGCGAGGCGGCCCGCCAGATGGACCGGCACCGGGTCAAGCGGCTGCCCGTCGTCGACGAGGCCGGCCGGCTGGTCGGCATCGTCAGCCGCCGCGACCTGCTGCAGGTCTTCCTGCGGCACGACGGCGCGATCCGCGAGGAGATCGTCCACGACGTCCTGGGCCGGACCCTGTGGCTCGCCCCGGACGATGTCGAGGTCGCCGTGCACGACGGCGTCGTCACGCTCACCGGACGGCTCCCGCGCCGCAGTCTCATTCCGATCGCCGAGCAGCTGTGCCGCGCCGTGGACGGTGTGGTCGCGGTGCACCAGACGCTCGACTGGGCCGAGGACGACACCGATGTGCCCCTCGAGAAACCCCGGGCCTACGGCGCCGGCCGCTGACCCGGCCGCCGACCCGGCCCGGGCCCGCCGTACGAGCGGCGAGGAGGAGCGATGATCCGCCGCCTCCACCGCCCGCCCGCGGGCGCCCGGCCGGTCCGGACCGAAGCGCGGAGCACGCTGCACATCGCGGTGCGCGGCTCCCGGGTCGACGATGTCCGCCTGGAACTCCCCGAGCCCGCCGACGACTTCGAGGCGCTGCTGCGCGGCCGCGCCCACACCGAGCCGCCCGACCTCACCGCCCGGATCCGGGGCAGCTGCCCGGTCGCCCAGCGGATGACCGCCTGCCGCGCCGTCGAGGACGCCTGCGGCGCGGTGGTGGACGGGCCGCTCGCCGACCTGCGCCGACTCCTGCACTGCGGCGAGTGGATCCGCAGCCACGCCCTGCACGTCCACCTGCTGCACGCCCCCGACTTCCTGCACCTGCCCGACGCGCTCGCCCTCGCCCGCACCCGGCCCGACCTGCTGCAGCGCGGCCTGCGCCTGCGGAACGCGGGCAACGAGATCGTCGAACTGCTCGCCGGCCCGGCACCCCACCCGGCCAACGTCCGGGTCGGCGGCTTCCGCCGGCTGCCCGACCGCGCCGAACTGGACCGGCTGCGCGCCGTGCTGCGGCAGGCGCGGGGCGATGCGGAGTCCACCCTGGCCTGGGTGGGCGGCTTCGAGTTCCCCGACCTCGCGATCGGCCACGAGCTGCTCGCCCTGCGCGGCAGCGGCGGCTACGCGATCGACTCCGGCGTCCTGTGGAGCAGCCGCATCGGCGCCTTCACCGTCGCCGACTTCGAGCAGCACGTCCACCGGCGCCGGGTGCCCGGGTCGGCCTCGCTGTACGCCGAGCTCGACGGCCGCCGCTACCTGACCGGCCCGCTCGCCCGCTGGTCGCTCAACAGCGCCCTGCTCCCGGCCGAGGTCCGCGCGGCCGCCGACGCCGCCGGACTCGGACCGACCTGCGACAACCCGTTCCGCGGCATCCTGGTGCGGGCCGCCGAGGTGCTGTGGGCCGTGGTCGAGGCCCGGCACCTGATCGAGCGGTACGTGCCGCCGCGGGTACCGGCCGTCCCGGTCGAGCCCCGTGCGGGCGTCGGCCACGGCGCCACCGAGGCGCCGCCCGGGCTGCTGTACCACCGCTACGAACTGGCCGCCGACGGCACCGTGCTCGGCGCCACCGTCGTGCCGCCGACCACGCAGAACCTGGCCGCCGTCGAGTCCGACCTGCGCGACGTCGTCCAGGCCCGGCCGGACCTGGACGACGCGGAACTCACCCGCCGCTGCGAGCGGGCCGTGCGCAGCTACGACCCGGGCATCGCGTGCGCCGCCCACTTCCTGGACGTCACCGTCGAGCGGTCCTGAGCGGGCTCACCCGTCGGACGGGACGACGACCACCGGGCACCGCGCGTGGTGCAGCAGGCCGTGCGGGACGGAGCCCAGCCGCATGCCGGTGAAGCCCCCGTGCCCGCGGCGCCCGACCACGACGGCGAGGGCGTGCGCGGAGACCCGGGACAGCTCGTCGACGGGGTGGCCCAGCAGCACCTCGTGCGTCAGGTCCAGGTCCGGATGGTCGACCAGGCAGCCGGCGGTGACCTCGTGGAGCTGCCGGCGGATCTCCCCGACCGCCCGCTCCTCGTCGACCGGTACGTGCAGCGACGCCTGCCAGGCCGACACCGCGCGCAGCGCGGCCCCGCGCTGCGCGGCGAGGTCGGCGGCGAACGCCACGGCCCGCTCGGAGGCCGCGGAGCCGTCCACGCCGACCACCAGGTAGGGCGGCTGGTGGGAGGTGTGCTCCGGTGCCCCGACCACAACGACCGGGCAGTGCGCCTGCGCGCTCACCGGGACGGTCACCGAGTAGCCGCTCAGCGCCTCCTCCAGCCGGTTCAGGCCGCGGGAGCCGAGGACGACCAGCCCGGCCCGCTCGGACTCCCGGCAGAGCACGGGCGCCGGGTTGCCCTCCACCGGCACGGCCTCCACCACCAGGCCCGGGTAGCGCTCGTGGACCAGCGCCGCCGCCTTCTCCAGGGCCGCCTCGCCGCCGCGGCGCAGCGCCTGGTGGAAGCGGCCGCCGTCGTACCCGCGCAGGTCCCGCGGTTCCTCCCGGACCGCGTGCACCAGCCGCAGCGGCGCGGCCCGCCGGTCGGCGGCGTCGGCGGCCCAGGCGACCACCATCGGGCTGACGTGCTGCGCGTCGACACCGAGCACGATCGGACGGCGCTCACCGGCGGACGTCATGGCTCCTCCACGCGGTCGGGGGCCGGCTCGTCACGCGGCCGCTCCCCACCCACGCTAAGCGGCCCTGCCGGGCAGGGCGAGGGCCGACCGGCCCCGCCGACCGGGTGCGTGGCCCGGTCGGCGCGGTCGGGCGACCGCGCGCTGCCGCGCCGACGGGCGGGCAGAATCGGAGGGGAGCCGACGCACCTTCCCCTTTCCCCGGGAGCAGGACATGGACGAGAACCCTCCGGCCGGCGAGGCCGAGCCGCGCGTGACCGTGTTCCTGCTCGACGACCACGAGGTGGTCCGGCGCGGGGTGCGCGACCTGTTGGAGGCCGAGCCCGACATCGAGGTGGTCGGCGAGGCGGGCACCTGCGCGCAGGCCCTCGCCCGGGTGCCGGCGCTGCGCCCGCGGGTCGCCGTGCTCGACGTGCGCCTGCCGGACGGCGACGGGGTGAGCGTCTGCCGGGAGCTGCGCGACCGGATGCCCGAGCTGGCCTGCCTGATGCTGACCTCGTTCGACGACGACGACGCCCTGCTGGACGCGATCATGGCGGGCGCCGCCGGGTACGTGCTCAAGCAGGTCAAGGGCTCCGACCTGGTCAGTGCGGTGCGCACGGTGGCCGCCGGGCAGTCGATGCTGGACCCGGCGACCACGCGCAAGCTGATGGAGAGCCTGCGCCACCACGACGAGGACGACACCGAGGCGGCGCTGGCCCAACTCACGCCGCGCGAGCGGGAGATCCTCGTGCTGATCGGCGAGGGGAAGACCAACCGGGAGATCGGCCAGGAGCTGTTCCTGGCCGAGAAGACCGTGAAGAACCACATCTCCCGGATGCTCGCCAAGCTCGGCGTCGAACGCCGCCTGCAGGCCGCTGTCCTCGCCGCGCACGCCGAGGCCGACCACCCGCACCACACCCGGCCGCACTGAGCTCGCATGAGCCCGCACTGAGCCCGCATTGAGCCCGCATTGAGCCCGCATTGAGCCCGCTCGGCCCGGCCGACAGGGCCGACCGGCCCATGCGGGCAAGGCGTCCCCGGCCGGACCGTGGACGGTGAGGGGCAGCGGCCCCACCGCCCGCCGGCCAGGAGGCCGTGATGATGTACTACGACCACGGAATGAACGGTTGGGGCTACGGCCTGATGATGTTCGGCATGCTGCTGGTCTGGGCGCTGCTGATCGCCGCAGGCGTCGCGCTCTTCCGCTACCTGGCCCGCACCCAGCCGCACCACGCGGCCCCGCCGCCCCCGCCGCCGGCACCGGCGGCCCGTGAGCGGACCGACCCCGAACAGCTGCTCGCCGAGCGGCTGGCCCGCGGCGAGATCGAACCCGACGAGTACCGCCAACGCCTGGACGCGCTGCGGGCCGGCCGCCCGGGCCCGGGCTGACCGGCGGGAGGCCGCCATGACCACCCTGACCCTGGACGCGCAGGCCCTGGAGATGCTGATCTCGGCCGCGGTCGCCGCGCCGTCCGTCCACAACACCCAGCCGTGGCACTTCCGGCTGGTGCCGGAGACCTCCTCGCTGGAGGTCCGCTCGGTGCCCGAACGCTCCCTGCCGGTGCTGGACCCGCAGGGCCGGGCGCTGCACATCTCGGTCGGCGCGGCCGTGTTCAACCTGCGCACGGCCGCCCGCCGGCTCGGCCGCGCCCCCGAGGTCCGGCTGCTCCCGGACCCGGCGGAGCCCGGCCTGCTCGCCTCCGTCGGCCTGGACGAGCCCGCCGCCGTCCACCTGAACTCCACCGACACCCTGTACGAGGCGATCTGGCACCGGCATTCGATCCGCTCGCCGTTCACCGGCCCGCCGGTGCCCGCCGCGGTGCTCGCCGAACTCGCCGAGGCCGCCCTCACGGAGGACGCCGCGCTGTACCTGCCCGACCGGGAGGAGACCGAGCGGCTGCTGCACCTGACCGCCGAGGCCGAGCGCCGCAACACCACCGACCCGGGGCAGCGGCAGGAGAGCCGCAGCTGGATCCAGCGCCCCGGCGCGCCGTACGGGATCCCCGCCGCCGCGCTCGGGCCGCAGGACGCGGGCGGCCACCTGCCGATGCGCGACTTCGGCGCGCTGCAGCCGGAGCGGCACCTGGTGCCCGCCGCGTTCGAGGCGGAGCCGAGGATCGCCGTCCTCGCCACCCGCGGCGACCGGCCCGCGGACTGGCTGCGGGCCGGCATGGCGCTGCAGCACGTCCTGCTCGCCGCCACCGTGCACCAGGTCCGGGCCTCGCTGCTGCACCAGGCGATGGAGTGGCGGAACCTGCGCTGGGCGGCCCGCGACGCCCACCACGGACCCGGGCACGTCCAGATGCTGATCCGGCTCGGCTACGGCCCGGAGGGCGCGCCGACGCCCCGGCTGCGCACCGAGGACGTGCTGGACCGCTGAGGGCCGATCGGGCCGTTGAGGGTCGGCCGGACCGCTCAGGCTCAGTCGGCCGGGAGCGGGACCCGCCAGACGAGCTCGGTGCCGCCCCCGGCCGGCGCGGTGGCCTCGAAGGTGCCGCCGAGCCCGGCGGCCCGCTCGGCGAGGTTGGCCAGGCCGCTGCGCCGCCCGCCGGACGGCAGCCCGACGCCGTCGTCGCGGACCGTCACGGTGAGGTGGTCGTCGGCCTCGACGACGACCTCCACGGAGCGCGCCCGGGCGTGCCGGGCGGTGTTGGACAGCGCCTCCTGGAGCACGGCCACCGCCTCGTCGGCGACCTCCTTCGGCACGGTCGCGTCCAGCAGGCCCGCCGTCCGCAGCGCCGGGGCGAAGCCCAGCACCCCGGCCGCGCGGTCCACCACCGCGGCCACCGCCGCGCGCAGCCCGGCGACGGCCGGGCCGCTGTCGCGGGTGCGCAGCCCGAAGATGGTCGAGCGGATGGTCTTGGCGGTCTCGTCGAGGTCGTCGATGGCCCGCAGCACCCGGTCGGTCGCCTCCGGGTGGTCGATGAAGCGCATCGCGCCCTGCAGCGTCATCCCGGTCGCGAACAGCCGCTGGATCGCCAGGTCGTGCAGGTCGCGGGCGATCCGGTCGCGCTCCTGGAGCAGGGCGACCTGCTCGGAGTCGCGGCGCCGCTCGGCCAGCTCCATCGCGACCGCGGCCTGCCCGGCGAAGCCGAGCAGGGGGTCCGACTCGTCCGCCTCGAACAGCGGCGCCCCGGCGGCCCGGGCCATCATCAGGACGCCGCGCACCCCCAGCTCGGCCGTGCCGATCGGCACCGCGACCGCCGGACCCAGCCCGGCCCAGCGCGGCGGCCCGGCGGTGATCCGCGGATCCTTCTGGACGTCCGCGCTGACCACCAGCCCGCCGGTGAGGGCGGCCGCGCCCATGAAGGAGCCCTTCAACGGGAGGATCAGGTCGCTGTGCTCGTTCGCGCCGGTGCCGACCGCGATCCGCACCTCCAGCTCCTCGGTCTCCGGCAGGGGCAGCGCGACCACCACCAGATCGGCGCCGGCGATCGCGGTCGCCCGCGCCACCAGCAGGTCGAGCACCTGCTGCTCGGAGCTGCCGGACAGCAGGCTGCTGGTCACCTCCGCGCTCGCCGACAGCCAGCGCTCGCGCAGCCGGGCCTGCGCGTACAGCCGGGCGTTCTCGATCGCCACCCCGGCGGCCACCGCGAGGGTGGAGAGCACCGCCTCGTCCTCGGCGTCGAACTCGCCGCCGCCCCGCTTCTCGGTCAGGTACAGGTTGCCGAACACCTTGCCGCGGATCCGGATCGGCACCCCGAGGAAGCTGTGCATCGGCGGGTGGTTGGCCGGAAAGCCGTACGAGGCCGCGTGGTCGGAGATCCGGCCCAGCCGCAGGGGCTCCGGATGGCGGATCAGCTCGCCGAGGATGCCGTGGCCGGAGGGCAGCGGGCCGATCCGCCGGACCTGCTCGTCGGTGACGCCCACCGGGATGAACTGGGACAGCCGCTGGTCCTCGCCGACCACCCCGAGCGCGCCGTACTCGGCGTCCACCAGGGTCACCGCGGCCTCCACGATGTGCCGCAGGGCCTGGGTCAGCTCCAGGTCCCGGCCGACCGCGAGCACGGCCTCCAGCAGGCTGTGCACCCGGTCGCGGGTGCCGCGCGCGGCGTCCAGCCGGCTCTGCAACTCGTCCAGCAGGTCGTCCAGCCTCAGCTGCGGCAAGGGGGTCGGACTGTCGGGTGCGCTGCCCACCGCTTCCTCCGGAGCCTCGGCGACGGCAATCCCAGGGTAGGCCCGGACGGCGGCCCCGGCTTCCGAACCTGGGCCGGTCGGCCCACCCCCGGGGCCCGGCGGGCCCATGACCCCGCCCGGCGGCCGCCGCGACCCTGGAGACGGGGGCACCCGAGCGCGACGGGAGTGAGCACGATGAAGGCCCTGACCTACCACGGACCCGGCCGCCGCACCTGGGGCGAGGTGCCCGACCCGGCGGTCCGCGACCCCGAGGACGCGATCGTCCGGGTCGACGCGGTCACCATCTGCGGCACCGACCTGCACATCCTCAAGGGCGACGTCCCCGAGGTCACCGAGGGCCGGGTGCTCGGCCACGAGGCCGTCGGCACCGTCGTCACGGTCGGACCCGGCGTGCGGACCGTCGCCCCCGGCGACCGGGTGCTGGTCTCCTGCATCTCCGCCTGCGGCCGCTGCGGCTACTGCCGCCAGGGCGCGTACGGGCAGTGCACGGGCGGCGGCGGGTGGATCCTCGGCCACCTGGTCGACGGCACCCAGGCCGAGTACGTGCGGACCCCGTTCGCCGACACCTCCCTGCACCACCTGCCCGGCGGGGTCACCGACGAGCAGGCCCTGCTGCTCGCCGACATCCTGCCCACCTCCTTCGAGGTCGGTGTGCGCAACGGCCGGGTGGGCCCCGGCGACACCGTGGTGATCGTCGGCGCGGGCCCGATCGGGCTGGCCGCCGTCACGACCGCCCGGCTGTACAGCCCCGGCCGGATCGTCGCCGTCGACCTCGCCCCGAGCCGCCTGGAGGCGGCGAAGCGGGCCGGTGCGGACGAGGTGCTGGACGCCGCCACCAGCGACGACGCGGCGATCCGCGCGCTCAGCCGGGACGGGCTCGGCGCCGACGTCGCGATCGAGGCCGTCGGCGTGCCCGAGACCTTCGAACTGTGCACGCGGGTGGTGCGACCCGGCGGACGGATCGCCAACGTGGGCGTGCACGGCCGGCCCGCCACGCTGCACCTCGAAGACCTCTGGATCAAGAACGTCACCATCACCACCGGCCTGGTGGACACCAGCACCACCCCGCTGCTGCTGGAGATGCTGGCGGCCGGCCGGCTCGACACCGCCGGCCTGGTCACCCACCGTTTCGGCCTCGACGAGATGCAGGACGCCTACGACGTCTTCGCCGACGCCGGCGGCAACGGCGCGCTCAAGGTCGCCCTGTTCCGGACCTGAGCCGGAACGCCGCGAGGAGAACGCGAGGAGAAGGTGAGAGGTCATGGACACGCGTCTGCACCCCGACGACCCGCAGGCGGTCGCGCGGCGGATCACCGACCGGCTGGCCCAGCTGGGCATCGGCCCCGACTCGCTGGCCCGCGAGGCGGGCATGTCGCCGCAGTACCTGGCCGTCCTGACCGTGAGCGGTCCCGGCCTCGACCCGAACGGGTTCCTGCGGATCGCCGCCGCCCTCGGGCTGACCTACCGCGAACTGATCGAGGGACGCGCCGACCTGCCGCCCGGACAGAGCCCGCCCGGCCCGCGCCCCGCGTTGCTGCGGCTCGGGGAGGCCGAGTGCTGGGAGCGGCTCGGCAACCGGGGCGTCGGACGGATCGTCCTGCCCGCCGAGCCCGCGCCGCTCGCCTTCCCGGTCAACTACACCGTCGACGGGCGCACCGTCGTCTACCGGACCGACCCGGACGGCGCCGCCGCCGCGCCCGACGGCACGGCCGTCTCCTTCCAGGTCGACCGGATCGACGAGCACCGCAGCCACGGCTGGAGCGTCCTGCTCACCGGCACGGCGGAACGCATCACCGACCCGACGGCGCTGCACCGGCTGGAGCACGACCCCGCCGCGGAGCCCTGGGCGGGCGGGCCGAGGCCGCTGTGGATCCGGGTCCGGTCGCAGCGGATCAGCGGACGCCGGATCACCGGCCCGCCGAACGGCCGGGACTGAGCACCGGCCGGGACTGAGCACCGCAGGACGCCGGGGCCCGCGCCGGGAGGGCCGAGCGGCCCAGCACGGCAGGGCCGCCGGGCATCCGGGACCGGCCCCCAGGACCCTTGGGCGGCGGACCGCCCGGGGCGCACCGTAGGAGCAGGACACCAGCCAGACAGCCCCGCCAGGCAAGGAGCGAGTCCCATGACCGAGCGGCCCCTGACCCTCACCGACCTCCGGCTGATCGTCGAGGCGGCGTCGGCGGCACCGTCCCTGCACAACAGCCAGCCCTGGCGCTTCCGGCCCACCGCCGACCTGGACGGCCTGCTGGTGTACGCGGACCCGGGCCGGGCCGTCCCGGCCACCGACCCGGACGGGCGGGCCCTCCACCTGTCCGTCGGCGCCGCGGTGTTCAACCTGCGGGCCGCCGCCGCCCACCTCGGGCGCGGCGCCGCGGTGCGGCTCTGCCCCGACCCCGCGGACCAGGGCCTGCTCGCCGCCGTCGACCTGACCGGCGACCCCGCCGGCCCGGGCCCGCGGCTCGTGCCGGAGCTGTACGAGGCCATCGCCCGGCGGCACTCCAGCCGGCAGCCGTTCACCAACCGGGACGTGCCGGAGACGGTCGTCGGCGAATTGATGGCCGCCGCCGAGGCCGAGGACGTGCACCTCGCCGTCCTGGAGGAGGCCGGTGCCCGGCGGGTGCTGGAACTGACCGCCGAGGCCGAGCTGCGGACCTCCGCCGACCTGCAACGGCAGGCCGAGACCCGCGGCTGGCTGCGGGCCGAACCGTCCACCGACGGCATCCCGCTCGCCGCGCTCGGCCCGCTGGACCACGACGCCCGGGTCCCGATGCGCGGCTTCGCCGGCCGCCCGCAGCAGTCCGCCCCGCCCACCGAACGGTTCGAGGCGCTCCCGCAGCTGGCCGTACTGAGCACCCACGGGGACCGGGCGGTCGACTGGCTGCGCGCCGGCCAGGCGCTGGAGCGGATGTGGCTGGTGGCCACCGCCCGCGGCATCCGCGCCTCGGTCCTGCACCAGGCCGTCGAGTGGCCCGACACCCGGTGGCGGCTGCGCGACCCGGCCGAGGGCCCCGGCCACGTCCAGGCCGTCGTCCGGATCGGCTACGGTCCGCCCGGAACGCCGACCCCGCGCCGCGCCGTGGACGAGGTGCTCGACCTCGGCGGCCTCCCGCTCGCCGCCCGGTGAACGGAGACGGGCCGATGTCGACCGTCCGGCGACCACCCGGCAGCGCCGCGCTGCTCTCCGACGGCACCACCGTGACCATCCGGCCGATCGCCCCCGCGGACCGCCGGGCCGTCCTCGCCCTGCACGCCGAGCGGATGTCGGACGAGAGCCGGCGGCTGCGCTTCCTCGGCGCCAGCCGCCGCGCCGCGGGCCTGACCGCCGACCGGCTGTGCGGCCCGGCCCGGGAGGACGGGTTCGCCCTCGGCGCGTGGGCGGCGGACGACCTGGTCGGCGAGGCCGACTACGAGGTGCTCGACGCCGCGGCGGGCACCGCCGAGCTCGCCCTGGCCGTCGCCGACGCCTGGCAGCACCGGGGCGTGGGCACCCTGCTGCTTGAGCACCTGGTGCACGCCGCCCGCGAGCACGGCCTCGCGGCGTTCGAGGCGGACACCCTGGCCGGGAACCGGGCCGTCCACCGGGTCTTCACCGACCTCGGCCTGCCCGTCCACCGCCGCTACGAGCAGGGCGAGGTGCACGTCCGGGTGCCGCTCGCCGAGTCGGACGAGCACTACCGGCGCGCGGTCGACGAACGCGGCCGGGCCGCCGACGTCGCGAGCCTCGCCGCGCTGCTGCACCCCGCCTCGGTCGCCGTCGTCGGCGCCTCCCGGCGGCCCGGATCGGTCGGGCAGAGCGTGCTGCGCAAGATCCGCGACGGCGGCTTCACCGGCCGGGTGTGGGCGGTCAACCCGCACGCCCCGCAGGTCGCGGGCGAACCGGCCCACCCCGCGGTCGCCGCCCTGCCGACGGTGCCCGACCTCGCGGTCCTCGCCGTGCCCGCCGCCGCCGTGCCGACGGCTGCCGAGGAGTGCGGCCGGGCCGGGGTGCGGGCCCTGGTGGTGCTCACCTCCGGCCTGGACGCTCAGCAGGCACGGCAACTGACGGACAGCTGCCGCCGGCACTCGATGCGGCTGGTCGGGCCCAACAGCCTGGGCATCGCCGTGACCGACCCGCGGGTCCGCCTCGACGCCGAGTTCGGCGGCGCCTTCCCGCTGCCCGGCACCGCCGGGGTCGCCGTGCAGTCCGGCGGGGTCGGCATCGCCCTGCTGGAACGCCTGGCCTGGCTCGGCATCGGTGTCTCCAGCTTCGTCTCCCTCGGTGACAAGTACGACGTCAGCGGCAACGACCTGCTGCAGTGGTGGGAGAGCGACGGGCACACCGACCTCGCCCTGCTGCACCTGGAGTCCTTCGGCAACCCGCGCGCCTTCGCCCGCACCGCCCGGCGGGTCACCCGCTCGCTGCCCGTCCTCACCGTCGACGCCGGACGCTCCGCAGCCGGACGGCGCGGCGCCGCCTCGCACACCGCGGCCGCCGCCACCCCGACCGTCACCCGCGAGGCGCTCTTCCGACAGGCCGGCATCACCGCGGCACGGTCCGTCGCCGAACTGGTCGAGACCGCCGCCCTGCTGCACACCCAGCCGCTGCCCGCCGCCCGCGGCGCCGTCGCCGTGGTGTCCAACGCGGGCGGCATCGGCATCCTCGCGGCCGACGCCTGCGCCGACGCGGGCCTCGCCCTGCCCGACCTGCCCGCCGACCTCAGCGCCCGGCTGCTCGACCTGCTGCCCGCCGGAGCCTCGGCCGCCAACCCGGTCGACACCACCGCGGCGGTCCGCCCGGACCAGCTCCGCGACTGCCTGGAAGCCCTCGAACAGAGCGACGCGGTGGACGCCCTGATGGTCTGCCTGGTGCCCACCGCCCTGTCCGCCGAACCGGAGGGCGGCCTGCTGCGCGCCCTGATCGACGGAGGCGCCCGTCGCCGGACACCCGTCGCCGTCGTCCGCCTCGGCCAACAGGTGCCCGTCAGCCGCCTGCACACCGCCGACGGCCTGCTCCCGGCGTACGCCGACCCGCGATCCGCCGCCGTCGCCCTCGCCCACGCACGGGAACGCTCCCGGTGGCTGGCCCGGCCGGTCGGCACCGAGGTCGACGTCCCCGGATGCGACCCCGCCGCGGCCCGTCGGATCGTCGCCGACCACCTCGCCGACCACCCCGCCGGCGGCTGGCTCGACCCGTCGTCCACGGCGGCCCTGCTCGCCTGCTACGGGCTGCCGCTCACCACCGGCGTCTGGGCCCGCGACCGGCAGGCCGCCGTCGTCGCGGCCCGCGCCCTGCGCCGCGACGGCCACGACCGCCGGGCCGTCCTCAAGGCGTACTGGCCCGACCAGGTGCACAAGAGCGCCGCCGGCGCCGTCCGCACCGGCCTGCGCACCGACCGGGAGGTCCGCGACGCCTACCGGGAGTTCACCGCGGCCTTCGGCGGACGGATGGCCGGGGCAGTGGTCCAGCCGATGGCCGCACCCGGCGTGGAACTGCTCGTCGGCCTCGTCCAGGACCGGGTCTTCGGCCCGCTGGTCGTCCTCGGCCTCGGGGGCACCGCCACCGAGGTCCTGGACGACCGGGCCGCCCGCCTCGCCCCGCTCACGGACCTCGATCTGCCCGAGATGGTCGCCGCACTCCGCGCCGCCGAACTCCTGGCCGGCCGCCTGGGCAGCCCGCCCGTCGACCTGCCCGGGCTCCACCGGATCCTCGCCGGCCTCTCCCGGATGGCCGGAGACCTGCCGCAGGTCGTCGAGGCCGACCTCAACCCGGTGATCGCCCGCCCCGACGGCGTGCTCTGCGTCGACGCCCGGATCCGGGTGGAACCCCGGCACCCGTTCGACCCGTACCTGCGCCGACTGCGCCGGCCGCAGGGCCTCCCGGAGGAGGAGTCGTGAACCGGCACAGCATCCTCGACGGCACGCCCCGCGACGACCTCACCGGGTCCGGGCAGTCGGCCGCCGCGCCGCCGGTCAGCGCCTTCATGCGCCGGCCGGCGGTCGCCGTCACCCTCGACACCGACTTCGCGACCCTGGTCGCCGCGGTCACCGCCTCCCGCTACGGCGTGCTCCCCGTCGTCGGCCGCGACGGGACCGTCGTCGGTGTCGTCGCCGCCTCCGACCTGCTCACCGCCTACGCGGCCGCCGCCGGTCCGGACCGGCCCCCGGCCCTGGTGCGCGCCCGCGACCTGATGACCGCGCCCGCCGTCACCGTCACCGAGGACCGGCCCGCCCGGGACGCGCTGCGCACCGCGCTGCGGGCAGCCGTCCACCACCTGCCCGTGGTCGATGCCGACGGCCGACCGGTCGGCCTGCTCTCGCCGTACGACCTGCTGGACGCGCTGCGCCGGGCCGACCAGGCGATCCGCGACGAGGCACTCGCGCTGGCGCTCACTCCCGGCTCGGGCGTCGTGCCCGGCTCCCTGCACGTCAGGTGCGAACGCGGAACCGTCCTGCTCGCCGGCCGCACCCGGACCCGCTCCGACGCGGCGGCCCTGTGCCTCGCGGTCTCCCGGATCGACGGCCTGGCCGGCCTCACCGACCACCTCCTCTGGGACCTCGACGACGTGGCCCCGGCGGGCGGCCCGTCCTGAGCGCGCAGAGTCCCCGATCCGGGGTGGACCGGGGACGGGGGTCGCGGGCGATTATCCGGGCTCGGACGGCGTGTCGGCGGTGATGGCCCGTCCGGTGACGGCGGTGGGCCTGACCTGCAGCCACAGCTCGCGCACCCCGCCCGCCCACGGCTCGGGGTCGTGGCGGCGCCGCGGACCGGCCTCCGCCGCCGGCTCGTCGAAGCGGCTCGCGGTGCCGCGGACCAGCACGCTCCAGCCGGTGCTCAGCGCCTCGTCGATCCGGTCGACCTCGACCGCGATCCGCTGCCCGAGAGCGGCGGCGAGCGGCCCGTCCGCACCGGTCCGGAAGAGCAGCGTGCCGTCCAGCACCCGGTAGTTGACCGGCAGGACCAGCGGGCCCTGCGGCGTGGTCAGCGCCACCCGGCCGACGCCGCCCGGGGCGAGCCTGGCCCAGCACTCCCAGGGGCCGAGGTGGCGGAGCTGCGGCCGGGCCGCCGCCCCGCCGCCGCCCGGCGGAACGCCGAGGCCGCCGCCGAGCAGGTCCGCCGCGGTGGTCCCCAGCGCCGCGGCCAGGGCCAGCACTGTGCCCGTCGCGGGGCTCGCCGGCGTGGTCTCCAGGTACTCCAGGTACCCCTCGGCGATCCCGGCGCGCGCGGCGACGTCCGCGCGGCTCAGCCCGAGCTGCTCCCGGCGCAGGGCGAGGCGTCGCCCGAGGTCGCCGGGGTCGGCACGCGTGGCGTGCTCGTGTTCGTGTGCGGCGGCGCTCATGAACATGACCCGCTCCCTTCGGAGCCGCGCGGATGCTGCTGCCTCCAGCCTCGACCCGCAGCCGGACCGCGGGGAGGGCCGGTCGGCCCCCGTCGCCGGCCGGGCGGCCCGGGTCAGCTCGGCTGGCGCCTGGTCCAGCGGGGTTCGACCAAGGTCCACTCGGTGTCCCACTGGGCGAGGCGGCGGCGGTCGAGCAGGAGGACCGCGCCCTTCCAGGCGGAGAGGCACAGCAGGGGGACCGTGGTCGCGAGGGTGGCCGCGGCGAGCCAGCCGTTCTGGGCGGCCTGGCTGCGGGTGGTCGGGGCCGGGACGACCGCACCACGGGCGTCGGTCCAGACCGTCACCGCGCTGCCGGCCCGCTCGCCCGACCAGACCTGGACGATGGCCGTCCTGGTGGACCCGTCCGGTGCGGTCCAGGCGGCGGTGGCCGGGACCTTGGCGGGAACGCCGGAGTCGGCGAGGGGCGCGTCGGCCGTGAGCCGGGCCTCCACCGGATGCCGGGTGGCCGCCGCGGCCAGGCCGGCGTGCACCTGTGCCCGGTAGGTGGAGAACCCGGCCGCCGCGGCGGCGGGGAGGGCGAGGACGGCGGTGGCGAGCAGGAGGCAGCCCAGCCACCACTGGACGCGGTCGCTGCCCCGCCGCAGCGGGTTGCCGCGTCGGCGCGCACGGCTGCGCATGGCGGCCCACCTCCTCGCGGGCACCCGGACGGTGCTCCCAGCTTCCAGCTTGCGCCGCCCGGCGCCGCCCGGCCCAGGCCCGAGTGGCCCGGGCGGGGGGCCGACCGGCCCCGCCGACCGGGGTCGGGGGACCGGACGGCCGTGGCCGTCGGAGCGGTGCGTCAGCTGGGGAGGCACCCCGGGCTGCTGGTCGACGGCGAGACCGAGCTGCCGGGCGACGGGGGGATGGTGGTGACGGGGGTGGGGGAGAACGAGCCGCCGCCTGGGGTGGGGGTGAAGAGGGCCGCGGGGCTCGTCGGGGCGACCGGGAGGAGGGTGATCCAGCAGGGCTGCGGCTTGCCCGGGCCGAACAGCGAGATGCGGTTGATCACGTACGGGCCCTGGAGGTACCAGCCGTGGAACCACACGGTGACCGAGGTGGTGGACGGCCCGGTGGTGAAGGTGGTCTGCAGGACGTTGGACTGGGGGAGGTTCGACCAGAGGGACGGGTCCGGGCCGCCTGTCCCGGTGGCGCCGACGAAGACGTACGGGCCCTGTACGTTCGCGGTCAGCGTGTAGGTGGACGACGGCTCGACCGGGACCTCCTGGCTGCACCCGGCGTAGTCGACGTCGCTGGGGTAGCCCTGCAGGCCCGAGGAGGCGCCGCTCGCGGGCAGGACCATGCCGCGGCAGGACCAGAAGGTCAGGTGGTTGCCGATGTTGAAGCCGCCGTTCCTGATCGCTTCGACATCGGTGTTCGCCGCGGCGGCGTCGGCCCAGCTGAACAGGAGGGCCGCCGTCGCGACGGCGGCGGCCAGCAGGCCGGCCGGCAGCGCTCGGCGGTCGCGGCGGCGGTTCGGAGTGCGCATGCTGTCTCCAGGTGGGGGCTGGTGGTCGGAGGACAGTGCGGGGAGCGCGCGCACCACACAGTGGAGTAGACCAATCGCGCTGTCAAGGCCTCGTGGGTCGAGCACGGACACACAAGGCCGTTTCCCTCGACAATGGTTGACGTGTCGTCATGAACGCCTGCGAAGAGCGGGCGGCTCGCCCTCCGCGGCGCCGCCCGCCGCTTCGATCGGGATCGGCCCAGCGCGAGCTGTGGGAGGCACGGCAACGGGCAGGCCTGTCCTTCTCCGCCGATGTCCCGATAAACCGACCTGCGGTGCGCCGGGAAGCCCGGTCGGCTCGGGGGCGACTGCGGCGATCGGGCGGTGGTGACCGCGATCGTCCTGAGGCGGAGACGCCCTCATCGCGGAGCAGGACCCGACCCGCCGGTATCGCGAAGCCCGCGAGCTCGGCCAGGCTCCAGATCGAGCGTGGCAGGCCGTGCTAGCTGACCTGGCTGGTCGTCGCGTGGGTCTCGTGATCGTAAAATACCGGCCGCGCCACGTCGTTCTTGCCGGCGGACCGGGCGGCCGCTGCCGGTGCGCGGGCGGGAACACCGTTCCCATGCCGTGCCGGGGCATGCCGCGCCTGGGGAAGCGTCGATGCGGGAGCGGCTCACGGTTGAGGCAGTGGGGTCCGGGCCCGGGCACCGCTGGTCACCGGCCGAGTTCGTCCAAGGAGCGGCGCGCGGCCGGAGCCTGGAGAGGGTCGAAGCCGGGATCGGCGGCGAGTGCGGCTGAGAGGTGGCGACGGGCTTCGCCGGTGTGGCCGAGGGCCTTCTCGATCTCGCCTCGGTGATAGAGGAAGAGGGCGTTGTTCCAGCCATGGGCTGCGGCCCGCTCGGCGAAGGTGAGGGCTTCGGCGTCCGCGCCGGTGCGGTGCAGGGCCCAGGCGAGGGCGTCGGCGACGAGGACGTTCTGCCGACGCGCCCATTCCGCTCGCAGCAGGCGGACGGCTTCGTCGGGGTCGCCGTGGTCGGCCTGGTACTGGCCGAGGGTGAGGTCGTCCACGACGCCGTTGGCTGTGGCGAGTTGTAGTTCGGCGGCCAGGAGGCGGTACTGCTCCGCCGCCTCGGTGCGGTGGCCGAGTGATTCGTGGAGTTCGCCGAGTTCGAGGAGGTACTGGGGCAGCGGGACTCTGGCGATGGCGGCGGTGTAGTCGCGGATCGCGTCGCTGCTTCGGCCGAGTGCGGCTTCGGCGCGTGCCTGTCCAGCGAGGGCGGGTGTGTAGGCGGGGTCGGTGCGCAGGGCCTGCCGGTAGCCGGTGAGGGCGTCGTCGGTTCGGCCGGTGTCGCGGTCGAGTTCGGCGATCTGGAATTGGCAGAAGGCCTTGTCGGCGGGGTCGTAGGCGCCGTCGAGGGCCTGCTGGAGGGCGTTGCGGGCGTCGTCGGTGCGGCCGTGCTGTTCGAGGTCGTAGGCGGCGCGGGTGAAGGACGCGGTGCCGGGCCGCCGGTCGAGGAGCTGCTGCACGGCGTCGGTGGCTCCGGTGTCGTCGCCGAGCTGGGTGCGGGCGTCGGCGAGGACGGCGTAGGCGGGCCAGTGGGCGGGGGCCATGGCGATGGCCTGCTCGGCGAAGTCGCGGGCCTGGGCGAACAGGTGGCGGGCGTTGGCGAGCGCGCCGAGCCCGGTGAGCGCGTCGACGTTGTCCTTCGAGGTGAGCTGCAGGGAGCGGTGGAGGGCCTCCTCGGCCTTCGGGTAGTACGAGGGGTCGGCGGTGATCCGGGCCTGTTCGACGTACTCGGAGCCGAGCCGGGCCCACCCGGTCGCGTCGCCGGGGATCGTCCGCAGCCGCTGCTGGTCGGCGGCGATCGCTCGCGTGAGGGAACTGCTTCCGTCCGGGGCACGGTCCGCGCCCCGGACGGAATCCGATCCCGGGGGCCGGGCGGGCGCCGTGCCACGGTCCAGCGCCCCGAGGGCGGCCAGGCCGCCGCACAGAACAGCGGTGGTGAGCAGCAGCGGCAGGCGGCGCATGTACGGTCCTTCGGTCGAGCGGTGGAGACGAGGGGCGTGCGGGTGGCCGAAGCCGACGGCATCGGCCACCCGCAGGGTCAGGAAGGTCAGTTGGGCTGGTTGACGGCCTTGTCGTAGGGCAGGGCGAGGTAGGGGAAGGTCGCGGAGAACGGCTTGTCGGTGGTGTTGACCTTGTCGCCGGCGGCGAGCGCGCCGATCAGGTTGCCGGGCGTTGCGCCCTCCATGACCTGCAGGGCGATGTCGACGACGTCGTCGGTGAGGCGGCGGCCGTTGGGGAAGCCCTGGAAGTCGCCGTTGAGGATGCCGAGCCGGTCCGGGTTGGGGGTGACCGGGGTGGACATGTTGAGGCGCAGTTCCTCGGCGGGGACGAACCGCTTGGCGTCGATGTCCTGGTTCATGAGCTGGGAGTTGAGGTCGACCGCGTACGGGCCGTTGGCCGCCTTGGCGATACCGGTGAGGAAGATCTCCTGGAGGTCGGTGCGCGGGGTGGCGGGGGCAGGGAGGCCGTAGATCGCCTGGACGAGCTTGGGCACCTCCGGGTCGAGGACCCGCGCGACGACGGCGGGCTGGTTGTGGTCCTCGGACGGGGGAAGGGAGTTGAAGGCGTCCTTGAGGCCCGCGGGCAGGACGACCTCGTTGACGAGCGGGTTGCCGAGGCGGGAGACCTGGACGAACTTGCCGGTCGGGTCGGCCTTTCCGGGGCTGAGCTTGAGGGTCTGCTTCTCGGTGCTCGACCAGATCCCGATGACGGGGTTGCGGGTCGCGTCGCCCTTGTAGGCGAGTCGGCTCTTGGGGATCTGCAGGGCGACGGAGTTGACGTTGTACCCGGCGAGGGTGTTCTGCCCGACCTCGGAGAGGTTGCCGCCGTAGAGCAGGTCGAAGACCCGCAGGTCGAGGAAGAACGGGTCGGCGGCCTGGGTCGCGACTGTCTGTCCGCCGCCCGGGAGCTGGACGGTCGCCTGCTGGCGCAGCTGACCGTAGTTGGGCATGGAGGCGCGGCCGGTGTCGGACGGCGCGACCTGGCCGTGGTCGACCAGGGTGAGCGGCTTGCAGCCCGGGCGCAGCTCCTCGAGCGTGTAGTACTGGCGGAACAGCAGGGTCGGGTCGGAGAGGTTGTTCACGACGCCGTTGTTGTAGAGGAAGGTGTTGGTGCCGCGCTGGTCCTCGGTGTGGAAGGTCCAGCGGTAGGTGATGTCGGGCTTGCCGGTGCCCTGGGAGTCGATGTTGATGTCGTAGTGCGCGCCGTCGGCCCAGGGGTAGAAGTTCGGTCCGCCGTTGGGCTCCTGGAACGGCAGCCAGTTGGCGATCAGGGTGACCGTGTCCGGGTTGTCCGGGCTGGTGAACGCGTAGACGTCGGTGTTGTCGACCTGCGGGTCGGCCGCGATCAGCGGCGCCTCGCGGTGGCTGGAGGCGGACGAGGTGCCGGCTCCGGCGCCGAGGAGGGTGGACCCTGCCAGGGCCATGCTCATGGCGGTGAGGACCGCCGCGGTGCGGGCGGTGGAGTGCGTGCGGGCGCGTGGACGCGTGACGTTCATGCGGGTGGGATTCTCGCTTCCATGACAGGCGAATGTCGCCCCGTGCCGGCTGGCGTCGGGGTGGGGATCCGGCTGAGCAGCTGCACTCGGCACTGTGGACCGGATCCCGACACGCCTTCGCGCACCGGGCGGGCACGGACGGGTCGCCTCACCCCCTTGGCGCAGCGGTGTCACCCGCCCGGACGCACGGGAGGCTTTCCCGGGGGCGGAATCGCTTGGCCAGCCCGAGGATCACACGTCGTCGGTAGCAGCCAGCGGATGGACGGGCGCTCCGGGCAGGACCCACCGCTGCTCGATCCGGGCGAGTTTCCAGACGGCGAGGGCGACGGCCCAGGTGGCGAAGAACAGGCCGACGATCACGAAGCCGACCGTGTTGAGGTCCAGGCCGGAGATCCAGTCCCAGAACGCGCCGCGCAGGTGCAGCTTCTCGGCGAGCAGGCCCAGCAGTTCGACGGTGCCGATGATCAGGGCGACCGCGACAGACAGGCCGGTGACGGTCAGGTTGTAGTAGATCTTGCGGACGGGCTGGGAGAACGCCCAGCCGTAGGCGAAGTTCATGAACGACCCGTCGATGGTGTCCAGCAGGCACATGCCGGCGGCGAACAGCACCGGCAGGCACAGGACCGCGTACCAGGGCAGGCCCGCGGCGGCTCCGGATCCGGCGAGGACCAGCAGGGCGATCTCGGTCGCGGTGTCGAAGCCGAGGCCGAAGAGCATGCCCAGCGGGTACATCTGCCACGGCCGGCTGACCGACCTGGTGACCCGGCCGAGGATCCGGTTGAGCAGGCCGCGCTTGTCCAACTGCTCCTCCAGCGCCCGCTCGTCGAGGTGCCCGGCGCGCATCTGCCGGAACACCTTCCAGATCCCGGCGAGGACGACGAGGTTGATGATCGCGATCAGGTACAGGAACGAGCCGGAGACGGCGGTGCCGACCAGTCCGGTCACCTGGTGGAGCCGGGAGTTGTCGTCCTGCAGCGGGGCCGCGAGGGACTTGATTCCCAAGGAGAGCAGGACGGCGAGCGCGAAGACGATCGAGGAGTGTCCGAGAGAGAACCAGAACCCGACCGACAGGGGCCGTTCCCGCTGGTCCATGAGCTTGCGGGTGGTGTTGTCGATCGCGGCGATGTGGTCGGCGTCGAAGGCGTGGCGCATGCCCAGGGTGTAGGCGGTGACCCCGATCCCGATGCCGAAGCCCTTCTCGCCGATCGTGTGGTGCTCCGGGGCCACGACGGCGACCAGGGTGATCCAGCCGACGAGGTGCAGCGCGACGATGAAGGCGCCCATCGCGGCCAGGCGGCGCCATTCCTGACGGGTCATCGCTCCTCGGGGCTTCGCCCGGAGGGGACTGTGCTGTTCGTGGGACGGGGCTTCGGATGAGGAGGCCATCAGGCGTCCTTCCTACTCCTTCGCCTCGACGCACCCCACATGGTGCATCAGTTGCGTAACTGCACAATGACTGCAAGTGCAAGCCCCTGTCGCGGGGCGCGCCGGGGGCGCGAGGAGGTGCGCCACCGGCGCCCCAGGCGTGGAGCAGCCCTTCGACGGCCGGACGTTCGACCGGGGCGAACGCCTGCCCGGTTGCGCTGGGGCCGAACGGGTGGTCTCGACGGTCCATCGGGCTGGTGACCGCTACCGATTGGGGTTGAGCGCAGATGGTGATCCCGGGCCGATGCGGTCCCTCCCTCTCCCTGCCCGGCCGGACTCGGCTCCGGGGCAGTCAGCACCCCTTCCGGAGGCCAAGCGTGGCCGTCCCACGATCCATCGCCCGGTCAGGCGCCGCGGCATCAGCGGCCCTGGGCCTGTTCGCTCTCGCGGCACCCGCGGCACAGGCCCACCCGCTCGGGAACTTCTCCGTCAACCACTACCTCGGCTTCATCGTCCGCCCCGACCGCGTCGACGTCCTCGCGGTCACCGACACCGCCGAGATCCCAACCCTGCAGGAACAGCGGCAGGTCGACCGCAACGCCGACGGCACCGTCGACAACACCGAACGCACCACCTGGGCGGCCGATCAGTGCACCCGGATCGCGCAGCGGCTGCGCGTCACCACCGACCAGGACGGCGCGCCGATCACCTGGCGCGTGGACACGGCACAGTTCTCCTACCAGGACGGCTCGGCGGGCCTGCGGACCGGCCGCCTCGAATGCGGGCTGAGCACCGCACTTCGGATCCCGGCCGTCGGCACCACCCTGCGCGTCGACAGCGGAAGCGACCCCGGCCGGGTGGGGTGGAACGAGATCACCGCCCGCGGCGACGGCACGACCGTCGACCGCTCCGACGTCCCTGCCCACTCCACCTCCGACGAGCTGCGCGACTACCCCCGCGACCTGCTGGACAGCCCCAGCGGTGTCACCCGCGCCCAGTTCCGGGCCAGGCCCGGGAGCGGGGCGGAGGCCGTATCCGCCCTCGCTCCGGCAGCCGGTGCATCCGGTCCGACCGCCTGGCTCGCCGGCCTGGACGCCCGCCTCACCGAACTCGGCGCGGCGCAGCGCCTGACCCTCCCGCTCGGCCTGCTCGCCGTCCTCCTGTCGATCGTGCTGGGCGCCGGGCACGCGCTGCTCCCCGGGCACGGCAAGACGGTGATGGCGGCGTACCTGGCCGGTCGGCGCGGCCGCACCCGCGACGCCGTCACCGTGGGCGCGACCGTCACGGTGACCCACACCGCCGGGGTCATCGCCATCGGCCTGTGCCTGACCACCTTCTCCTCGCTCGCCGGCGACGTCCTGCTCGGCTGGCTCGGGGTGGCGAGCGGCGTCCTGGTGGCCGCGGTCGGGGCAGGGCTGCTGCGCGACGCCGTCCGCCGTTCCCGGCACGCCCGCGCCCACGGGCGCCTTCCGGCCCCGCACCCCGGCCCGGACGACGACACCACGAGGGAACTCGCGCACGCCGCGGCCCACGCCGCCGGCATCCCGCACGACCACCACCACAAGCCGCACCCCGCCCCGGGCGCCACCCAGGTCCTCCTCGCGGACCACGGCCACCACCACGATGACGACCACCGCCACGGGCACGGTCACCACGACAGTAGCCATCATCACGGGCACACCCACGGCCAGGACTCCGGCCGTCATCACGGCGACGGCCACCGGCACGGCCTGTTCGGCGGCGGGCACCACCATCACGACCCGGGCGAGCCCGGCCGCCGCAACCTGATCGGCCTGGGCATCGCCGGAGGCCTGGTCCCCAGCCCCTCCGCGCTGGTCGTCCTGCTCGGCGCGATCGCCCTCGGCCGGACCCTCTTCGGTGCCGCTCTGGTTGTCGCCTACGGCCTGGGCATGGCCGCCACCCTCACCGCCGTCGGCCTGCTCCTCGTCCGCGTCGGCGACCGGGTCACCGCCGCGGAGCACGGCACGCTCGGCAGCCGGATCCGACGCCTCGCCCCGTACAGCGCGCTGCTCACCGCCCTGCTCATCCTCACCGTCGGGCTCGGACTGGTCATCCGCAGCCTCCCCGCGACCCTGTGACCGCACCCCTCGACCGGAGGCCCACCGCGATGACCACCCGCTTCACACGCCTGCTCGCCCTCGCTGCCGCCCCGCTGCTGGCCGCCTGCGGGGGAGCGGCGGACGGCAGCTTCGACGCACAGCCCTCCGCCCCGTCGCCGAGCTGTATCCAGCACCAGCAACAGGAGCCGGGCAGCAGGTACACGAGCGGACCATCGGCCGATCCGCGCTCGGTGCTGGAGATGATGCGCTTCTACACCGCCAACGGCACCAAGGCGTACTGCGACGGCAAGCCACCGACCGACACCGACCGGCACTGGACCGCGCTCTACACCAAGCTCGGCGGCGACCCGGGCCACGTGCCCCAACCCGTCAGGACCTGACACTCCAGTCCCGGCCACCCGACCTCCACCGAGCGCCGCATGCGCCACTGGGTTGCCGGCTGGTGCAGAGCTGATCATGACGAGGCCGGAGCGGCATCGTGCGGCGAAGGAGGCGACGTCAACATGGACAGGCGGAACACCTTCGGCCGCAAGGCGCCCTGGCTCCTGGATGACCGCCGGGCGAAAGCGGCGCCCAGTACGTCGAGGGACGCATCCCGCGTCCTCCGAACGATTCCTGCCGAACACCTGTTGAAGGAACCGGCGAAGAGCCGGTGAGGCCCGGAGCGGACGCCGCGTCACCGCGACCGCGGGTCACGCCACGGCGGTGACCACGACGCGCACCCGGACGGCCGCGGTCGCGGGCCGGTCGTGGAGCGCGGCGGTGATCCGGTCGCGGACGGCGCGGGCGGTGGCCGCGGCCTGGTGGCCGGCCCGCACGGCGATCCACACGTCGACGCGCGGTGACGGTCCGAGGCGGATCCGCACGCCTCCGGTCGCTCCGCCGGTGCGGGTGAGCCGTTGCAGGAGGTTCGGGCTGAGGTAGGCGACGCCGGGCGTGCCGGCCACGAGTTCGGCGAGCTCGGCCTCCAGCCGGAGCGGGTCCGGTGCTGTGGTCATGGCTGCTCGTCCTCTCGGATCAGGTCCCGCACCATGACGTCGATCTGCCGGACGTCAGGGGGCCGCGCGGCAGCCTGCGTCCGGGCCGGCTGCAGCTCGTGCAGGGGGTGGAAGGCCGGATTGAGGTCGAGGGCCTGGGTGAGCTCGGCGCGGGCCCGGTCCGGGTGGCCGAGCGATTTCTCGATCATGCCGCGGTGGTAGTGGTAGAGCGCGTTGCGGGTGCCGAGGGCCAGTGCGTGGTTCGACTGGGCGGCGGCCTCCTCGTCGCGCCCGTTGAGGTGCAGGGCCCAGGCGTAGGCGTCGTGGGAGTCGAGGAAGGGCCGGGTCGCCAGGCCTTCCTGGGCGAGGACGAGGGCGGTGCGCGGGTCGCCGTGGTCGGCTTCGAAGAGGGCGGCGTCGCTGTCCGCGCCGACGGCGTTGTTGGTGAAGGAGTCTCTGCTTGGCGCGGACGAGTTGGTACTGCTGCTCGGCCTCGGCGGTACGGCCGAGGGATTGCAGGAGCTCGCCGTAGGCGGTCAGGACGTCGGGCTGCGGGAGGCGGGTGACGGACTGCTGGAAGTCGGCCAGGGCTCCCGCGCTGTCGCCGCAGGCGGCCCTCGCGCGGGCGCGGGCCTGAAGCAGGCCGGCGTTGCCGCGGTCGCCGCGCGCGGCGCCGACTGCACCACCACCGGAGGCACCACCCGCACCAGCGGCTACGACAGCGCGGACCGGCTCACCGACGCCGGCTACACCTACGACGCGTTCGGCCGCACCACCGCCCTGCCCGGCTCCACCGTCGCCTACTACGCCAGCGACCTGGCCCAGCAGGTGACCACCGGCGCCAACCGCACCAGTTGGTCCCTCGACTCGGCCCAGCGGTTCCGCACCTCGACCGCGGAGACCTACAGCGGCGGCACCTGGACGGCCGGCCGGACCACGACCAACCACTACGGTGCCGACGCCGACTACCCGCGCTGGGTCACCGACAACCTGGGCAACCTCACCCGGAACGTCCTCGCCCTGGGCGGCGACCTCACCGCCACCACCGGCAACGGCAACGCGGTCACCCTCCAACTCGCCAACCTGCACGGCGACGTCGCCCTCCAACTCCCGCTGGGCGGGGCCGCCCCGACCGTTCTCGACCACGAGGAGTACGGCACCCCCCGCGCGGGTCAGGCAACCGCGGCGTACGGCTGGCTGGGCGCCAAGCAGCGCTCCGCCGAGACCCCCGGCGGCCTGCTGCTGATGGGCGTGCGGCTCTATAACCCCGGCACCGGGCGCTTCCTGTCGGTCGACCCGGTGTACGGCGGCAACGCCAACGCGTACGACTACACCTCGGGAGACCCGCTCACCCGCTACGACCTCGACGGCCGGTGGAGCTGCCCGCAGTGGTGCAGCTGGGCACCCCGTAAGATCGCCGAGACCGAGGCCTGCCACTCGCTGGGCCGCGGCTGCGGCTGGGCCAAGCAGATGTCCGACATCATCTCCAGCATGGCGCCCGGTGGCCACGGCAAGGAGAACGCGATGCGGCACTTCATGTGGCAGGCGGGCCTCACCCTGTACTTCGGCGCGGCCGCGGCCAAGCGGCTCGGCGATGCCCACGAGGTCGGCCAGCACGGCAAGGACCACGACATCGACGTCTACAACAACGCGTACGCCAGGAGGTACGCGGGGAGCTACTGGTTCCGCAAGCGCATGAAGGCCGCCATCTCCCGACGGCAGTTCTTCGAGGTGCTGTACCAGCAGGCCGAGCGGGTCTACAACTCCCGTGCCCTCCGCGAGTAGCCCACCATCCGCACCGTAGGAAGGACAAACGTGAAGAAACTGTGGCGGGCCTGTCTCGTCATGGCCGCGGTCGCGGCGGTGGGGGTGGCCCTGCTCTCGCTGCCGGAGATCCTGGCCGGCCGGGGGTGCGACGCGGCGGTCGGCCGCGCCGACTCCGAGCAGGCCCGGCAGCTCCTCACCGCGCACCCGGACGGTGTCGCGGACGGGAGTTCCAGCAAGGCCTGCAATGTGGACGGCGGCTTCGGCCACGCCGAGACCGAGTACCGGTACGACGTCCCCGAGACGGAGATCGTCGCCTTCTACCGGCAGCGCGCCGCCGCGGCCGGCTGGACCGCCGACGACGAGGGCGCGGTGGGCCATCCGGAGAGCGTGGGCTTCTGCTTCAGCCGGACGGTCTCCGAGCAGCAGGTGCTGATCCGGGTCTCCTTCCGGAAGCCGGAGCACACCTACATCGTCAAGGCCGAGTCCAGTCTGAAGGACGACGACCCCGGCCGGTGCTGGGTGTCGTGACCCGCGGCGAGGCCGCAGCCCTCGGGCTGCGGCCTCGTCCGTCCCGGTGGGCCGCGGCTCCTGCCAGAGCCGCCCGGTCCGGGACCCGTGGTCGCCCGGGGTGCCTATGGCGTCGCCCGGGAGCGGGCGGCAGCAGTGGAGCCACCCGCTCCCACAGATCGTCCGGGACAAGATCAACACGCACCCTGGATACCCCTGCCTACCAAGACCGACGAGTGCAAGAGTGCAGCTCAACTCATTCTGAAGCGATCAGCACGGGCACGATCACTCCTCGTACCACTGCTCCGACCCGAGCCGGGCCTCGCTGATGACGCTGTCACCGACGCGGGCGGCACGCACCGTCACGCCGAGGCCGTAAATTTCCTGGTCCCCGCTGACGAGAAGCCGCAGGCCGAGGTCGTTGTCCGTGAGGTACCTGCCGATGTCGGCCTCGACGGCAGTGACAGGTCGGCCGACGAGCGGGATGCCGTCGAGGAGGACCTGGGGACCGGAACGCCCGAGGGCGGTGACCGCGCCGAGGAACGGCCCGCGGCCCTGCTCCCACCACGGATAGTGCACGCGGACTCCGGCGGCCTCGAACCGCTCCTCGACCAGCCACTCCTCCGCGGGGTCGCCCTGGTCCTCCCAGAGGGACCCCGCCGGGTAGGGGTGGTAGGTGCCTCGCGAAGATGCCGTCTCACCGCCCAGGGCCGCCGACACCTGCTCCGGCGTCATCCCGAACCGCAGCGGCCCCACCCCCACCAGCGGCACACACTCCCACCGCGGCCGGTCCCGCTCGGGCCGCACCGGCCAGGGCCCCGGTTCGGGGGCGCGGCGCCGGGAGTTGCTGCGCCAACTGGCCACGGTCTTGTCGCCGTACGGGTCCTCGGCCAGACCGGGCCCGGTCACCAGCAGGTCGGTGACCATGGCGTCCCCCCGCTGCAGGAAGCCCTCGGCGTCCGGCAGGTACTGCTGGACCGCACCCACCGAGATACCCCACGCCGGCACGTCCCGCTCCCCTTCGGCGTTCGGCACCTCTTTCACCCCGTGTCGCAGCGCCAGGCGGCTGACGTCCGCACGCACCTCGGAAGGTGCCCGGCCGACCAGCACCACGCCCTCCCACAGCACCAGCGGCCCGCGATTCGCATTGATCCCCACGGCCACCAGTTGCTCCCCCGGGCCGAAGATCGCGCTCACCAGGTGTTGGCGGTACCAGCTCCACTGCCGCTGACCGCCGCTGAGGACACCGTGCGGAGCATCCTCGCCCAACGCCACGTTCACCTGCTCAGGAGACATCCCGAACCGCAGCGGCCCCACCCCTGTCAGCGGCTCCAGCACCCAGCTCGCCCGATCTCCGACTCCGACACCCATCCCGACCTCCGTATTGCGTCCGGTCACCGGCACAATCGGCCTGCAAAGAGCACCAACCTAGCGATGACCTGCGACACCAGGTGAGGCAGCAGATCGGCTACCTCGCCTGCAGCATCATCTGCCTACGGCGCCTTCGGAAGTCATTCTGAAACGATCAGTAAGGAATTGATCATGAACTCACTCCAGACCCTGGTGTGTGACGGCCTCGGCGGCTGCTGGATGATCGGCGGACACGTTGTCGATCGTGAGAGCCCGTGGGGTCGCTTTGATAGTTCGGTTGCAGCCGCTTACGTCGTCCTTGATCGGTCAGCTGGCTGAGCTCGCCAGGGCTGGCTTCACTCGCTCTGGTTTCGCTCGGTTTGTTGATGAGCAGGGGTGGCAAGAGCGGGACGATCACTTCGAGACCGCGTCTGGGCACCGCCTTGTCCCCGCTGTTCCGCTCGAAGACTGGAAGGACCGACAGCCCAGCTTCCACCTGCCGTTCTGCTACTTCGATCCGAGCGAAGAGGCAGCGGACGGCCCGCTCGGTGACGAGTTCCATGAGCTCAGCGAGCTCGATGGGTGGGACGTCCTCGCGTCAGACGCTGTCCCGTTCTTCGAGGGCTGGCGGCACGGCTGCGAGGTGGTGTCCGGTGTGCTCGGGCAGCCCGATCTGACGCTCACCATGGAGGAAGAGCCCGAGGCCTGGCACTTCTCTGTCTGGCGGGTCGGCGCAGTGGCTGTCGTCGTGGCCCAGGGTGAGGAGTTCTTGTCCTACGGAGAGCTGTCCATGGCTGCCGTCTGGCTGGTTCAGCAGGCACCGGACGCTCCGCTCCCTTCTGACGGTGCCGCGTTCTACTCATGGCTGCTCGGCGAGGATTGAGCCTCCGTCCCGCCAGCGGTTCACCGGGTCCGGCGGGTGTGCTTCAGAGATGGGTGTCCCAGGGCTCGGGGCAGGTGGACGTGGAGGTGCTCAACCTCGACATGGCGGCCGTGATAGCGCGTTCACGGGTGAGGCTTTCGGTGAGACCGGATGCCCGGAGCCGACCCCCGGCTCATCCGATGGCGATGCGCCGGAGGTGGACGATCAGCGGGGAGTCGATCCCCTTCAGCTGCCTCAGTCGGCTGTCGCAGGACTCGGGGCCGGTGCTGGTGAATTCGGGTGCCACGGTTCTCCGATCACAAGAATGGGGTCCGGCCGGGCGCCGGCGCCGCGCACCATCGCGCCCCGCCCGCCGGGCCTGGCCGGCTCGGGGACGGGGCGCGAGGGTGGGGAGCGTCAGTGCCCGGTGCGATGGTGGCGGATCTCGTCGAAGCCCTCGCCGAGGAGGAGGTCGCGGGCGGAGCGGACCATGCGGTGCTGGTAGCGCACGATGTCGTCCGGTACCCGCTGGTGGTCGGGCCTGCGTGAGCTCCGTGTGAGGCAGACGTCGAGTTCTCGGGTGGTCGCCGATTCTGAGGCGGACTCCTGATGGGGCTCCCTGAATTTGGCTCTGACCAGATCTGCGTGAACGCTCCTGTAGGTTCTTCCGGACTCGCGTGTGCGGGTCCCCGACGGAGGCAAAAGGGAGTGACCGTGGCTGGCGAGCGGCTTGATGCCGAGTGGCTTCGCGGCTGGTGTGAGCAGGCGGATGCGGCGCTGGCGAAGCTGGTGGAGTCGTTTCAGGCACGGTATGGCTTCGAGCCGGGCAGCAACGTGGTCGTGCTCGCTTCGGAGGCGAGCCATCAGGCAACCGACGCGCTCGTGGAGCTGACGCCGATTCCCTCGGACCTGACCACTATGTACTGGGTGATCGACGAGGTCTCCTTGACCGATGTGGAGAACGGCTACTTCGTTCATCCGGCTTCGCTGGTCGCGGACCACTTCCGCGAGTACGGGGCCGTCCAGATCGACGGGGAGGAGCCTGCCCTGGTCTTCGCCAGCGACGGGGGCGGCCATCTGTTCGCGCTGGCGGGCTCCGGGCAGGTCTGGAGGTCGACCACCGCCTCGTGGTTCGATCAGTTCGACCTTGCTGTGGCCACCCTTCAGGAGTTCTTCGAAGGGCTCTCTCGGCAGATCAGCGGCCAGCTCTGACAGCTGGGAGAAGAGCGAGCCGGCTCACTGCCGGGTGAGGATCCGGATCCTGAGGACCCAGATCCTCACCCGGTCGTGAGCGAGACGGAACCGCCAGGTGAGATGGAGTTCTCGCGAATCAGCTCGATCCAGACCGACCGGTCATCGGCCGCGACCGCGTGGTCGACGTGTCGTGCGATGTCTACGACAAGCTCCACGCATGCACAGAGACGCTCGTAGTGGCGGACGTGATCTTCCTCTGGAGCCGTGTGTGCAGGCTCCTCGACCCTCCGGAGGATCTGGATTGCCGCGTTCCAGCGCCAGGCAGTCTCGACGTACTGGGCCACCGAGGAACTGAAGAAGGAGACCGCCGGTTCGTGGAGGCCTGCGTGGTACGGCCTGAGGACCTCGGGGATGTCATCGGCGGTGATGGGGGCGGGGAGGAGGCAGAACACACGGCCATCGCCGGGACGCACACCGACGACGAAGCTGTCCTCCTTCGTGCCCCAGAATTCGAGGCCGTAGAGCCTCTGGCCGTCTCCGATCAGGCGCCGCTCGTATTCGCCTGCCAGGTTCGGCACCAGGACAGGGTCCATTCCGGACTGCGGTCTGGGCGTGAAGAGGGACAGGTGCGGCAGGCCAAGTTCTCCCAGGGCAACCCGGTCGCCTGCGGGGATGCCCCACGCCTCACTGTGAGCTGCTCTGGGTGGTGTCCTCGATGACCCAGCGGACCTCGTCCGAGTCGTCGCCGTAGTGGTTGAGCTTGCTGGTGGCGTTCGCCCAGGTGCCGTCGCCCTGCTTGGCGGCGGCCTTGAAGGCGGTCAGGCGGTGGGCCGGGTCGAGTTCCCAGGTCTGCTGGGTGTCGCCCTTCTCCTGGGAAGCGACCTTGTCGTTGGCCCAGTAGCTGTTGGTGGCGCCGGTGGCCGTCTTGGTGGTGCGACCGAAGGCGTCGTAGGTGTAGCCGGTGTCGGTCAGACGGTCGGCGCTGTCGTAGGTGTAGGTGGTGGACCCGGTGGGGTCGGTGACCTTGGTCGGCTTGCCGTACTGGTCGAATTCCGTGGTGGTGGTGGTGCCGCCGTCGGCGTCGGTGTACGAGATGAGCCGGCCGAGGGCGTCCATGGACCGTGTGAGGGTCTTGGTGCCGGCGGTGGTCTTGACGATGTCGCCGGTGGCCGGGTCGTACTCGGTGGTGACCGGCGGAAGGGCCTGGCCCTCGTCGGAGGTGATCTGGGCGGACATGATCCGGTCGGCGCCGTCGTAGACGGTCGTCGCGGTGCGGGTCTTGCCCGCGTTGGTCTCCGTGGTCTCCTCGGCCTCGCCGAACCGCGAGTAGCGGGTGACCCGCTTCACGGGCAGCGTGGTCGGCATCCGCGTCGCGTCGCCGCCTGCAATGGCGCCACCGGGCAGGGTGACGCACGGGCTGCCCGCCCATTCGGGACGGTTGCCGCACGCGGCGTCCTGGCCGTTGGCGCCGGCGGTGTAGAACACGGTCTTCACCGTGGCCGCGTCGGTGCCGGTGGAGCCAGGCTTGCGTGACTCCACCGCGCGGCCGGAGGAGTCGTACTGGATGGTCGCGGTCAGGTTGGCGCCGCCGAGTGCGGCGTCGGTGGTGACCGAGGTCGGGGTCTTCAGGGTCCAGCCGGAGGGGCCGCCGATCGGGGTGCCGTAGCCGTTCTTGGTGACCCGGAGGTCGGTGTCGGTGGCGTAGCCGTCGATGCGGGGCGCCGCAAACACACTCCCCACCGGCCCGCTCCGGCGTAGCGGCGTGAGTACACAGGGCCGTGGCGATTCTTCCACGGCCCTGTGTACCGGCTACCGCCTCCTACTATCGAGACCCCTAATCAAAATAAGCACAGCAAGATATGTCGGAAATGCAATAAATGCGATGATCAGGTTGGCGATGGCGTCGTTCAGATCGCTTCCGAAGCCGACCGTGACTCGACATCACCGAACTGTGCAGGAGGCCTTTCTCTTATGCGCCGGCCGCGGAGCGATCACCCGAACGAGGCTGATGCGATCGGAAGTTCGAGCAGCAGCCGTATCCCTCGGTTTGGAAATCGCTTCTCAGCAGATTCACGCCCTGACCGGCGTCAACCAGGACACCGACCGCTGAAAACAGGCGGCGCACCACCACTGCAACCCACGCGCCGCATATCACCACGGCTGAAGGATCACCAGCCATCCCAGCCACCCCGGCGCGTAGAGAATCCACAGCCCTGCCGTCCCAGCCCATCGACGCAGCCAGCGGCTCCGCCGCTGAGTGAGCCGACCGCGTTCATGTGCGGATTTGGCAAGCATGAATGCTGCTTGGCGGGCGGCGAACAGCGCTGTGAGTGCGGCGGCAATCGTGATTACCGCCAGTTCGAGCAATGGGGTCCGGGGAAGCAGAATCCCCGCTACTCCGGTGGCTATCGCCGTAAGGAACCAGGTCCAGGAGCGGAACCCCAGCATCGCGACCGCGTCTGCCCAGACCTCGTCGTCCGAGGTGTCGATCCGGCCGGCTGGACTACTGAGGACGCTATCGACCGAGGCGGTTCCTTCTGCGCACAGCTGCGCCGCCTCGGTGCGATCACCTCGACAGAACGCCAGAAGCGCGGCATATTGGGCGCCAGTTTCGAAGCGGCTGATTGGCGCGTTAATCGAAATCACCGGAGAACCACTTTCGGAATCTGTTGCTCTGATAGTCCTGATATTCACCATAGAGTCCGTATGCCGTAGATCCAGATCCGTACCATTGGTCAGTTCTGTCGGCGCGTCTAGTGTAGCGCGCGTCAAATCGCTCATGGTCCCTTGCGGCCCTGCTGCGCGCTCGCTTGTTGGCTTTGCCCATTCCGGCAACTCCCTTCGGGGCGCTTTTGAGCTTTTTGGCCTTCGCAAATCTTCCCATGAAGGCAAGCCCCTTGCCTGCGCCAAAAGTAGCGCCACCGGCAATGTCGATCCATCCTGATCGATCTCCGGTTGCGACTTTGACGACGCCACTTCCCACTGAGATCACAGCCGAGGCTACGCTACAGGGGCCGCAGCCGAACATTCCCGCGACGGCTAGGACCGTGGAGGTACGGTCGACCCACTTGCTCACACATCTCCAGCAGATTCGGCCGTCGAGGTCGTACTTGGAGAGTGGGTCGCCGTAGACGTAGTCGTACGGGTTGGCGTTGCCTCCGACGACGGGGTCGACGGAGAGGAAGCGTCCGTTGGTGGTGTCGTAGAGGCGAACACCCATCAGGATCACACCGTCGAGGGCTTCGGCGGAGCGTTGCTTGCCGCCGAGCCAGCCGTAGCGGGTGGGGGCCCGGCCGGCTGCGGGGATGCCGAACTCGTCGTAGCTGAGGACGCTGGGGGCGGTCAGTGCAGGGTCGGTGGTGACAACGACGCTGCCGAAGAGGTCGGTGAGCTGGAGCTGGGTGCCTCCGGTGCTGGTGGTGGTGGCGGCGAGGTCGCCGTCGGGGGCGGAGATGTTGCGAGTCCAGGCGCCGGTGCCGATGTCCTCGGTGATCCACCGGGGTTCGTCGGTGGCGTCGCCGTAGTGGTTGGCCTTGCTGGTGGTGGTGGACCAGGTGCCGTCGCCCTGCTTCTTGGCGGTGACGGTGCCGGCGAGGCGGCCTGTGGGGTCGAGGGTGAAGGTCTGGCGGGTGTCGGCGGTCTCCTGGGAGGCGACGAGGTCGTTGGTCCAGAAGCCGTTCACCGTGCCGCTGGCGGTGTGGGTGGTCCGGCCGAAGGCGTCGTACTGGTAGCCCGCGTCGGTGATCCGGTCCGCGCTGTCGTAGGTGTGGGTGGCCGTGGCCGGGTTGTTGGTGGTGCAGTCTCCGTTGGCGGCGGTCGGCGCGGTGGCCTTGGCGGTGCGGTTGTAGTGGGTGTCGTAGGTGTAGCTGCGGGTGGTGCAACCGGTGCCCGAGGACTGCTCGGCCTTGGTGAGGCGGCCGCGCCGGTCGTAGGTGTAGGACTTCGCCGACGTGGAGTCGGTGTCCTTCACGATCTGGCCCTGTGTGGAGACCTCGCGGGTCTGCGACCAGATCACCGCGTTGTCGGAGCTCCGGGTGTAGGCCCGTCCGACGGTCGCGCCGGAGGCATTGCGGGTGTCCTTGCGGACGATGCCGCCGGGGTAGGTCTGTTCGGTCAGTTGCCCGTCGGGCCCGTACTTGGCGGTGAACTCGCCGGCCACGCTGTCGGTGACCGAGGTGAGCATGCCGCGGGGTTCCTTGGTGCGGTCGTAGGTGTAGGTGGTGGACCCGGTCGGGTCGGTCACCTTCACCGGCTTGCCGTAAGTGTCGTACTGGGTCGTGGTGGTGGCCCCGTCACCGTCGGTGTACGAGATCTCCCGGCCCAGCAGATCGACCACACGCGAGACGGACTTGGTTCCGGCGGTGGTCTTCACCACTGCGCCGTTGGCCGGGTCGTATTCGGTGACCGTCTTGGGGACGGCTTGGCCCTCGCCTCCGGTGATCTCGGTGGAGAGCGTCCGGCCGACCGGGTCGAGGACGGTCGTGGTGGTGCGGGTCTTGCCCGCGTTGCTCTCCGTGGTCTCCTCGGCCGCGCCGAGCCGCGAGTAGCGGGTGACGCGCTTGTCGGGGAGCGTCGTGGGCATCCGGGCGGCGTCCGCGCCGGTAACCGGACCACCCGCCGACGAGGCACACGGATTTCCGGACCACTCCGGCCGGTTGCCGCAGGCGGCGTCATCCGGGTTGCTGCCGGCCGTGTAGTAGACCGTCTTGACCGTGGACGCGGCCGTCCCGCTCTCGCCGAACTTGCGGGACTCGGTGGTGCGGCCCTGGGCGTCGAACTTGAAGGAGTCGGTCGCCGCCGTGCTTCCGGCAGCGTCGGTGGTGACCGAGGTCGGCTTCTTCAGCGTCCAGCCGGAGGTGCCGCCGATCGGGGTGGCGTAGCCGTTCTTGGTGACGCGCAGGTCGGTGTCGGTGGCGTAGCCGTCGATGCGGGCGCCGTCGGTGGTGGTGGTGAGCAGGTGGTAGGCCTGGCCGTCGGGCTTGCCTTCGTCGTAGGTGTTGGTGGTGTGGTCCCGGGCCAGGACCGAGGTGCCGGCCGGGATGGTCGGGTTGACGGTGGTCTTGGTCAGGGTCAGCGTGTCGATGTCGGCGTGGAATCGCTGACCGGTGGAGGCGGTGTTGGTTCCGGTGACGGTGAAGGTGACGGTGTGGTCGCCTCGGGTGAGGTGGACGGCGGTGCCGGTCGTGAACGGTCCGATGACGTAGGTACTGGCGTACTGGTCGATCGGCTGGCCGACGTTGGTGCCGTCGATGGACCACTGGACGATGCCGTGGTCCGAGGACTTGGTCTGCTGGCCGGACAGGACGTAGTCGCCCTCTTCCGGCACGGTCATGCGGACCGAGTCCGCGGCGCCGGCCTGGGTTCCGACCAGGGCCAGCTGGGCGCCGCCGGACCAGGTGAGGTTGCAGCAGTTGTTGGTGATGGTGATGGGTGCGGTCGCGCCGAGCTGGGGCAGGGTTTCCGCCTCGGCGGTGACGGTGACCGGGTTGCTCTGGCCGGCCACGGTCTCCGACAGCGATGCGCGGTAGGTCGGGCCGAGTGTCTCGGTGACGTCGAGCCCGTCGCTGGTGTACGTGGTCCGGGAGTCGAGCAGGCGGGCCCGGTCGGCGGATGCGGTGGGCAGGCCGAGCTCGTCGACGAACCGTGCCGCGTCCGGGTGGGTGCCGAGTGCGATGGAGCGGTTGGTGGCGTCCAGGGTGCGTACGACGTGGCCGTAGCGGTCGTACTCGGAGGTGTCGATGTCGCCCTGGTCGGTGACGGACGGGGTGGCGGTGTTGACCTCGTTGCCGGAGGCGTTGAGGTAGTGGACGGTGGCGGGCTTGAAGCCGTCCTTGCCCGGGGTGGCGGAGCCGGCGGTGTTGGTGCCGGGCTCGTCCTCGGGGCCGAAGACGGCGGTGGCGTCGGTCGGGGCGTCGGTCTGGGCCCACTTGGCGACGTCGGCGCCGGCCATGTCGTACGGGCCGCCGGCGCCGCGCGTGAGCGGCACGCTGTAGACGACCTTGGTGCCGATCTCGCCGGTGACCTGGTTCTTGGATCCGGGCGCGAGCGTGCCGCGGCGGACCTTCAGCAGTCGTCCCGCATCGAGGTCGGCGCCGGCCGGCCCGTAGTCGAAGTCCCAGGGGAGTTCACCGGCGGGCGTGATGCGGGTGAGGTGTCCGGCGGTGTCGTAGGTGTAGGCGGTCTTGAGCGGGGTGGCCAGGCGCGGGTCCCAGACCTGGACCAGGCGGCCCTTCTCGTCGTACAGGTAGCGGGTGACCTCGACGGCCTCCTGCTTGGACGTCGCCGGGTTCCACGACCAGGCCTTCACGGACCGGACGCGGTCGGTGAAGTCGCCGGAGGTACCGGCGACCGCCGTGGTGGCGGTGGCGTAGTCGTAGTCGAGGACGTCGCAGCCGCGGGGCAGCGGGTCGACGGTGCAGTGGTTGGTGTCGTCGACGCCGGGTTCCACCGGGGCGACGACCCGCTTGGGCAGCGAGCGGCCGTCGGTGGTGTCGTAGGAGTACCGGGTGGTGGAGGCGGCCTCGGGGCCGGTCTCGCTGGTCACCTGGTAGACGTCGGATCCGGCCTGGCGGGCGAAGACGGTGGTCGAGCCGTCCAGGTCGGTGAGGGTGTAGGTGGTGCCGGAGGTCTGGACGCCCCAGAACTGGTTGGCGCCGCCCCAGCACACCCACAGCGAGGCGCCGCGGTAGGCGTCCAGGCACTTGCCGGACTGGCGGTTGACCACCATCCGGGTCGGCGTGACCTCCCACTGCTGGTTGATTCCCGCGTTGCAGGTCCACAGCCTGAGCGTGGTGTCGTCGGCCGTGACGCCCCACGGGTTGTCCAGGCAGTACCCCAGAACCCGAAGCGTCAGATCGTCGCCGTAGGTCCACTGCTGGTTCGCGGCACCGGTGCACGCCGCCGTCTGGAGCGTCACACCGTTGCCGGGGGCGCCGTTCGGCACCTCCAGGCACTGGCCGCCCGCGGCGACCAGGGCGCCGGACGTCGTGGCGGTGGCCTTCAGGGTCAGCGACTCGGCGCCTGGCTCCGGGAACAGGGTGCCGTCGTTGCCCTTGGCGAAGGTCAGCACGGAGTCGTCGGTCTGCTTGATCTCGACCAGGTCGGAGTCCGGGAAGGACAGCGAGCGGTACTCGGAGCCGGTGCCCGCGTCCGGGCCGCCGGCCCACTGCGGGCCGAACGGCGCGATGATCTCCTTCAGCGACAGGTCGTCGAAGAACACCTGCTTGCCGGTGTTCGCAGCGAAGCCGTTGAAGAGCCGGAACCAGCCTTCGGTGGCGTCGGCGGGGAGGGCCATGTCCACCGAGAGCTGCTGCCAGCCGTCGGTGAAGGAGGCCTTCGCGGACAGCACGTCCGTGTATCCGGCGGGCGTGCGGTAGACGCCGTTGAGGCGCAGGCCCAGGTCCGCCTTGTCGGGGTTGAGGCCCGAGGCGGAGGGGACGTAGATCCAGCCGGTCAGCCGGTATGTGTGACCGGGCTTCATGCCCTGGCCGAGAGTGAGCTCCGGGCCGAGGGCGGCGTAGGAGGCCCAGCTGTTCGCCGGGGTAATCAGCAGTGAATCGGTGGAGTTGTCGTGGCCGCGCAGGGTGGAGCGGGACACGTTCGCCGGGCCTGCGGTGATGCCGGTCAGGTCGGTGCCGATCTGGCGCTGGTTGAGCGTCAGGCGCTCGCCCTGCGGCTGCCAGCCGCGGCCGGTGCCGCGCGAGGACGCGGTGCGCTTGACCGACATGCCCGCCTCGTCGGCGTCGGTGACGTCGGTCGCGTAGTCACCCGTGAGCAGGTTGACCGAACCCGGACCCACCGCGGTGCCGGCCGCGCCGTCCGCGTTGGGGTCGACCGTCATGGTGTTCCAGCCGGTCGCCGTGCCGTTGCCGGAACCGTCCTCGGGGAACATCAGCGCCCGGACCTGCACCACACCGCCGACGTTGCCGAGGGTGTCGACGACCGTCCAGTTGGCGTGCGTGCCCAGGTCCGCGAGGCGCGGCTTGGGGTCGGTGACCGGGGTGTTGTTCGCCTTGGTCAGGTTGGCCAGCGGCACGTTGTACTCGGTCGCGCCGGGGCCGCGGCGGTACTGGTACACCACGCGGGTGAGGTCGGCCTGGGCGTCGACGGAGAGCTTCACGCGCTTGGCGCTGGCCGTGCCGTCGACCGGGGAGGTCAGGCCGGCCTTGCCGACCTGGAAGGCGAATGTCGTCGGATCGGACAGGTTGCCGGCCCGGTCCTTGGCCTGCACCTTCAGCGTGTGGTGGCCGTCGGTCGCGGGCGTGATGCTGGTCGTGGTGGTGTCGGTCGCGTTCACCGTGACCGCCGCCGCGCCGTCCAGGGTGTAGACGAAGCCGGTCAGGTCGGTGGTGCCCGCGGACGGGGTGAAGGTGAACGACCCGGCCTGGCCAGCCGCTCCGTGCCACAGCCCGTCGGCCGGGTAGGTCGGCGAGGTCACGAACGGAGCGCCGGGCTTCGCGGTGTCGACCACGAAGGACTTCCCGACCCAGCCGGACTGCGAGTTCGCGTCACTGACGCGCGCCCAGACCGCGTAGCTGCCGGCCTCGTCGAGGGTGGCCACGTTCAGGTCGGACGGGCGCACCTGCAGGTAGCTGCCAGCCGGGACGGTCCGGTAGATGCCGTTGAGGTAGGTGCTGCCCTTCCACAGGTCGATGTTGACGCCGACGTTCCCGCCGTCCGCGTCGGCCGCGAGGACCTGGAACATCGGGGTCTTCGAGCTGCTGTAGGCCGGGTTGCCGGGCTGCGAGGGCAGCACGTCGACGGTCGCCGGGGTCGGCGGGACGGAGTTGTAGGTCACCGAGATGTACGGCGGCAGGCCGCTCTCGGCGGAGTAGAACTTCTTCCACGCGAAGCTGTCCGTCTCGCTGTCGGCCTTCAGGCCGAGCGCGGCCGTGTCGTAGCTGCCACCGGCCCAGTCGCCGACCAGACGGGTGATGTCCGCCTTGACCCAGCCGCTGCCGTCCGCGTTGGCGCACTGGTGGCTGTCGACACCGGTGTCGGTGTCACGGGTGTCGAAGGAGTACGCGTACTCGCTGCCCCACTGCGGCTGGGACGTCCACCGGGTCGAGGTGGAGGCGTAGTTGGTGGTCCACACCTCCCACTCCTTGGCGGTGCAGGAGTAGGAATGGAAGTTGTACAGGTTCAGCGAGGCGCCGAGGACCTGCTTGCCCCTGAACGCCGTCGTCGGGAAGTGCAGGAACGAGCGGGCGACCGTCGAGCCGCCGTCGTACGTGCCGACCCTCAGCTCGGTCGACGACGACTGGTCGGTGCCGGTCCCGGACTGCACGAAGGTGTCGAAGGTGGTCCCGAGGTCCACCGTCGGGTCGATGGTGACCGGGAACCGGGTGGCGGAATCCGCGAGGAACGTTGCATCCGGAGTGAACACGAGCTCGCTGTCCGCGCCCTGGCCCCGCAGCTCCATGGCCACCGCCGCGCGGTGCAGGTGCTCGTTCGACGGGCCGTCGATCGCGGCGTCCCACATCATCGGCGCGGGGATCCGGACGGTCGGCTTGGCACCGGCGGCGTCGACCAGATGGATCGAACCGTCCTGCTGCCGCTGCACCGCGTACCCGGTCGTGTCCAGCGGCAGCGTCAGCGTGCCCGCCTGGGAGACCGCCGAGCGGTCCTTGACCACCAGGAACTGCTCGAAACCGGTCCGGGTCGCCTCCAGCACCAGGTCGACGCCCGGACGGGCATCGACGTAGGTCGCCGTGGAACCCGACAGCTTCGGCTTCGGCAGCTTGCCCAGCCAGCCCAGCTCCACCTGCCGGTCGTCGGAACCGACCTTCACCAGCTCCTGCTCGGCGACCGGCGTCGCGGGGCCGGCGGCCGGCAGCGCGAGACGCGGCGCACTGCGCGCCGCGCGATCGGCGGACGCGGACGTCGACGGCTCGACCGAGGGCGAGGTCGAGGTCGAAGTGGTGCCCGACTGTGAGGCTGCTGCCGACGGGGCACTGCTCGGGGCGGCAGCGGCCGCACCGGCCGCAGCCGACGCCGATGCGGACGGGGACGGCGACGGGCTGGGAGCAGCGGTGGCGGTACCCGGCAGGGCATCACCCACCTTCACCGCGGCGTCACCACCGGAGAACACCAGGCCCTCCGGGTGCGCCTTGGGCGCGATCCGGCCGTCCGGAAGCTCCACCAGCGTGGTGTCGACGGGCACCCAGGCGTCGCCGACCTTCATCCGGACCGGGCCGCCGGCGATCTCCTCGTTCAGCGTGCCGTCGGGGTTGGCCCACCGGGTGCTGGTCGGAGTGCGGGCAGCCGTCACCTCGACCCGATGCTTGTTCAGCCGTGCCGCCAGCAGCGCCGTCGCCTCGTCGGGCGCCTCGTTGACGGGCGCTGCGGCCGGCTGTGCTGGCGCCGCGGCCGCGGTGCTCGGGGTCAGCGCATCGAGCGCTACGCCGGTCTCCACGAGGAGACCGAGCGCGGCCAGAACGGATATTCGGCGCAATCTGCGCATGGTGAACGCCCCGCCGGCGAACACCGACGGGGACTGGGACCTACGTTGCAAAGGTTACTCCAAGAGAATGTCAAGGTTTCTGTGACCGTAAGGTCGCGACAAAGATCCCATACGGAGCTTCGGCAAATCGCGAGGAACTATATCGATATGGGAACAGATTTTTACTGACGGATTGTAATTTTCCATACTCTGTAGAAATGTCTGAATTGTGGTGCGACTTGCAGGTCTTGGCCTGAGATGATGGGTGACTAATGGTTATATGTCCCATTTTGCGATGTGGGGCAGTCGGACCGACCGGCTTCGAGGCTGCGTGAGTCATGACCGCTCGGAATGTGCTGAGAATTGATCAGAAAGGCGGTGGATAAGTGGATTTCGGTATCTCTATGCCGGCTGCACCCAGCTCGGCAGAGGGAACGCCGCTACTTCGCTCCGCTCCGATGGCACCCCGCAGACGGTCGGCGACATGCCCAACCAAGCGGAGTTGATGAGGATCCGTGAAATTGGCTCTGACCGGAGTTCCGTGAATGATCTTCTGCTCGGTAGCGGGTACTGGACGGGGGCCCCGTCGCGGACCGCACCGTCCCACTCCGCCGCGCAGCACATCGTGATCACTCACAGAATCGCGGCCAGGGTTCGATCGCGTGCTACGGCTGGTCCGGGAGCGCGGCCACCAGGAGGGCGACGGCTTCCTCGGGCGTCTCGGTGCGCGCGACCAGTTCCCCGCTCCGGCGCCGCACCCCGTACAGCCGCTCATCGTGCGGGAACAGGCCGTACCCGACCTGCCCTGCCCAGTGGCCGAACCCTGCCTGTCTGTTCTGGAGGAATTCGATCCTGGTGGAGAACCACACATTGAAGTGACTGGTGATCGGTATCAGCCTGCGGAGCGGCGGCTGGGAGTGCGCGGCCACCAACAGCGCGTGCGTGCGGGGCAACCGGCCCCACGACGATGTGTGGAAGCGGTCGAGCTTGGTGTGCCACACCAACTCGACCGCGTCCAGAGGCTCCTGTTCGTGCTCCACGGCCCATGGGCGGTACTCGATGCCCGGAGCCAGGGCCTTGGTCTCGGCCAGCCCCGCACCGCCCATCCACGCAGCTGTCGCCCTGACCACTTCGGCCGGCTCCATGACCCACCCGCCGGCCATGAGTACGCCGCGGCTCTGCAGGGCCATCCAGAAGCCCCCGCACTGCTCGCCGGTCGGATATACCGACAGGAACCTCGAGCCCCAGGACTGATCGTAGGGCGGACGCACCGTCACCTGCCGGCCGGACTCCTCGCCGCTGTACTTCGCGATGCCCGAGAGCTCACCGTCCGGCTCGGGCAGGACCACCCCGAGGCCCTCCGCCGTACGCCTCAACACCTCCTTGGGTGCCCCGCCGCTTCCTTGCTGGCGCTCGCCTGCCCCCGCCTCGACGCTCATCCGCTCAGTATGCCGCGCAGTTGCGTGATTCCGAGAGTGATCGCGACGTGCTGCGCGGCGCAGCAGGGCGGCACCGTCCGCGACGAGGTCCCTGCCCAGCACCTGGCGCCGAACAGAAGATCATTCACGGAACTCCGGCCAGAACCAATTTCACAGATCCTCATCACTCCGAGTCGGGTCCTCGCAGCTCAGTGGCTATGACTGAGCAAAGTAGGCAGTGCAACAGGTGCGGCGCAAGGAATAGCGGCCGGCTTCGCTCGTCCGTGGTCGCCAGCAACGTCTGCGGGAGTGCTCCTGGCGACGGCAGCCGGTCAGGAATTCGCGTGTCCTCCGGGTGCGGCCGTGCGAGCATCGGCGGGTGATCGACGATGAGGAGCTGTTTGCCGCCGACCTGATCGGGAGGCGACTGCTGAAGGTGACCACGGCTTGGCACCACCATGCTGACGACGACTTGTCGCTCGTGCACCTGTGGCTTCACCTGGAGGGGCTGGGCCCGGTGCTGTTCCACACGCCCTCGACCGGCGTGTCTCTGCGAGCCGACCAGCCGCACGGTCCGTACTCGATGGAGGAGTACGGAAGCGTCTCCGTGATCGACGATTCGCCGGATGTTCCGGTGACCCAGTTCGTCGGACAGACGATCCGGTCGGTTCGGCAGATCGACTACAACGACGGCCGTGTCAGCTTCACGGCCGGTCTCACCCTCCAGTTCCCCGGCGGAAGCGTCCGCCTGCTCGGTCTCGTGGACGACCTCCTCATCGCCCACGACCGGCATCTGGGCGCTGTCGAGGCCCACCTGCACGAGGATGTGACCCTCGCGCGAGTGGTGCAGACCTCCGAGGGCTGCCCGTCGCAGTGGGACGCCTGGACGACCACAAGTCAGTACCTGTACCTGCGGTACCGGCACGGCGAGGGGACGGTCGAGCAGCATCCGAGCGAGGACGTCGACACCTGGGACGGCGAGGAGTCGAGGCTCTGGACCAGCTGGGACGACGGAACCAACGGCGGCTGGCTCGAACTCACCGACTTCCTCGCCACAGCCGGTCTGCGGCTGGCCCCGGACGCCGAGGTCCACACCACACCGCCGATCGACCCGAAGGCATGAGAACGATGGCCACGCACCCCAGCCGCGACTACGCGATCACCACGATGTACCGCGGTGAAGGCGGCGGCCGTCCGCGCCGCCGGCCCGGCCGTCCTGAGCGAACTCGCCGTCGCCGAGGAACTCGCCTCCCGCCGGCTGGTCGTGGTCCCGGTGGCGGGCGTCCTGCTCCGCCGGGACCTGCGAGCGGTAAGGCCCACGGCCCACGGGCCACCGCCCCACGGGCCCGGCCCGCGCCCCCTGTCCCCGACGCGGGCGCGCCCGGCGGGCTGACGCGGGGCGCCGGCGCCGGGTGGCGAGCGGTGTCCCGGCCGTGGTCACAGAGGTTCGTCCATGCGGAGGTTCTCGGAGATGTACCGGAAGTAGGGATCCTGCTCGGAGTGCTTCGGTCGTGAGAAGCCTGGGGGAAACTGTCCGACCGACCTGTCCGTCGTCCCCGCCCACCATTCCTCGACGATGGACGCCTGCTCCTCAAGACCGTAGTGCCGCCACGGCTCTCCGGCGGGCCCGTAGTAGTAGGCGGTGTGGAAGTTGCCGTCGGCGACGCCACTCGTGAAGGCGCGGAACAGGTCGACCGCGCCCTTCCAGAAGTACTCGAGCTTGAAGGACTTGTGTGCGATCTGCCAGGCGTGCGCGAGTTCGTGGATGAACACCTGTCCGGGCTTCGAGGTGAAGGGCAGCAGCCCCGGCGGAGGAGCCCAGTTCAGCGGGCTGTCGAACCCGTCGCCCAGATTGACGAGGATGGTGCCGTCGTAGGAAGGGATCGTCACCGGACTTCCTCCGGGCCCCGACATGTTGGTGAGCCGGATGCGGTCCCACGGCAAGGTGTCCCCGAAGACCCGCTCGGCTTCCGCCCTCTCCGGCGGTTCGAGTGGCCGGTGTCCCACGAGAGCCTCTCCGATGAGCGCTCCGCCGACGAAGGCCGGGATGACCAGGGCGGGACTGACGAGGAAGGCGACGCCACCGGCCACCAGGACACCGGCCAGGCCTCCCGGTCCGATGATCGGGGCGTCGGCGATGTCGCCGATCTCGCTGCCGACGAAGGACAGGCCGGCCAGGCACTGCCCGGCGGGCCCGAAGGGGAGGAGCAGCGCGTTCGCGACGGCGAATTCCAGTACGTCGCCAACCAGCTCCGCGCCGCCGCCGATCAGGCCGATCATGTCCGAGCTGCGGCTCGCCGTGATCGAGCCCCCACGGAAGTCGGGCCACATGTCGGCGATCACCTGACCGTCCGCGGGCTCGTCCCAGTCGAGCTGACGCGGGCCGGGCGTGTCGGTTCCGTACACCCGTCCCGACTTCTGGTGGATGACCACCACGGCGCGGCTGCGCGACTGCAGGACGGCTCGGACGGTGAACTTGTACGAGAAGAATCCTGTGGCCCGCATGAATCCTTTGAACCGCGCCGATCCGTCACTGTTGATCACGAATTCGGCGCGCCCGGCCAGCGGGACACCCGCGGGAGTGATGATCGGTTGCGAGAACGTCCTCGACTCGGGCCGTTGAAGGATGGTCAGCCGGAACACCGCGGTCCCGCTCTGGCCGTGGCTGGCCTTCCAGCGGATCTCCACGGGCTGCCCGGACACGAGACGGGCGTTGTCCGGATCGACGTCGATGCGGAGTACACGCTGCACCTCGGTGTCGGTGGGGCCCAGAGACAGTGTCGCCGATTCCACTCGCACGCCCGGCGGCAGCGGACCGGGGGTCAACTCGACCTCCTTGGAGCCTCCTCCGGAGAGCACGGCGACTGTCAGCAGGCCGGACGATCCCGTGGGCACGCCGATGGCGGTCGGGCTCACCCGCACTTCTGTCGCGCTCGGGACGACCGTGACGTGGAAGTTCAAGGTGGTCGTGAGGGCGTCCTCCGCGCCTCCGGCGCTGAACAGCGCCACCAGCCGGAGGTCGGCCGGGCCCAGGGGCGCGGTGGGAGAGACGGACATCGGGATCCACGTGCGGACCTTCGCCTGGGGCCCGTAGACCAGAGGCGCCGGCGGCGGCAGGCTCACGACGTCGTCGCCTCCCCAGAGCTCGAACATCACGTATCCCGCGGCGCCGAGCCCCGAGGACACGGTGACGTCGAGCCCCGCACGCGCGGCCCGGGCGAGGGTGAACCTGTCCTTGTCCAGGGAGACCGACACACTCTGGACCACCGCGGTGACGGGGACGGTGACGGGTTTCCACTGCGGGGCGACCAGCGCCACGTGTGCCCGCTCGACGCCGCCGCCGTTCTCCGGGGCCCGGCACGCGACATTTACCCTGACCTGGTTCCCGGACGACACCCGAACCGGGTCCGAGCCCGTGGCGTGCGCGATCTGCACCATGCGGCTGAAGCCGTTCTCCCGCACCACGTCCAGCTCGTCCTCGGTCATACCGTCAAGCAGCCCGAGATGCAGGGCCTGTTCATAGGTGAGCTGTTGCTCCTTCTCGACAAGGATCTCCGAGGAGCGGATGGTCCGCTCACCGCCGATGAGACAGGCGCGTACGTCGGCGCCGGACGGAGCGCTGTCGATCGAGAAGGAGGAGTTTCTCTCCTGGCCCGGGTCGAGCCAGACACTCAACTGCTCCTCCGAGACGTGCGGTTCCACGCCGTCGCCGCCGACCGCGAAGTACAGCGGCAGCTCACTGGTCGCAGGGCCGGGCAAGTGGGCGACGAGGCGCCCCACATGCCACTTCTCCGCGCCGTCGCCGGACGTGTGCTCACACGCGAGTTCGATGTCGACGTCCTGATCGGGCTCCACGGGCACGGACTGCGCACCATGGCCTCTGACGACGACCCGGGTGTCCTGGACGACATGCTGGGCCGGGTCGTCCCGCTGGTCCGGGGGCAGGTCGTGGATCTCGTCGGCCGCCAGGTGCCGCCAATAGGTCTCGGAGACGACTATCTCCCCTACCGAGACGAGTGGATTGATGCCCTGGACGTCGAGCGACATGTGTCCGGAGGGAGGATCGGTCAGCCGGACCCATCGGGTGGTGGATGAATGAGGCATCATCCGTGCGCAGATCAGACTGGGATCGAACGCAGACATCGCCGCTCCTCGGCCGATCGCCTACCTACCACTCCAGTCTGCTCTCCGCGCGGCGCCCTGTCCTCCGCGGGCGTTCACACCTCCGTGCCCGCGGTACGTGACGCCGTCCACCGTCGTCAGGCCGAGGGCGGGCATCATCCGGTGCGGTGCCACCGGTCCTTCCGGACCGGCCCGGGCGGCGAGGGCCTCGATGAGGTCGCCGATCGCGTCCGGGGTGACCGGTGATCCCAGCGGTGCGCGGAACAGGTTCACCAGCAGGAAGTCGCTGCCACCGGCGCCGATCCGCTCGTGGCGTTCGGCTACGTAATGGTCGAAGGCCTGCACCACCAGGAAGTCCACTGGTTGAACCCACCGGCGCCGCGACTTCCACCACGCCCCGTTCGAGTTCTCCCGGCGCACCACGTGCAGATGGGCCCCCTCCGACGCGCAGCCCAGCGTCCGCGAGACCATCAGGAAGGCGGCAGTCCTCCCTGCGCAGCCCCGCCACCTGCCCCGGCGCAACCCGACCCGGGAGAGCAGCAGCACGATCAGGCGGTCCCGGGCATTGCGGCACTCCCTGAACATCGCCACCACCTGCTCATCGCTGGTGCGGTCAATCGCCGACGCCGGCTCCTGGAGTCGGTGCCGGGCCTTCATCCGGTAGGCCAGGCCAGTCCCCTCGCCCTGCGCTTCCTCCGGCAGGCCTCGTGTGTCGGCAAGCTCGTAGAGCACACCGAGCACCCACTGCGGCGCCGCGCCGTCGCGGATCGCGTGTGTGAGGAACCCCCGGACGCCGGTCAGGATTCGGTTGACCCGGCGTTCACCTCGCACCGGCTCGGCTCCAGGCCCCATCCGTACCGTGCCGATGCTGCCGTCCGGCTCAATCGGGGTGTACTGCAGCCACACCATGAACAGGCCCAGCTCCTGTGCCGCTTCCGGCCACGGCCGCCCCGTCCGCAATCACCAGGTGAAGTACAGGGCGGCATCACCGGCGTAGGCCTTGGTCGTCAGCTCCGCCCGGTTCTGCCCGAAACGCAGAGGGCGAAGCCAACGGTCAGCCGGATGTACAACTTCCAAGCGGTCATCGACAACTGTCCAGTACCGCACGCCGGACGGCATTCGAATCGGAAACGCTCGCACTTCTCACCTCGGGCTCTGTGAACTCAGCAACGACCAGCCACAGAGCAACACCCCCCGAGAACCGGCTCCCGACTCCCAACGAGGCGGCTCTAACCCAACGTCACGCCACAGGGCCGCCCCCCGAGAAGTCGAGCGGGGCGTCGACGAGGACCGCGACCGTGCGGCGTCCGTGGGCGTGGGCGAGGTCGACCAGCTGGCGGCGGTGGTGGCTCTCGCAGCTGACGTTGTCGATGTACGTCGTCAGGCCCCGGCGGAGCCGCATGCTCAGGATCTGGTGCTGGAGGAGGAGTGCGTCGGCCGTCGCCTTCTGGTCGCCGGGAACGGAGACGACGGCGCGCAGCTGGTCGAGACTGACGATCCGGTGCGGCGCAACGGTGGCCAGTGCCGTGGACTTGCCGGAGCCGCTGGCGCCGATCATGACGACGACGTCCCCGAAGGCCGGGGAAGTGATGTCACACCCATCATGACAGTTCAGAGGGTATTTTCGTAGGAGGAACGGCACATGCGACCTGCCTTGTTCGCCCCTCTCCGGGGCGCCCAGAATCTCCGTTATGAATCACTCGGGGAAAGTCGATCAGGACGACATCGCGCGAGCGCGGAATGTGCTGCTCGCGTCGGGACACCGCACGCCACGCGAGGAAGTTGACGCCTACCGGGTGCTCTCCCAGGTCAGCCCCGCCGCTTACCTTCCTCTCTTGGCCAGGGCACTGCAACGTCTGAGCTACGACACCAGCGTCGGCAGGTGGCATCCGTCCTCGCTCGCGCTGTGCGAGGAGGCGGTGGCCGCTGCGCGGTCCATCGACCCGGCCGACACTGCCCGGGCCAATGTTCTGTACCAGGCCCTCGACTCGTGCCAGCGACAGCTGTACATGGCGGGCCGACGCGCCGAAGGACTTGCCATGCGCGCCGAGATGCTCGCCATTGGCCGTGCACAAGCCGAACTGTCCGGAGACCCCGTGGTCAAAGGGCTGCATGAGTGGGCTGCCGGACTTTCCGAGGAAGGCCGGTATGCCGAGGCTGCTGATGCCATGACCGAGCTGGTCGCAGCGATCCTGCCCGATGGACCCGCCAGCGGGGCCCTTGCCTGGTCACTCCTGGAGTGGATCGCCGCTCTCCACGACGCTGACCGGCCCAGCGAAGCACTCGCCGCGTTCGAGACACTCGTCAGCATGGAAGCGGCCGAAGCCGCGAACGATCGCAGCTCGATGGCCTGCCATCTCTACTCGCTCATCGGGTACGCGCAGATGCTCGACACCCACGGCCGAGGCGAGCAGGCGGCCCTCGCGCGGCAAGAAGCACTCGCCTTGCTAACGGAGTTGGCCGATCCCGGTGAGCGGAAGTCCTGGGGTGGCTATCAGGCGTCGTTCTGGGCGGTGCTGCTGACCTTCTCCGGTGCCGAAAGCGAGCGGCCTGCGCCCGATGTACCGCGTCCGCCTTCGGGAGCTGCGCCCATCCGGTGGTCGCCCGATGCCACGCGGCGCTACTTCGACAGCCTTCAAGCCCTCCGCGAAGAGGTGGACACCCTTGCTGCGCGAGCCACCGAGGATCCGGACCAGCACCTGGCCGAACTGGTCCGGCTGCATCGGGTCCTCACCGTCCGCTCCGCCGTCTACTGGGAGAACCGCACCCATCTGTTCGCGGAGCGGGTGCGCTCCCTGTTCGACGACGGAGTGAGTCTGGCCGGTCGGCTGTCTCAGCACGATCCGGCGGACGGAACGCGAACACTGGCCAGAATCCTGATCGACCGATCCACCTTCCACACCGCCGCCCACGAGTTCGGGCCCGCTCTCGACGACTTCCGCCAAGCCCTGAACTGCCTGGGGGAGGTCAACTAACCCGAGCCGGGCGACGTCCCCCGTGAGACTCGTACACACGAGCAGCTCGCTCCAGACCGAGAAGATCGGCCATTCCGCAACATCCAATAGCCCGGGTTACCAGTAGGTTCGACGGGGTCGAGGGGCGGCGTGGTGGTGTCCATCGTGGGTTCCCTCCGTGTTGGTCCGGCCGGGCGCCGGCGCCGCGCACCACGGCGCCCCGCCCGCCGGGCCTGGACGGCGCGGGGACGGGGCGCGTGGGTGGGCGACGTCAGTGCCCGAATTCGTGGCAGATGCACTTCAGCGTGGGCTCCACGCCATCGGGGGTGCGCCGATTGATGGGGCTGGCCCCGGGGCCGGCGCCGCTGCGAGTCCGCAGGGCGGCAGCGGGCGCAGTCCGCGTAGTCGGTGCCGGTGATCGGTTCGGTGAACTCCTCGGCGTCCGCTGTCCGGCAGCGCGGGCCGGTGATCGTCTACTGCCGGGGGCGGACGGCGTGGCCCAGCGGGTCGGCCTGGACCGCGAGCAGCGTCTGGTAGTTGGCGGCCTCGATCTCGGCGACCCGGTGGGCCGGCGCCAGCGCCTGCTCGCGGGTGTGCGAGTAGGCGGCGGCGCGGCCGATGTCCCTGACGGGCTGCCAGCCCTCGCCGGTCCAGGCCCGCAGACCGACCACCGCGCCGTCGGTCACCGCCCAGCCGTCACCGGCCTCGTCGCGGCGCACCACGACCTCGCCGTACCCACCGGCCGGGCCGTGCGGGATCGGCACGCGGAACTCGACGGCGAGCGCGAGCTGCTCCTCCGTGGACAGCATGCGGGTCATCGTTCCTCTTCCCTCTTTGGTGGTCGGTGGTCGGTGGTCCGGTCAGCGGGCGGTGGTCGGGTGGCCGGGCCGGTTCAGGGGCGAAATCGCCGGCGGGTTCCGGGACCAGCGGACGTAGTCCACGCTGCTTGCGGCGTAGGTGTTGCTCAGGAGGCTGCCGGAGTGGTCGAGGCAGTCGTGCAGGCGGCCCAGGCGGTCCCAGGCCGGCCGCAGCTGGGCGATCAGCCAATCCTGGTCCTCGCCGGTGACAGCCTGGCCGGCGGCGATGGCGTCCAGGCGGTCGGTGTCCGGGATGCCGGCCGCGAGGAAGGCATCGACCCGCGCCGCCTCGTCGGCGGTGAGCTTCTCGGCGATGCGCCTGCCTCGTCGGCCCGGGGGCGTCCGCGTAGCAGGCGAGGCTGCGCTCGTTGAGCGCGATGCCGGCCAGGGTCCAGTCGGACTCGGCCTGCAGGAAGCTGTCCTGACGAAACGGACGGTCGGGGTGGGCGAACGGCTCGTGGGCGGTCGTGGCGGGCTGCTTGGTGTCGGTGGTCAAGGCGTCCTCCTGTCGCGGTCCGGCCGGGCGGCCGGCGCCGCGCTCCGGAGCGCACCGCCGCCCGCTCGGCTGGTGCCGAGGGGCGGTCGACGAGGCGCTGACCGCCGCCGGCCTCACCTCCCGGATGCTGCTCCAGGTGCACGACGAAATCGTGCTGGAGCTGGCCCCCGACGAGCGTGCGCAGGTCGAGGCGATCGTCCGCGAGCAGATGGCCGGCGCCTACCCGCTGGAGGTCTCCGTCGGCGTCGGCGCCAACTGGGAGGCCGTCGCGAACTGACTTGTCGTCATGTATGTTTCGGGCAACCGGAATTACCGCTCGCCCGCCATCTTCCGGCCGGTCGCGTCCGGCTCTACCGTGGCGGTATGGCTGATCGTGCGCCGCTTCGTCCCGGACCAGACTCCACCACCGACCTCGTCCTCCACGAGGGCGGCGGCTCCCGCGCGTGGGTGGTGCCGATCGTCCTGACCGGGGCCGCGAAGTCGCTGCTGGTGCCGTTGGTGCTCGGCGGCATCACCGGGGCGGTCGCCGTCGTCGCGCTGGTGACCGGCACCGACGCCGCGACCGTTGGACAGATCGTCCTCGGGATCGCCGCCGTCGAAGCCGCGCTGGCAGCACCGCTGACCGTGTGGATAGAACTCACCACGGTCCGCCGGCTGCGATTCGCCCCAGCCCAGGCCCCCACCCGGTTCCGGACGGTCCGCGCCGCCCGCCCCGGCCCCTGGCAGCCGATCACCCAGCTGCGCGGAATCCGGCTGGAGCACCGAGTCACCGAGCCCTACCCGGGAGACCAGCAGCCGGCGACCGAACAGCTCACCGTCCGGTTCGACCTCGCCGGCGACGAACTGAAGTGGACCCCGCCCGCCCTCACCTCGCCGCAGCGGCTGTACGGGGCCTTCACCGCGCTGCTCGGCCCCGCCGGGGTGCGGGTCGAGCTGGTCACCGAACGCACCGTCCGGGCCCGCCCGTCGCGCGGGCCCGGCTGGACCGGCGGCGGCTCGGCCTCCGCCAACTCCGGCGGCTTCTCGGGCGGGGGCTGACCTCCCCGCCGCGGCGGCGCGGCGGGTTCGTCGAGGACGGACCCCTACCTGCGGGCGTTGGCGCGCCGGCTGGGCTCGGCCGTGGTCGGGTCCTCCGGCCAGGGGGGGGCGGGGTAGAGACAGACCTGACCGTGGAAGCCCATCAGGGCCAGGTCGGCGGTGATCGCGCCGGTGGCGGCAGCGGTGATGGTACGGGTCACGGCCATGGAGAACTCCTTGTTCGAGTTCGGCGATGCCGCCCGGGCCGTGACGCCGCACACCACGGCGATCCGCCGCCCCGGCCTGGCGGGCCAGCGGGCGGGGCGCGGTGGTGGGCAGCGTCACGGCCCGGGCGGTCAGGCGCTGGTGAGTGCGGCGAGCTGCTCGCGCTCGTCGTCGGACAGTTCGCTGCACGGCAGGCAAGAACCGATCGACTCCAGCGGCAGGCAGTAGTCGTAGGTGACCAGGTAGATCGGGCACGTCTTTCGGGCCTTCATCGCGGCGGCGAGGGCTCGGGCGCGGCCTGGGGTCATCTGCCGCACCGGCTTGGCGCCGGCGACCGGGAAGAGGTGGCCCCACACGGGTGCCGCCCCGGCAGACGACCTGGGCGGCGACGTCCTGGCCGCCGGGGCCACCTCAACTCGGCGGCAGACCCCCCTTCCGTGGGGAGGAGTAGCGCGCCGAGCTCGTGACGGTGCCCGGCAGACCCTCGCTCGCGCGGGGAGGAGAGGGTGTGGGACGGGATGAACGTGATCGGGTTCGGCAGACCCCCGCTTGCGCGGGGAGGAGGGCGCGGTGGTCACCTTCAGCTGCGCCATCCGGCCCCGAGACTCGCCTCCGCTACAACGTCCACCGCTACTACGACCCCGAAACCGCCCGCTACACCAGCCCCGACCCGCTCGGGCTCGCCCCCGCCCCCAACCCCGACACCTACATCACCAACCCCCACAGCGTCAGCGACCCGCTCGGCCTCGCCGCAGTCGACGAGAACGACGTCACCTGGGGCGGACGCGTCACCTACCAGCCCACCGACCACCTCGGACGCGCCAAGGGCGTCTTCGCCATCCTCGACTCCAGCATGATGGGCGGCAAGACCAACCCCCAGTACGACCCGGTCGGCTGGGTCACCGGTAGGGGCTACAACCGCGCCCACCTCCTCGGCGCGCAGCTCGGCGGCTCCAACAAGGACCCCCGCAACTTCGTGACGATGCACCAGTACGCCAACACGCCCATCATGCGCGACCTCGAAGGCCAGGTGCGCAAGGCGGTCGACGCCGGCGAGATCGTCCACTACCGGGTCACCCCTCACTACGATGGGCAACGACCTCCTCCCCAAGGGCGTGACCATCGAGGCCTACGGCAACAAGGGATTCCAGTTCCAGCCCAAGGGCTCGAGCAGCGGAACGAACCTCCTCAGCATCTGCAACAAGAAGAAGTGACGGACCCCATGACCAACGCCCTCGAACAGCTCAGCCGCCTCCTCCCGCGCCCCGACGGCGTCGAGCCCAAGGACTGGGACTCCGTGCGGCGCCAGCTCGGCACCGACCTGCCCGCCGACTACAAGGCGTTCGTCGACACCTACGGCGGCGGCTACGTCGACGCCTACCTGTGGGTCCTCGAACCGGGGTGTGCGAACGAGTTCTACGACCTGATCGACGCGGACGAGGAACGCGCAGAGGCCTACGAGGAGCTGTGGGACGGCGGCGAGGAGAAGCCCGCCGAGCTCGACGGAACCGGCGCCCGCCTCATCCCGTGGGCTTCTACCGACAACGGGGAGTTCCTCTTCTGGCTCGCCCGGCCCGGCCAGGACCCCGACGAGTGGACCGTCATGGTCAACGAGGCCCGAGGGCCCTGGTGGGAGCACCTGGACATGGGCTTCAGCCAGTTCCTCGCAGCCGCCCTCACAGGCGAGGTCCGCTCCGAGATCCTCTCCGACTCCTTCCCCACCTCGCCCCACGACTTCCGGTCGTCCGCGGACTTCGTGTAAGAGGAGCTAACACAAAGCCGTTGTTCGGCCATGACTCCTCGGCGGTGTGCTCGTTGGTCCATCCGTGGGAAAGTTGAAGGGTCCGCCATGGGTGGTGTCGGACGATCTCTGGGCGCGGATCGAGCCGCTGCTGCCGGTGAGGCAGCGGCGGTCTCGAAATCCAGGCCGGTTGCCGCTGGATGATCGCGGCTGTCTGCAGGGGATCCTGTTCGTGCTGCACACCGGGATCCAGTGGGAGTGGTTGCCGCAGGAGCTGGGCTTCGGTTCCGGGATGACCTGCTGGCGCCGGCTGCGGGACTGGCACGAGGCCGGGGTGTGGGACCGGCTCCACCAGGTCCTGCTGACCGAGTTGCACCGTGCGGGGAAGCTGGACTGGGGGCCTTCGGGTCTGCGTTGAGGAGTGCGCTGCGTCGGCGGCTGGTTCAGGCTGCCGCCGGTCGGCCATCTGGCTTCGTTCACTTCAAGCAGCAGCGTTTGTCTGCCTGTTTGGTCAGCAGTTAGCGATCTTGAGGCTCGTGGATGTTCACGAGAAATGACGTCACTACCTGAGCTCGGTGTCCAACAGGCTGCTGCCCGGCGGTGAGCTCTCGGTGGGGGCAGCGATCGACTGTCATATCCTTCTGCGGTGGCGAACTGGCGGCGGTCTCTGGCGGATGGGTTTTGGGCGTGGGACCGGTCCATGGGTGGGCAGCGGCGTCCGACTCGGATCCAGAAATGGGTTGCCCGGCACCCGATCGGCACCGGCTTCTGTGTCGCTGTGCCCTTCACCTTGTTCTTCTTGTTGCTGTCGCGCGAGGAGGAGCCGGACGACCCTCTGTTCGCTGTGGTGTTCGGGCTGATCATGGGGCTTGTCTTCGGTCTCACGGCCGTCTCGGAGCGGCTCCGGCAACGTCGGCTCAAGCGTCTGGGAATATGGGACGGATCTTGAGAGAGTCGGGGCGTGAAAGGTCGGGTTAGTGGCTGTTGTCGTTCCGATCTTGAGGAGTGCCGGTCGAACGGGAGTCCGGATCGGATGGGCTAGCCTGTGCGCCATGGACCATACTCCCGAGCTGCTGACTTGCCCCGACTGTGGGCAACCGCTGAGGAGCCTGGGCCTGGTCATGTCTTTCCGCGACGAGGACCAGCAGCGCGTGTGCCGTCATGCCTGGAAGTGCCCGGCGGGTCAAATCTGGTGGCACTGGGCGGACCGGCCTGCGGAGCCCCTGGACGCCTGTCCCTATCCTCAGCTCTTCCGGCGATGACGACTGAACCAGCGTTGCGCTTCACATAGTTTGTTGCCGCACGGTCCTGCGATGCGGGCCATGATCTCGACTGATGCAGACTTCCTCCGAAAGGTCCGGGAGATCCAGGAGGCGCGTGACAAGGCGATCGAACCGCTCGCCACCGTCCTGGTCGAACGGGAGCGACTGCGCCGGCTTCTCGCGGAGACGGACGTTCCCTACGGCAATGCCTACGCCGATGCCACGCGGGCGGGCTGGCGCCCGGAGGAACTCGCGGCGCTGGGTGCAGAGCAACCCGTCGGCAAGTCCAAGGCCCGGCCGCGCACTCCCATCAGCCAAGGAGGGCGTCTGCCGAAACCTGCGCGCCGAACTGAGTCAGATTCAGCAGCAGCTAGTTAGTGGTCGTCGTTACGTTGGTAGAGCTGCTGGCCTTCTCTCGGTTCGGTGGTGAAGAGGTAGAGCGATAGGGCGTTTGTGGTGCGACCGTCAGGAGACGGCCAGTCAGTCTCTGTGGTCGGAGGACGGTGCGGGTAGTGCGCGCACCACAGTGGAGTAGACCGATTGTGGTATCAAGGGGTTGCAGATTGGGCGCGGACGGGCAAGGGCGCTTCTCTTGCCGGTGCCTGGTGGAGCATGAGGCCGACCCCGGGCCGGGCTCGCGCCGTGGTCGGTGCGGCCGGCCTTCCGCCGGGAGTCCGCCCACCTCTACGATCGCGATCATGTCGATCGCCTCGTCCGTACCCGTCCTGCAGGGGAGCCGGGGAGTCGTGCTCCGCTCCGTCGACGGCGCACTGCTGCTGACCACTCCGCGGGAGGAGTCGCGGATTCCCCTGGCGGCGGTCGAGCGGGTGACGGTGGACGGCCGTTCCGTCGCGGTGGAGCTGACCGCGGCGCCCGGATCGGCGCCGGCGCTCCACCGGGTCGGCGGGGTGAGCGAGGCGGCCGCGACGGCCTTCGCGGAGGCGGTGAACCGGTCGCTGCCGGAGCGAGCCGAGGGCGAGGCGGTGGTCGACGGGTCCGCCCTGGTCGCCACCCGCGTCCTGGACGAGTCGCCGCGGGAGCGGCAGCAGCGCCGCATACGGTGGGGGGTGCTCGCGGCCGGTGTGCTGATCGTCGCCCTGTCCCTGGCGACCGGGATTCGGGAGGGTGGAGCCGCCGGAGTCGTCCTGGCCTTCACGACCCTGCTGGTCGGCCCCGTCGCGCTGGCGATCACCGCGGTTTCCTTCGCGGCGCTGTGGTTGACCTGCCGGGGCTGGTACCTGTCGCGGTATGGCATCACCGTCGAGGCGAACGCTGCCGATGCCCAGGGGAGTTACGTCTACACGGACACCGCGGGAGTGGGCCGCGCGATGAACGCCTCGGCCGGAGCCGGGACCGTCCGCGTCGCCTACGATCCACGGGATCCCGGGCGCGCGGTCGTCCACCGGTCGGGGCTCCGCACGATCGGGAAGGCGTTCGGTTCCCTGGTCGGCCTGGGCATCGGTCTGGGCCTCGACTTCGTGATGGTCATGGTGCTTCTGACGTCCTGACAGCGCCACCTGACAGCACGACCCGGCCGCGTCCCGGCCGGGCTCAGCCCGTCGCCGGCCCCGGGCTCTGGCAGCGGCCGGTGGCGAGGGCCAGGCCCCGGACCGCGGCCGCCGCCACGGCGAGCAGCAGGGAGGCGGAGTACAGCCCGGACTTCAGGCCGTTGACGGCGCTGACCGCAGCCGCGAGGCCGTCCAGGTGCACGGGGAAGGCCGACAGCAGGACGGTGAGGCCCGCGTCCTCCAGCAGGTTGGCCGCGGCCGCCGCGAGCGGGACGGCGAGCAGCGTCCACCGCAGGCCGGAACGGGCGCGGGGCGTGGCCCAGCGCAGGGTGGCCGCGGTGAACAGCGTGAAGGCGGCGATCAGCGGCAGGTCCAGCAGCAGGATCAACAGGTGGTCCCGCCGGCCGTCGGCCCCGAACGCGGTCAGCCAGGCGTACGCGGTGTCGGCGGAGTAGCCACCGGTCCGGGGCTCGGCGGCGTTGCGCGCGCCGAGCAGGTTGAGGATGCCGCTGCCGTACGTGTCGTGGAAGCGCGTCGCCGCGACCGACATCGCGGCCATCAGGACGGCGAAGGCGCCGAGCGCCGCGAACGCGACCCGGCCCGGACGGGTGTGGAGCGCGGTGCGCACGGTGGCGGTCATCGGGTCTCGCTCCTCACGGCGGCCAGCGCCGCCTGTTCGATGGTCAGGTCGTGCGCGTCGGTGCCGAGCAGGTCGAGGGCGCCGGGCGCGGCGAGGTCGGACACCAGGACGGGCTGCAGGATGCAGCCCGCGAAGACGGCCGCGAGCAGGTTCCGGGCGCCCTCGCGCACCTCGCCGGCGTGCTGGCCCTCGGCGATCAGCTCCTCGACGACGTGCAGCGGGTACTCGCTGCCGGGCGGCAGGCCCGGCATCAGCGAGCCCGTGCGGTGCAGCGCGAAGAGGAAGGCGTGCGGCTGCGCCCGGTAGGCGCCGAGCATGGCGCGGACCGTCCCCGCCAGCCGCTCCAGCGCTCCGCCGGGGCCGTCGGCCACCTCGCGCAGCGTGCGGACGTACGCCTCGACGGTCTCGGCGTACAGGGCGCGGGCGATCGCCTCCTTGGACGGGTAGTGCCGGTACAGCGCGGCCTCCGACATCCCGGCGCGCTCGGCGATGTGCTTGGTGCGGGTCGCGTCGTACCCGCGCTCGGCGAAGCAGGCGAGCGCGGCGGCGTGCAGGGCGGGCTTCTGGCTGGGCCTGGGCAACGTCCACCTCCAAAGTGAATGTTTACTTACTTTGGCTGACGGGCTGACCCCGCGTCAAGGCCGCAACGCACCGCGCCCCGACCGCGGGTGCGGTCGGGGCGCGGAGCGTTGCGGCCGGGTCGAGGGTGGTGCCGGGTCAGGCGGTCGCGGGCGCGGCCGGGGCGGCCGGCGCCTGGCGACGCGAGAGGGCGTCGGAGGCCTTGGCGGTCGCGTACAGGGAGGCGGCGAGCGCGATCGCCAGCGCGGCACCCGCGGCGAAGACGCTGCCGGAGGAGACCGCCTTCGCGTCGCCCGCCTCGGTGCGGGCGGAGCCGGCGAGGAACGGCAGGACCACCAGCACCGCGACACCGAGGGCGACCTCGCCCCACACCACCTTCGGGAAGTGCCGCAGCGTCAGGTGGAGCAGCGAGGCGGAGTCGTCGGCCCGGCGGGCCTGCGCGATCCGCGGCATCAGCCAGAACTGGTTGAAGCCGCCGGCCGCGACGAGGCCCAGCACCAGGGCGACCTTCACCAGCAGGGCGACGCCGTAGCCGGTGGTCCACAGCTGCGAGACGGCGCCGACGTGCTTCCAGCTGAGCCACAGGCCGGAGACCGTGACCGCGCCGACGCAGACCATCGCGACGAGGCTGAAGCGGCGCCAGATGTCGGCCCACAGCAGGCCGGCGCCCTCGCCGAGCCGGCCGCGGGTGCCCGCCAGGGCGACCAGCAGGGCCAGGCCGCCGAGCCAGACGGTGCCGGAGACGATGTGGGTCTGGTCGAAGACCGGGTCCAGGCGGCGGTCCAGGTCGGTCGGGGCGGTGGCAGGTATGCCGGCGATCAGGGTGACCGCGAGGGCGGCCGGAAGCGCGGCGAGCGCGACCAGGTCGACGTGGCGCCGCACCGCCGGGACGAACAGGCTGATCAGCGCGGCGGCCGTCACCACCAGGACGATGTTCTGCACCAGGTAGAGAGTGCCCTGGGCGATCCAGGCGCCCTTCGCGGCGGGCGCCTGCAGGTAGTCCCAGATCTTCCCGGGCGCGAGGGCGTCGCCGAACGGCATGCCCTTGCCCGCGCGGGCCACCCGCGCGGCGAGCTGGAAGTAGCCGGCGACCAGCAGGACCACGCCCGCCCAGGCCAGGTACGTGGCCGATCTTCTGCGCAGCACCGAGGCGTCGGCGGCGCCCGTACCGGCGGACCTCAGCGCGGGGCGCACGGTGGCGACGTAGGTGACGGTGCTGCCAATGGCGCCGCTGAGGCCGATGAAGTAGCCGGTCTTGGTGAGAACCCGCCAGATTTCGGGCGTGGTGTATCCGGCCGTCTTCGCGGCCAACAGCAGATGACTCATAAGGTCAGCCTAGCCTTACGAAGGGTAGCCTGTCCTTATGTGTGTCTTATGTCATGCTCGATCGATCGTCAGAATCAGCTTCTTGTCGTAGGGCCGACGGCGGTGGAAGGATCGTCGGCATGAAGAGAATCGAGTCCGACACCCTCCGGTGACCGCGCCCCGGACGCAGGCCCTGATCCGGCTGGCCGACCGGACCACCGGCATCGACCGCATCGCGTACGTCGAGGCGCTCAACCGCCTCGCCGACCCCCGCGCCCGGTACCCCTGGTTCCCCGGCAACGGCCGCGACCCCCGCGCCTCGCCGGACCGCCCGGCGGACCCGGTGGCGCTGCACTGGCTGCGCCGCCGGGCGGCGGACCTCGGCGACTTCACCGGGTACTTCGCCGCCGGGACGGTCGTCGCGGCCTCCGTCGACCGTGCGATCGCCGACCCGCACGCCGACAGCGAGGTCGTCGACCAGACCGGCAGACTGCTGCGGGCCATGACGGCCTGCCACGGCATGGGCGTCACCCTCGCGGCGCTCGACACCGCCCCGGAACTGCTCGCCCACTACACGGCGCAGGTGAGCCGCCTGACCCCGACCACCGACCGGTACCGGTCGGTCTTCGAGCTGGCGGCGTACCTCGCCGACCCGGACGGGGAGGCCGCGGGCCTCGACTGGCCGCCGGACGGCCGGGCCGCGGCCCTCGATCGGCTGAACGCCCTGCTGCGGCGGCCCGGTTGGCCGGAGCACCTGGACGCGCTGCTGGCCTGGCCGACCGGCAACATCGCGCGGTGGGCGGAGCTGCCGGCCGGCCGGCTCGGCCTGCTGCCGCCGGGATTCGTGCGGCGCCCTCCGGTCGGGCGGCGGGCCCGGTGGCTCGCCGCGCGGGAGGGTGACGGGCGGTGAACCGCGTTGTCGGGGGCGGGGGTGGTCGTCTAGGGTCGGCCGGGTGACTGCCGGGTCGGCCTTGGGCCACGCACGAGTGGGGTTCCCGGCCTCGGCATGAGCCCGGGGCGGGCCCGTGGCCCGCCGTCTCCTCCGCGTCCTCGCTCCCGGCGCCCGCATTCCGGCGCCCCCGTTCCAGCGGATCCGACGACCGGAGAGTCACCAGCAATGTCCTTCCACCAGCAGTACCCGCACGCGGCCGGGTCGCCTACGGCCGGCGTGCAGTTGAACCACACCGCCGTGTACGCGAGCGACCGGTACCTGTCCGCCGAGTTCCTGGCCGTGGTCCTCGGCCTGGAGGTCGGCGCGCCGTTCGGGCCGTTCCTGCCCGTCGACCTCGGCAACGGCGTGACGCTCGACTACTACGAGAAGCGGGACGAGCCGATCCAGTCGCAGCACTACGCCTTCCTCGTCCCCGAGGAGCGGTTCGACGCGGTGATTGCCCGCCTGGAGGCGGTCGGGGTCACCTACTTCGCCGATCCCGCCCACACCGAACCCGGCCGGGTGAACGGCCTGTTCGGCGGACGCGGCGCGTACTTCGCGGACCCGGACGGCCACAACCTGGAGGTGATGACCCGGCCGTACGTCCGCCCGTAGGCGGTGTACGAGGCCGCCCGACGGGTGGTCAGTGGCGACCGGAGACCAGGTCGGCGAGGCGGGCGACGGGGGAGGTGCGGGGCCGGCCGGCGCGTTCCTGGGCGTCGGCGAGGTGGTAGGCGGCGTAGAGGCCGTGGACGCCGAGCCAGCGCAGCGGCTCGGGCTCCCACTTGCGGACGCGGTGGTCGACCCAGGGCAGGGCGGTCAGTTCGGTGTGCTCGCCGAGGACCAGGTCGCGCAGGGTGCGGGCGGCGAGGTTGGTGGTGGTCACGCCGCTGCCGACGTAGCCGCCCGCCCAGCCGAGACCGGAGGCGCGGTCCAGCGCCACCGTGCTGCACCAGTCGCGGGGCACCCCGAGCACGCCGGACCAGGCGTGCTCCACCGCGACGCCGCGTGCCGCGGGGAAGAACCGGGTGAGGATCCCGGTCAGCTGCTCGACCGTCCTCGGCGCGGTCGAGCCGTCGTTGTCGGTGCGCGAGCCGAAGCGGTACGGCACGCCGCGCCCGCCGATCGCGATCCGGTCGTCCGCGGTGCGCTGCGCGTACATGTAGGCGTGCGCGAAGTCGCCGAGCGTCTCGCGCCCGGCCCAGCCGGCCGACTCCCAGAAGGAGGCGGGCAGCGGGGCGGTGACGATCATCGAGGAGTTCATCGGCAGCCAGGAGCGCTTCTCGCCGGGCAGCCCGGCGGTGAACCCCTCGGTGCAGCGCAGCACGTACCGCGCCGAGACGGTGCCGTGCTCGGTGACGGCCCGCGCCGGGGCCGTGCCTGCGGCCGGGTGGACGGCGGTGACCGCGGTCCGCTCGTACAGCTCGACGCCGAGCCGCTCGGCCGCGTCGGCGAGGCCGCGGACCAGCTTGACCGGCTGCAGCCGGGCGCCGTGCGGCGTCCAGCTCGCGCCGAGGGCGCCGTCGACGGCGATCCGCCGGGCGGCCTCGGCGGCGGTGAGCCGCTGCACCTCGGTCTCGCCGTAGGCGTGCTCGGCCGCGACGAAGGCGTCCAGGCGCTCCACCTGGGCGGGGGTGCGGGCGACCTCCAGGACACCGCCCTTCACCTGGTCCGCGTCGATGCCCTCCGCCGCGCAGACCCGCAGCACCTCGTCCACCGAGGCGGTCATCGCCCGTTGCAGCGCGACCGCCCGGGCCCTGCCGTACCGCCGGGCGAAGGCGGAGCGGCCGGCGAAGCCGTTGTACAGCCAGCCGCCGTTGCGGCCGGAGGCGCCGTAGCCGCAGAAGCGCTGCTCCAGCACGGCGATCCGCAGCGAGGGCTCGGCCCGCTTGAGGTAGTACGCCGTCCACAGTCCGGTGTAGCCGCCGCCGACGACGGCGACGTCCACCTCGGTGGGGCCGTCGAGGGCGGGGCGCGGCGCGGGGGCGCCGAGGGCGGTGTGCCAGTGGGAGACACCGCCGTTGACGGTGGTGGGCGTGGTCACGTCGGAGCTGCTTCCGTCGGTGGGCGTTGCTCGGTGCGGGCACGCTATGCGGCGGCCCCGACCTGCGGCAATGCCCAGGGTGTCAGGCCCGTGGCACCGTTCCCGACACTCCGTCACCCGTTCCGGAGCCTGTGCGGCCGGGGTCAGGCGGTTTCGCCGGGGCGGATGGTGCGCATTCGGACCGCCGCGTAGACGCAGCCCGCGAGCGCCAGGTCGGAGAGGAGCATGAAGCCGATCGAGTAGCTGCCCTGCGCGCTGTAGATCGCGCCCATCACCAGCGGGGGCACGAAGCCGCCGAGTCCGCCGATCGCGCCCACGATGCCGGTCACGCTGCCCACCTGGGCGACCGGGGTGACCTGGGCGACCAGCGCGAACACCGCTCCGCTGGTGGTGCCGAGGCCGACCGCCATCAGCAGGAAGGCGATCGTGCCGACCGGGCTGAGGTCCGGGTCGAAGGCCTGGACGATGGCGAACAGCGCGGTCAGCGCCAGGGCCCAGGCGGTGACCACCGCCGGGTGGATCCGGTCCGACAGCCAGCCGCCGATCGGTCGGAAGATCACGGTCATCAGCGCGAAGCCGGCGGCCTTGGTGCCGGCGTCGGTCGCCGACAGGTGGTACCAGGTCTTGAGGTACGTCGGGAGGTAGACGCCGAACGCCACGATCCCGCCGAAGCCGATCGCGTACAGCGCCGAGAGCTCCCAGGTCACCCGCAGCCGCCCGGCCCGGGCGAGGCGCTCGGTGAGCGGGGAGGTCGGTACCACCCGGTCCGGGCGGTCGCGGATGAACAGCAGGGCGATCACCACGTACACCGCCAGCGCCCCCGCGAGGACCAGGAACGGCAGGTTGTGGTCGTGCTTCCACATCCGCGGGGTGAAGTACCCGGACAGGGCCACGCCGCCCATGCCCATGCCGAACACGCCGACGCCCAGGCCGCGCTTGTGCGGCGGGAACCACGAGTTCACCAGCGGCACGCCGATCGCGAAGGTCGTGCCGCCGAGGCCCAGCAGGAAGCCGACGGCGAGCAGCGCCCCGTACGAGTCGCGGGCCGGGATCAGCAGCAGCACCGGGACGATGGTCAGCCCCGAGATCAGCGGGAACATCAGCCGGGCGCCGTACCGGTCGGTCAGCGCGCCGACCGGCACCCGGCCGAGCGAACCGACCAGCACCGGCACCGCCACCAGCAGGGACTGCTCGAACGAGGACATGTGCAGCGTCTTGTCGAACTCGCCGGCCAGCGGTGCGATCAGGTTCCACGCCCAGAAGGTGAGGGTGAACCCGACCGTGGCGGTCACCAGGTCCACGTACGCGGTCGGCGACACCCGCTCCTCTGCGGCACTCACTACGTGCTTCCTCTCCGTCCACCGGTACGACCGCCCCATCACAGCAGCGAATCCCCGTCGATCCCCGCGGCGCCGCACGGCCGTCCGGGTGGTCTCATTCGAACGGAGCAGCGGAAAGCACGCCCGGGGCCTGCGCCGGTGGGGCGGTCGGACGCAGGCGGGTGCGGTGATCGCATCGCGGACCCGGCCGGGGTCGGAGTGGCGAGCGGGTCTTCGGCCTCCTCGCTGCCAGGATGTGTGCGCGGCCGGACGTCCGGGATCGGACGGGCCGACCGCGTACGCCGACCGTCGGCCTGACCGGAGATGAGGACGTCAGCATGCCGCAGCAGGGAACTGTGAAGTGGTTCAACGCGGAGAAGGGATTCGGCTTCATCGCCCCTGACGCCGGAGGCCCGGACGTGTTCGTCCACTTCAGCGCCATCCAGACCTCGGGCTACCGCGGCCTGGAGGAGAACCAGCGCGTCGAGTTCGACGTCACCCAGGGGCCGAAGGGTCCGCAGGCGGAGCAGGTCGTCCCGCTCTCCTAGCCTCCGCGCGATGCCCGGCCACCCCGCCTCCCGGGGTGGCCGGGCATCCGGCTGTCAGCCGGCGCGGTGCGGGCCCAGGTGGTGGAGGACGCCGGCGAGCTGCTCGGAGGTGAGGGCCGGGGCGGGCAGCGGCGGGTGCGCGGGGGAGGGGCGCAGGCCGTCGAGGAACAGGGCGAGCGGGCGGCGCCAGGCGTCGGGGCCGACGGCGCCGGCGAGGGCCGGGACGGTGCGGCCGAGGGCGGCGAGGGCGAGCAGCAGGTCCTCGGTGGTGAGGTCGGCGCGGACGCTGCCCTGGTCGCGGCCGCGGCCGAGGAGCAGGTCGACGGTCTGCCGGTTGTGCTCGTGGACGGCCTGCAGGGCGGCGCTGTCCGGGAGGTGCGTGGTCATCAGGTCGTTGGTGCCGCGGTCGGCGGCCAGTGTCGCGAAGACGTGCTGCAGGTAGTCGGTGAGCCCCTGCCAGGCGTCCTCGGCGGCGCGGGCCCGTTCGCCGGCGGCCCCGGTGGCGGCGAGCAGGTCGCCGAAGACGGCGTCGACCAGGGCGGCCCGGGTGGGGAAGTGCCGGTACAGGGTGGCGTTGCCGACGCCCGCGCGGCGGGCGATCACGTCGAGCGGCGCGTCCAGGCCGCGGTCGGCGAAGACCTGCCGGGCCGCGTCGAGCAGCAGCTCCCGGCTGCGCCGGGCGTCGCGCCGCAGCGGCGCTGCTGTCCCGTCGGTGCCGGATCGGGTGATGCTGCCCATGCCACTCCCTCGGTCGAGCGGGGAGTACTCCCCGGTTCGGCTGCTATCCTCGCACGGAGATGAAACGGGGAGTGCTCCCCGTTTTGAAGGGGGAGTGGGGAACATGGACGGCACGGCACTGGTCCTGGGCGGCGGCGGACCGGTCGGCGGGGCGTGGCTCACCGGCGTCCTCGCCGGCCTCGCCGACGGCGGGGTCGACCCGGCCGCCGCCGACACCGTCATCGGCACCTCCGCCGGTGCGGTCTTCGGCTCCCGGCTGCTGGCCGGCGAGACACCGGCCGAGCTGTACGACCGTCAACTCGCCGACCTCGACCGGGTCGAGCTCGGCGTCACCGCGGCTCAGACCGTCCGCTACCTGTGGGCGGCGCTCGCCACCCGCGACCCCGAACGCTCCGTCACCCGGCTCGCCCGCGCCGCCCTCGACGCGCGCACCGACCCCGCCCACGACCTCCACGCCACCGTCCGCACCCTGCTGCGCGACGCCACCGCCTGGCCGGACCGCACCCTGCGGATCGCCGCCGTCGACGCGGACAGCGGACAGGTCGAGGCCTTCGACGCGCACTCCGGCCTCCCACTCGCCGACGCGGTCGCCGCCAGCTGCGCCGTCCCCCTGGTCTGGCCGCCCGCCACCGCCCTCGGCCGGCGCTGGATCGACGGCGGCACCCGCGCCACCGCCAACCTCCAACTCGCCGCCGGCCACCGCCAGGTGCTGGCCGTCGCCCCAGTCCCCACCGCCGTCGGACCGCACCCCGACGCCCGGCAGCAGGCCGCCGAGCTGCGCGCCGCCGGCGCGTTCGTCACCCTGGTCGTCCCGGACGACCAGGCCCGCCGCGCGATGGGCCGCGACCTCACCGCCAACGCCCGCCGCCCCGCCGCCGCCCGCGCCGGCCACCGCCAGGGCGCGGCCCTCGCCGCCGCCCTCGGCCGCACCTGGCCGACCGGCACCAGCTGCGACTGAGTCCCCACAGCCGCGGGTGGTGCCGCAACCGCGTGCCGACCTGCCGGACCGCGGACCCTTCGGCCTTCCGCCCGGTGGACACCGGAGCGTGACAGCGGAGCCCGACGAAGTGCGGCTACGGGCAACCGATCCCCCGGCCGACCGGGTCCTGGGGCGGCGCGACCCGGGCCCGCGGGGCCGGCCGACTCTCGGGAGGGTCACGCGCGGTGAGCCCGTGCCGCGGAGGCCGGACGAGCGCCCGGCGCCGCTCCTGCCGCAGTCCGTCGCGGTGGGATGCGAGGTGTCGGAGCCGGGCGGACCATGGGAAACGGTTCGTCAGCGGAAGGGGTGCAATGACGATGGCGCTGACATTTTCCCAACTCTGTGACCTGGCGAAGGACGCCGGCTTCGGCGGTGACGACATCCGCATCGCCGGGGCGGTCGCGATGGCGGAGTCCGGCGGCCGACCGGACGCCGTCGGGGACACCACCCTGGTGAACAACACCTGGGGCCCGAGCATCGGCCTGTTCCAGATCCGCTCGCTGCGCAGACCGCAGGAGTACGGCTACCCCGACAACCTGCGGATCGAGTCCTCGCTCGCCGACCCGCAGTACAACGCGAAGGCCGCCCGGGCGATCCAGCAGGACGCCGGCGGCTGGTCGCCGTGGTCGACGTACACCGGCGGCGCGTACAAGCAGTACCTGGACGGCGCCCTCGGCGAGCCGCACGACGGGCAGCCGCCGGCGACGGGGGCGACCGGCTCCCGGATCCGGGGCTGCCTGGAGCTGCTGATGGGGGAGAACGGCTACCGCGAGGGGGAGAACAACTACACCAAGTACGCCCAGGAGCTGATCGAGGCGGGGAAGGTCCCGGGCAGCTGGCAGAACAAGGCCTGGTGCTACACCTTCCAGTCCTGGGGGACCTGGAAGGCCGGGCTGGAGGACTACTGCCTGCTGTCGATCTTCTGCCCGGACGGGGTGCGCTACTTCCACGACAAGGGCTGGTGGTCGGAGTACCCGATGGTCGGCGCCGAGGTGTTCTACGGCACCGCCGACGAGGAGTGGGGCGCGGGCGGCAGCCACATCGAGCGGGTGTACAAGTTCGACGCGGACAACATCTGGACGGTCGGCGGCAACACCAACCTGACCGGCTCCAGCCAGGGTGACGGCGTCTACCTGCGCGGTCCGATCCCGCGCCGCGGCGTCCGGGTGTACGGCTACGGCTGCCCGCCGTTCCCGGAGGGCCGGCTCTCCGCAGACCCCCGCTGGGGCGGCCGGACCTCCGCCGCGTACACCGAACTCGCGCAGCCGCCCGACGCGCCGCAGAGCGGCGTCGACCCGCGGCCGTGGGTCTACCTCGGGCAGCTGGAGCACGCCATCGCCGCCGACGTCCCCGCGCCGACCGGACACCGCTCGCCGTACTGGACGCAGGTCCTGCTGGTGGAGAAGGGGCTGGCGGGCGAGGGCCTGCTCGACAACGCGTACGTCGACGGCTCCTGGGGCACCCTGACGCTCAAGGCCTACTCGGACTGGCAGCATGTCCTCGGGTACGAGGGCAGGGCCGCGGACGGCCACCCCGGCCGGGCCTCGCTGCAGAAGCTTGCCGACAAGTACGGCTTCCGGGTGGGCAATTGACGGATTAACGACCGCCGCCCAGGTCACGGCCGGCGCGGGCGGCGGTCACCTCCGATTGGCATTCGCATTGACCACCTGACATCCTCGTGGCTCTGACACGACTTCGGGGGGATCGGATGGTCAGGCGACCTTTGGCTGCCGCGGTGGCCGTACTGCTGGTGATGACGCTGGCGGCGTGCGGGACCGGCGGGGGCAAGAAGAAGAAGCGGAACCGCAGTACGAGCACCAGTACGCCCAGCAGCACCGCCAGTGGCAGAAGCGTCGACGTGACGGTCCTGCCGGAGACCTTCACGGTGGGCCGGGACCTGACGGTCAGCTTCTACGGCTGCGGGTCCGCCGACACGGTGGAGTTCCGCTGGCGCGACGTGGGGACGGGCCGGAGCGGTGTCCTGGGCGCGCAGCGCTGTTCCAACAGCACCGCGACGCTGGTGCTGCGCGGGTTCGCGGAAGCCTCGCCCGGGCACTGGGAGGTGACCGGCAAGGCCGCGCCGTCCGGCCTGTCCGACGTGGCCGTGCTGACGGTCCAGGCCCGCTGACGGCTGCGCCCGCCGGGGGGGGGGGGGGGGGGGGGGGGGGGGGGGGGGGGGGGGGGGGGGGGGGGGGGGGGGGGGGGCGGGGCCGGGG
>NZ_JBICYJ010000033.1:0-100325 GCF_043200835.1 Kitasatospora sp. NPDC048365
ACCAGGTCGAACGCCACCGACGAGAACACCGCCGAACCGCCCGGCGCGACGCACAACTCCTCCGCCGCCCACCCCAGGTGGTTCACCAGACCCGCGTGCGTCACCTCCACACCCTTCGGCCGACCCGTCGACCCCGAGGTGTAGATCACATAGGCGAGAGCGTCCGGGTCGACGGGCGCCGGAGCGGCGGCCGGCGGCGTGTCCAGAGCAGCAGCGTCCGCCGCCGCAGATACGACAGGACCATCGAAGAGGCCTCCCAGCTTGCCGTCGTAGGGGTGCTCGGTGAGCAGGGCCGCCGCCGAGGCGTCCGCCAGGGTAGTGGCCAGACGCTTGACCGGGTAGGTCGGGTCGAGCGGCAGGTACGCCGCGCCCGCGCGCCAGACGCCGAGGAAGCCGGCCAGCAGGTCCACGCCCCGGTCGAGCACCACGCCGACCACGGAGCCCGTACCGACGCCGACCGCGCGCAGCCGCTCGGCGACCACGTCGGCCCGGCCGATCAGCTGGGCGTACGTCACCTCGACACCGCCGGCGACCACGGCCACCGCGTCCGGGGTGGCCGCCGCCTGCGCGGCGATCCGCTCCGGCGTGGTCAGGCCGCCGAAGTCGGCCTCGCGGCCCGGCGCCTGCTCCCACAGCCACTGGGCCTCGCCCTCGGGCAGGTAGGTCGCCCGGGCGTCGCCGTCCACGTCGGCGGCGATCGCCGCGAGCACGGCCCGGTACATGCCGGCCAGCCGGTCGGCGTGCTCCTGGGTCATGGTGTGGGTGCTGGTGCGGATGGTGAGGATGTCGTCGAGCGTGGTGACGCCCAGGCCGAACTCGGTGGAGCTGGTGTTGAGTCCGGTGGTGCCGGAGGCGATGTCCTCGGCCTCCAGGTCGCCGAAGTCGAGGTACGAGAAGAAGGCGTCGACCAGGCGGTTGCCGCCGGCCAGGTCGGCCTGGATGGCGGGCATCGGGAAGTGCCGGTGCGCCCACATCGCGGCCTCGGCCTCGTACACCTCGCGGACCAGCTCGCGCCAGGTCGGGGCGCCGGGACGGAAGGCGAACGGGACGGTGTTCAGCAGCATGCCGAGCAGCCGGTCCGCGCCCGGGGCCTCCGGGCGGGTGTGGCAGACCACGCCGGTGTGGAACGGGGTCTCGTGGGTGAGCTGGCCGAGCACCTTGAGGTGCGCGGTCAGCAGCACGCTCTTCATCGAGACGCCGGCCGCCGCGGCGGCGGCCTTCAGGCCGGGCGTCAGGTCGGCGAAGCGCAGGCCCGAGCGGACCCGGCCGGCCGGGGCGGCGAGGTCGCCGCGCCAGACGGTCGGCAGCTCCAGCCGGGCGTTGCCGTCCACCACCGTCTGCCAGTAGTCGCGGGTGCCGGCCGAGCCGAGGGCGGCCAGCTCGGCGCCGATCGAGTCGGCGAACCGGGCGCCGCCCGCCTCGCCGCCGGTGACCGGCAGGCCGTCGCGCAGCTCGCGGTAGACCGCGATCAGCTCGCGCAGGAACAGGTGGTAGCTCCAACCGTCCAGCGTGGCGTGGCTCTTGGTGAAGGTGCAGCGCCAGGCGTCGGCGCCGTGGACGTGCACGAAGATCCTCAGCATCGGCCGCGGGGCGTGGACGTCGAAGACCCGGTTCTGCTCGTCGGCGACGAAGCACTCCAGCTCGATCTGCTGCAGCTCGGCGGTCAGGTCGCTGATGTCGGACAGCCCGGTCTCGATCTCCACCTCGCGGTGGACCAGCTGCATCGGCACCGAGAGGCCGGTGAGCCTGAACGAGGTGCGCAGGATGTCGTGCCGCTCCCCCACCAGCCGGACCGCCTCGCGGAAGGCCGGGAAGGCGAACGGCTTGTCGTCGCCGATCAGGAAGGAGGCGACGTCCAGGTAGGTGTTGCCGCTGTCCGAGGCGAGCGTCTCGACCAGCATGCCGAGCTGGTTCTGGGAGAGCGGGTAGGCGTCCGCCAGGCCCTCCGGGAGCAGCGCCCGGTCGGCCGCGGTGACCAGCTGGAAGGGCTCGACCAGGCGGGTCGCCACGGCCTCGCCGCGGGAGGCCAGGACCGCGGCCAGGCCGGCCGGGGTGCGGTGCGCGAAGACGTCGCGCACACCGGCGTCCAGGCCGTCGGCGCGCAGCGCGCCGACCAGCGAGACGGCGCGGATGGAGTCGCCGCCGAGGTCGAAGAAGGAGTCCTCGACGCCGACCCGCTCCAGGCCCAGGACGGACTGCCAGACGGCGGTGATCCGCTCCTCCAGCGCGTCGCGCGGGGCGACGTACCCGGTGCGGGCGACGGCGGCGCCGTCGACGGCGGGCAGCGCGGCCCGGTCGAGCTTGCCGTTGGCGGTCAGCGGCATCCGCTGCAGTGCCACGAACGCGCCCGGCACCATGTACTCGGGCAGGAACCCGGCGACGTGCTCGGCCAGTCCGGCGGTCTCGCCGACCACGTACGCGACCAGCGCGCCGCCCGACACCAGCACCCGGGCCTCGACCACGGCCGGGTGGCCGGTCAGCACCGACTCGATCTCGGCGAGCTCGATCCGGTAGCCGCGGACCTTCACCTGGTCGTCGCGGCGGCCGAGGAAGTCGGCGGCGCCGTCGGCCAGGATCCGCACCAGGTCGCCGGTGCGGTACAGCCGGGCGCCGGGGGCGCCGTACGGGTCCGGGACGAAGCGCTCGGCGGTCATGCCGGGGCGGCCGAGGTAGCCGCGGGCCAGGTGGGCGCCGCCGATGTACAGCTCGCCTGCCACGCCGGCCGGGACCGGGCGCAGCTGCTCGTCGAGCACGTACATCGAGGTGCCGGGGATCGGCCGGCCGATCGGGACGACCTCCTGCTCGATCGGGCCGGTCACGGCGTGCACCGCGTTGCCGACGGTCGCCTCGGTCGGGCCGTACTCGTTCACCACCCGGGCGCCGCCGAGCAGTTCGCACCAGCGGACGGCGGTGCGCGCGGTCAGTGCCTCGCCGCCGACCACCAGGGTGGGCGCCAGGCCGGGGGCGCCGTCGCCGAACTGGCGCTCCAGCATCTCCAGGTGGCCGGGCGTCAGCTTGAGGAAGTCGAACGGGCCGGCCTCGGTGAGGGCCCGGCCCAGGTCGGCCGGGTCCAGGGTGTCCGGGAAGACGTGCACCGGGCGACCGTGGGCCAGCGGCACCCACAGGGTGGGGACGACCAGGTCGAAGGCGACCGAGGAGAACAGCGCCGCGCCGCCCCGGTTGTCGGCCAGGTAGTCGGCGGCCGCGAACTCCAGGTAGCCGGCCAGCGCGCGGTGCGAGATCTGCACGCCCTTGGGCTGCCCGGTGGAGCCGGAGGTGTAGATGACGTACGCCAGCCGGTCCAGGTCCTCGGTGAGCGCGATCGGTGCGGCGCTCTCGCCGTCCGCGTCGGCGACCCGCACCGTCGGGACGGCGTGCGTGCCCTCACCGACCAGGGCGACCGCGTCGGCGTCGGACAGCAGGTAGGCGACGCGCGCCGCGGGCGCGGCCGGGTCGATCGGCAGGTACGCCGCGCCCGTCTTCCAGGCGGCCAGCAGGGCGACCAGCAGCTCCGGGCCGCGGGCCAGCTGGACGGCGACGACCCGCTCGGGGCCGGCGCCGAGCGCCTTCAGCCGGTGCGCCAGGCGGTTGGCCCGGGCGTCCAGCTCGGCGTTGGTCAGCACCTCCGGCTCGCAGCCGTGGGCGCGGATCGCGATGCCCGCCGGGTCGGCGGCCAGCGCGGCCTCGACGGCGGCCGGCACGGAGCGGGTCGGCGCGGTGCCGGGGGTGACGGCCAGCTCCTCGGTCAGCCGGCGGCGCTCGTCCGCGGGGAGCAGGTCGGCGGTGGAGTCGCCGTCCGGGTCGCCGGCCATCGCGGCCAGCACCTCGCGGAACATCGCGGCGATCCGGGCGCAGGCCTGCGCGGAGAGCACCCGCGGGTCGGCGGTGAGGATGACGTGGCCGGCCCGCGAGGAGATGGTCAGCGGGAACTCGGTCGGGCTGTCGTCGCTGCCCTCCAGGCCGATCAGGCCGGAGTCCAGCTGGTGGAAGTCCTGGTAGTTGAAGAAGACGTCCACCAGGCGGCGGCCGCCGCCCGCCGCGCGGGTGATGGCCGGCATCGGGTGGCGGCGGTGCGGCCACATCGCGACCTCGCGGTCGAAGGTGCGGCGCACCAGCTCCAGCCAGCTGCCGGGGGTGCGGTCGACGGTGAACGGCACGGTGTTGAGGTACATGCCGTACACCCGGTCGGCGCCGAGCGCCTCGGGCCGGGCGTCGCAGACCAGGCCGACGTACGTCGAGTCGGCGTCGGTGAGCCGGCTCATCACCTTGGCGTACGCGGCGACCATCACGCTCTTCAGCGAGGCGTCGGCCCGGGCGGCGAGCTCGCGCAGGCCGTCCTCCAGGTCGGCCCAGGACACCTCGGTCTGGATCTTGGCGGAGTCCTCCCCGGCCTGCGGGTCGCCCCAGCCGGCCGGCAGCTCGAAGCGGGCGGAGTCCTCCACCACGCCGCGCCAGTACGCCTGGTCCTCGGCGGACTCCAGCGAGGCGCGCTCGGCGGCGATGAAGTCGGCGAAGCGGATCGGCGCCGGGTGGAAGGGCTCCACCGGCCCGCCCTCGCGCAGCGAGCGGTAGACGCCGAGCAGCTCCATCAGCAGCGAGTGGTGGGACCAGCCCTCCAGGATCGGGTGGCACTCGGTCACCGAGATCCAGTAGCCGCCGTCGGCGGTGTCGTGGATGTGGAAGCGCATCAGCGAGGGGGTCGCCAGGTCGAACAGCTCGCCGCGCTGGGCGGCGGTGAACCGCTGGAGCTCGGCGGCCAGGTCGTCCTTCGACAGCCCGGTCAGCGTGCGGTGGCCGAAGGGCAGCACCGCGCCGGCGTGCACCAGCTGCAGCGGCTCGGAGTAGCCGGTCAGGTGGATCGCGGTGCGCAGGATCTCGTGGCGCTCCACCACCACCGCGCCGGCCGCCTCGAAGGCGGCGGCGTCGAACGGCGCCGGGTCGTTGATCCGGAAGGTGGTGACGTTGTGGTAGAGGTTGCGGCCGTCGTCGGCCAGCATCTCGACCAGCATGCCGATCTGGTTCTGCGACAGCGGGTACGCGTCGGTGACGCCGGCCGGCAGCTCGGCCCGGTCGGCCGAGGTGATCAGCGCGAACGGCTCGATGCCGTGCTCCTCGCCGAGCACCGCCCGGCCCGCGGCGAAGGAGGCCAGCGCGGCCACCGTGCGGTGCAGGAAGACGTCGCGCACGGCCACGTCGAAGCCCTCGGCGCGCAGCGCGCCGACCAGGGCGACGGCGCGGATCGAGTCGCCGCCGAGGTCGAAGAAGGAGTCCTCGACGCCGACCCGCTCCAGGCCCAGGACGGACTGCCAGACGGCGGCCATCCGCTGCTCGGAGAGGGTGCGCGGGGCCTGGTAGCCGCGCCGGCCGCGCAGCGCGGAGCGGCCGGGGGCGGGCAGGGCGCGCTTGTCGAGCTTGCCGTTGACGGTCAGCGGCAGCGCCTCCAGCAGCACGTAGGCGGCCGGGACCATGTAGCCGGGCAGGGCGACGGCGGCGTGCGCGGCCAGCTCCTCGGGCGCCGGGACGGTGCCGTCCTCGGCGACCAGGTAGGCGACCAGCTGCTTGTCGCCGGGCTGGTCCTCGCGGACCAGGACGGCGGCCTGCCGGACGGCCGGGTGGGCGGCCAGCACCGCCTGGATCTCGCCCAGCTCGATCCGGTAGCCGCGGATCTTCACCTGGTCGTCGATCCGGCCGAGGAACTCCAGCGAGCCGTCGGGCAGCCGGCGGGCCAGGTCGCCGGAGCGGTACATCCGGGAGCCGGCCGGGCCCCACGGGTCCGGCACGAAGCGCTCGGCGGTCAGGCCGGGCTGGTTGACGTAGCCGCGGGCCACGCCCGGTCCGGCCACGTGGATCTCGCCCGCGACGCCGACCGGGACGAGGTTGCCGTCCCGGTCGAGCAGCCGGACGGCGAGGTCGGCGAGCGGACGGCCGATCGCGTTGCCCGCGGTGCCGGCCAGGTCGGCGGCGCCGATCCGGTGGTAGGTGGTGTGCACCGTGGTCTCGGTGATGCCGTACATGTTGACCAGCGCGGTGCGCTCCAGGCCGATCCGCTCGACCCAGGGGGCGAGCTCCGGGATCTCCAGCTTCTCGCCGGCGAACACCACGGCCCGGACCGCCAGCCGCTCGATCCGCGGGTCGCCGTCGGCGGCGGCCGAGACCAGCGCGCGGAACGCGGTCGGGGTCTGCGAGAGGACGGTGACGCGCTGCTCGGCGAGCAGGTCGAGCAGTTCCTCGGGCGAGCGGGTGGTCTCGGTGGGGACGACCAGCAGGGTGCCGCCGAAGGCCAGCGCGGCCCACATCTCGAAGACCGACACGTCGAAGGCGTACGAGTGGGTCATCGAGGAGGTGTCGCCGGGGCCGAAGCCGTAGTGCCCGGCGGCGGTGGTCATCAGCCGGACCACGTTGCGGTGGGAGAGCGCGACGCCCTTGGGGCGGCCGGTGGAGCCGGAGGTGTAGATGGTGTAGATCAGGTTGTCCGCGACGGCGGTCGCCGCCGGGTCGTCGGCCGGGAAGTCTGCGAAGGTCTCGGCGTCGTCCACCGCGACCACCTGGCCGGTGAAGGCGCCGCCCAGCCGCTCCGCCAGGTCGGCGGTGGTCAGCAGCACCTCGGCGCGGGCGTCGGTGAGCACGTACGTCAGGCGCTCGTCGGGGGCGGCCGGGTCCAGCGGCAGGTAGCCGGCGCCGGACTTGAGGACGCCGAGCAGGGCGGGCATCAGGTCCGCGCCGCGCTCCAGGCAGATGCCGACCAGGCGGTCCGGTCCGGCGCCGCGGGCGCGCAGGAAGTGCGCGATGCGGTTGGCCTTCTCGTTGAGCTCGCGGTAGCTCAGGGTGGTGCCGCCGGCGGTGACCGCCGGGGCGTCGGGGGTGCGCGCGGCCCACTGCTCGAACAGCGCGTGGGCGGTGCCGGTGTCCTCGGCGCCCGGGGCGGGCCGCTCGGTGACGGTGGCCAGCTCGGCCTCGTCCAGCAGCGCCAGCTCGGAGAGCCGGCGGCCCGGCTCGGCCAGCGCGGAGGCCAGCAGCCGGTTGAAGTGGCCGGCGAACCGCTCGACCGTCTCCGGGTCGAACAGCGCGGTGGCGTACAGGAACTGGCCGCTGAGCGTGCCGTCGGGGTTGGTGAGGACCTGCAGGGTGAGGTCGACCTTGGCGACGCCGTCGCCCTCGCCGAAGCGCCCGGCGGTCAGGCCGCTGAACGCGAAGGCGCCGAGGCGCTCCTCGTGCATGGTGAAGGCGACCTGGTACAGCGGGGTGCGGGAGAGGTCGCGCTCGGGGGCGAGGTCGGCGACCAGCTGGGCGAACGGCACCTGCTGGTGGTCGAAGGCGGCGAGCAGCGCGTCCCGGCCGGCCTCGACCAGCTCGGAGAAGAGCGGGTCGCCCTCCCAGCGGCCGCGCACCACGACGCTGTTGATGCAGTAGCCGATCAGGTGCTGCAGCTCGGCGCGGCCGCGGCCGGAGACCACGGTGCCGACCGGGACGTCCCGGCCGCCGGTCCAGCGGGAGACCAGCGCCTGGAAGGCGGTGAGCAGCACGGTGTACGGGGTGGTGTTCAGCGAGGCGGCCAACTCGCGCAGCGGAGCGGCGAGTTCGGCGTCCAGCGGGAAGGTGTGCTCGCCGCCGGCGTGGCTGCGGATCGCCGGGCGGGGCCGGTCGGCGGGCAGCTCGGTGGCGGTGACGCCGGCCAGCTGCTCGCGCCAGTAGGCGAGTTGGCGCTCCAGCTCGGCGCCGGTGAGCTTCTCGCGCTGCCACACGGCGTAGTCGGCGTACTGCAGCTCGACCGGCCGCGGGGCGGCGGTGCGGCCCTCGACCGCGGCGGAGTAGAACTCGCCGAGGTCGGCGCCGAACACGCCGGTGGACCAGGCGTCGCAGGCGATGTGGTGGAAGACCACGGCCAGCACGTGCTCCTGCTCGGCGAGCCGGAGCAGGCGGCCGCGCACCGGCCACTGGGCGGCCAGGTCGAACGGCGCGGAGAGCACCGCGCCGGCCTGCTCCAGCGCCTCGGCCTCGCGGCGCCCGGCGGGGATCCGGGACAGGTCGACCAGCTCCAGCTCCACCGGGGCCGGCGGGTCGATCAGCTGGACGGGCTCGCGGCCGGTCCCGGCGTAGCGGGTGCGCAGGATCTCGTGCCGGTCCAGGGTGCGCTGCCAGGCGTCCTGGAGGGCGGCGCGGTCCAGCGGGCCGGTCAGCCGCAGGGCGAACGGCACCAGGTACTCGTTGCTCTCCGGCTCCAGGCGGTTCAGGAACCACATCTGCTGCTGGCCGTGGCCGAGCGGCAGCGGGGCGGTGCGGTCGGCGCGGCCGATGCCCTCGGCCGCCGGCCGGGCGGTACGGCGTCCGGCCAGGCGCTGGCGCAGCAGCTGCTCGCGCAGGGCGTCGGCGGTCATGCGTGGGGCTCCTTCGGGAGAGAGTCGGTGGCGGCGGCCAGCTCGGCGTCGGAGAGCTGGTCGATCTCGGCGCGGATCCGGTCCTCGATGTCGCGGGCCAGGCCGGCCACGGTCGGGGACTCGAAGACCACCCGCACCGGGAGGTCGAGCTGGAACAGCTCCTGCAGCTGGGCGATCAGACGGATCGCCAGGATGGAGTTGCCGCCGATGTAGAAGAAGTTGTCGTGGACGCCGATCCGGTCGGTGTCCAGCAGGTAGGCCCACAGGTCGGCGATGGCCTGCTCGACCTCGTCGCGCGGGGCGACCGGGCCCTCGGGGGCGGTCTCCGCCGGGTCGGGCAGCCGGCCCTTGTCGACCTTGCCGTTGGCGTTCAGCGGCAGCGCGGCCATCGTGGTGAAGCTGGTCGGCACCATGTAGTCGGGCAGCCGGCCGGCGCAGTGCGCGGCCAGCTCCTCGGCCCCGCCGACCACGTAGGCGGCCAGCGCGGTGTCGCCGGACGGGCGGCGCAGCGGCACCACCACGGCGTCGGTCACCTGCGGATGGTCCAGCAGGACGGCGCGGATCTCGCCGAGCTCCACCCGGTAGCCGCGGATCTTCACCTGGTCGTCGCCGCGGCCGAGGAAGTCGACCACGCCGCCGTCCAGCACCCGGGCGATGTCGCCGGTGCGGTAGAGCCGGTCACCGGGGGCGCCGTACGGGTCGGGCAGGAAGCGCTCGGCGGTCAGGCCGGGACGGTTGAGGTAGCCGCGGGCCACGCCGGTGCCGCCGACGTACAGTTCGCCGCGGACCCCGGCCGGGACCGGGCGCAGCCGCTCGTCCAGGACGCGCATCACCATGCCGGGCAGCGGGCGGCCGATCGGCACCGTGGCGGCGGTGACCGGCGCGGTGAGCGGCAGGATGCAGGTGCCGACCGAGGCCTCGGTCGGGCCGTACTCGTTGACCAGGCGGTCCGGGCCGAGCAGGCCGGCCCAGCGGTCGGCGAGGGCGCCGGAGAGCGCCTCGCCCGCGACCACCACCACGCCGGCCAGCTCGGCGGCCTCGGCCTCGGTGACCTGGTGGCCGAGGATCTCCAGGTGGCCGGGGGTCAGCTTGAGGAAGCTGAACGGGCCGGCCGCGACCAGCTCGGCGCCCAGCTTGGCGCCGTCCTGGTCCTGCGGCAGCACCCAGACCCGCTGGCCGACGGTGAGCGGCGCCCACAGGTTGGGGACGACCAGGTCGAAGGCGTGCGAGGAGAACAGCGCCCCGCCGCCGGTACCCGCGCCGACCAGTTCGGCGGCGGCCCAGGCGACGTGGTTGGCCAGGCCGCGGTGGGTGACGGCGACGCCCTTGGGGCGGCCGGTGGAGCCGGAGGTGAAGATGGCGTACGCCAGGGTGTCGAGGTCGCGCTCGACGGCCGGGGTGGTGGCCGGGTGGGCCGCGATCGCCTCGGCGTCGCGGTCCAGGTCGACCAGGTGCGCTCCGGCGGTGATCCGCCCGGCGTGGCCGTGGCCGGTGACCACGGCGGCCGCGCGGCCCTCGGTGAGCATCCGCTCGATCCGCTCGGCCGGGAAGGACGGGTCCAGCGGCAGGTAGGCGCCGCCGGCCTTCCAGATGCCCAGCAGGGCGGTGAACAGGTCCGGGCCGCGGTCCAGCAGCACGCCGACCAGGGACTCCGGGCCGACGCCGAGGCCGGCCAGGTGCCGGGCGAGGCGGTCGGAGCGCTCGGCCAGCTCCCGGTAGCTCACCGCGAAGCCGGGACCGGCCACCGCGACGGCCTCGGGCCGCTCGGCGGCGGCGAGCTCGAAGGACTCCAGGACCGAGCGGGCCGGCTGCTCGCCGGGCGCGGTGCTCCAGCGCTCCAGCTCGGCGGCCTCGCCGTCGGCGAGCAGCTCCAGCTCCTCCAGCGCGCCGTCCGGGTCGGCGGCGGCCGCCGCGAGCACCGTGCGGAAGTGGCCGGCCATCCGGGCCACGGTCGCCTCGGTGAACAGGGCGGTGTCGTACTCCAGGCCGCCGACCAGCGAGCCGTCCGGCTGGACGCGCAGCACCAGGGTCAGGTCGGTGTGGGTGGCCTGCCACATCCGGCGCAGCAGTTCGAGGTCGTCGTCGTCGCCGATCAGGCCGTTGAACTCGCCGTCGTGCAGGTCGAAGGCGACCTGGAAGAGCGGGGTGCGGGCCAGGTCGCGCTCGGGGGCGAGCTCCTCGACCAGCCGGTCGAAGGGCATCTGCTGGTGGGCGAAGGCGGTGGTGGCGGTACGGCGGACCGAGGCCAGCGCCTGCTCGAAGGAGGCGGCACGGTCCAGGTCGCAGCGCAGCACCAGGCTGTTGAGGAAGAAGCCGACCACGTGCTCCACCTCGGGCACGTCGCGGCCCGCGACCGGGGTGCCGATCGCCAGGTCCCACTGGCCGGTCCAGCGGCCGAGCACGGTGGCGTACGCGGTGAGCAGGGTCATGAACGGGGTGGCGCCGCGGCTGCGGCCGAGGGCCAGCAGCGGGCCGGCGACCTCGGCGGGCACCGCGAACGGGACCACCGAGCCGCGGCCGTCGCGGACCGCCGGGCGGGGCAGGTCGGTGTGCAGCTGCAGCGGCTCCAGGCCGGCCAGCTCGCCGGTCCAGTGGGCGAGTTCGCGGCCCAGGGCCTCCTCGCCGAGCTGCTCCAGCTGCCAGACCGCGTAGTCGGCGTACTGCACCGGCAGCTGCGGCAGCTCGGGCAGCCGGCCCTCGCGGTGGGCGGCCAGCAGCTCGTGGAACTCGCGCTCCAGGACGGCGGTGGACCAGCCGTCGGTGGCGATGTGGTGCAGCGCGATGCCGAGCAGCGACTCGCCGTCGGGCCGGCGGACCAGGACGGCGCGCAACAGCGGGCCGCTCGCCAGGTCGAAGCCGATCGCCTGGTCCTCTCCGAGCATCCGGTGGAACACCTCGGTGGCCTGCTCGCGGTCGGCGGCGACCGCGCGGCGCAGGATCACCGGCGCCGGCGGGTCGATCAGCTGGACGGGCTCGCCGTCGACCAGCGGGAAGCGGGTGCGCAGCGCCTCGTGCCGCTCGACCAGGGCGTCCAGGGCGTGCGAGACCTCGGCGTCGGTGGCGCCGGCGGCCGGGCGGAGCACCACGGCGGCGACCCACTCGGGCCCGCCGGGGTTCATCCGCTCGGAGAACCAGAGCCGGCGCTGCCCGTAGGAGACCGGCAGGTGGCCGGCCCGGCCGACCGGGCGCGGGCCGGTGGGCAGGTCCGCGGAGAGCAGCTCGGCCTGCGCGGCGAGCGTGGTGGCGGTGAAGAAGCCGCGCAGCTGCACGGTGGAGCCGGTCGCGGCGCGGAGCCGGGAGACCAGCCGGGTCAGCTGCAGCGAGGTGCCGCCGAGCTGGAAGAAGTCGTCGTCCAGGCCGACCCGGTCGAGCTTGAGAACCTCGCGCCAGACGGCGGCGACAGCCTGCTCGGCGGTGCTGACCGGGGCGCGGTGCACCGGGCGGCCGGCCGCGTCCAGCGAGCCGGGCGCGGGCAGGGCGCGGCGGTCGACCTTGCCGGTCGGGCCGAGCGGCAGCTTCTCCAGCAGCACGAAGGTGCCGGGGATCTGCGGGGTGGTCAGGCGCTGGGCGAGGTGGCCGCGCAGCTCGGCGAGGTCCAGCCCGTCGCGGGCGACCAGGTAGGCGGCGAGCCGCTTGGCGCCGTCGGCGGCCTCGTACGCGGCGACCGCGGCAGCGGCGACCTGCGGGTGGCCGAGCAGCACGTGCTCGATCTCGGCGGGCTCGATCCGGACGCCGTTGATCTTGACCTGGTCGTCGATCCGGCCGAGGTACTCCAGCTGCCCGTCGCGGCGCCAGCGGACCCGGTCGCCGGTGCGGTAGAGCCGGGAGCCGTCGGTGGCGAACGGGTCGGGGACGAAGGCCGCCGCGGTCTGGCCGGGCCGGCCGAGGTAGCCGCGGGCCACGCCCACGCCGCCGGCCAGCAGCTCGCCGGGGGTGCCCGGGCCGACCGGGTTGCCGCCGCGGTCGACGACCAGCACGCGCATCCCGGAGATCGGACGGCCGATCGGGACGGGGCCGGCCGCGAGCGCGGTGTCCACCTTGTGCGCGGTGATGTCGATCGAGCACTCGGTGGGGCCGTAGGTGTTCCACACCTCGACCGGGCGGCCGAGGCGCTCCAGCAGGCGCTGCACCAGCTCGTGGTGGAGCGGCTCGCCGGCCGAGAAGACCAGCCGCAGCGCCTCGCACCCGGCCAGCTCCTCCTCGACCACCAGGCGCAGCACCGAGGGCACCAGCTGGAGGACCGTCACCTGCTGCTCGCGGACCGCGCGGACCATCGCGGCAGGGTCGCTCTCCGCGCCGAGCGGCGCCAGCACCAGCACGCCGCCGCAGGTCAGCGGGGCGAAGACCTCCCAGCAGTGGGCGTCGAAGGTGACCGTGGTCTTCTGCAGCACCCGGTCGGCGGCGCCCAGGCCGCAGGCGCGCACCGCCCAGGCGACCCGGTTGGCGATACCGGCGTGGCTGACCACCACGCCCTTGGGCTCGCCGGTGGAGCCGGAGGTGTAGAGCACGTACGCGGCGTTGTCGGCGTGCGCGCGGGCCGCCGGCGCCTCGGCGGGCAGCGCGTCCAGTTCGGCGCGGACCGCGTCCACGATCACCGGGCGGGCCCCGGCAGTGCGCACGGTGCCGGCCGTCTCGGTCTCGGTGAGCACCAGCCCGGCGCCGCTCGCGGTGAGCAGCTGGGCGAGCCGGCGCGGCGGCAGGTCGGGGGTGAACGGCACGTACGCCGCGCCGGCCCGCCAGACCCCGAGCAGCGCCGCCACCAGGTCCGCGCCGCGGTACAGGCAGACGCCGACCGGGGACTCGGGGCCGGCGCCGAGCCGGATCAGGTGGTGGGCGAGCTGGTTGGCCCGCGCGTCGAGCTGGGCGTACGTCACCGCACGGTCGCCGTCCACGACGGCCACCGCATCCGGAGTCAGCGACGCCTGGCGCGCGACGAGCGAACTGATCAGGGTGGGCTCGTCTTTCGGCGCACCCGGCTGCGACTCGGAATTCATCTCAGGGAGCTCCTGGTCCGTGAAGGGGTCTCGGTGGAGAAGGCCGACCCCCGGGGTCTGCCTTGCCTCGGGGGTCGGTCGGGAGGGGAGGTGGGGGTCAGCTCGCAGCGGCGGCCATCCGCTCGCGCAGGCTGCGCGGGCGCATGTCGGTCCAGACCTGGTCGATGTGGGCCAGGCACTCCTCGCGGCTGCCCTGGGTGCCCTCGGCGCGCCAGCCCGCCGGGATCTCGCGGCCGGCCGCCCAGATCGAGTACTGCTCCTCGTCGTTCAGCACGACGAGGAAGGTGCGGTTGTCGGTGGTCTGCTCGCTCATCGCGATGTCTCCTGAAATCGCTCGTACGGAAAAGGGGTTCGGCTGTTCCCGCCGTTCTCGAACAGCCTCTCGGGCTGGCCCATATTCGGCCTGCACCCGCACTGTCAGGCGGCTTCGGCCAGCAGCGGGGCCTCGGCCCGCGGCAGCGGGTCGGCGCCGTAGCGGAAGGTGCGCACCGGGCCGGTGGAGCCGTCCACCCGGGCCAGCGCCGCGTGCAGGTCCGGACCGAAGTCCGGCTCCTCGAGGGTCCAGGCGGTCGGCCCGGGGGCGACGCCATAGCGGACCAGGACCGGCCCGGGGAAGTCCGGGTGGACCTCGATCCGGGTCAGGTCGGCGGCCAGCCCGACGCCGACCGCCTTCACCACCGCCTCCTTCCGGGTCCAGCAGCGCAGGAAGGCCTCGCGCTGCCGCTCGGCGGGCAGGCCTCGCAGATGGGCCAGCTCGCGCTCGGTGAACGCCAGCGGGGCGGTCAGCTCGGGGTCGATCCGCGGCTCCGCCTCCAGGTCCACGCCGATCGGGGAGCCCTCGCTCACGCCGAGCAGCCAGTGGCCGTCCGCCCGGGAGAGGTTGAAGGTCAGCCGGGTCCGCGGCCAGACCACCGCCGGCGGGCCGTGCGCCGGGTCGGCGCACTCCGGGCAGAGCGTGCGGCCCAGCTTCAGCTGGTCGGGCTCGGTACCGAGGTACCCGCCCAGGATCCGGCGCAGCCCGAGGTGCGCCGCCGCGTACGAGGCGGCGGCCGGACCGCGCAGCAGGCGGACCCTGTTCCGCTCGGCCGCCGAGAGGACGGCCAGCGCACGCTCGTCGACCTCCTCGGGCAAGCCCAGCCAGACGTCCGCGGCCCCGTCGGGGAAACGCTGTTGGGTCACTTCCTCACCTGTCGTCCAGCGGGCCCGCCACGCCTGCGCGGCCGTCCGCTCTCGTATCCGATTCGAACGGCGCCCAGCCTGGTCAGCGGCGCTATACGCCCGCTATCAACCGCCCATGCGGGGGAGGGAATCGAACTGGCGGAAACTATCGGCGCGATATAGATCCGTGCCGTAGAAGTGGTGATCGCGTGCTGTCGGGCAGGACCGGGTACGCCGGCCCGGCTCCCCCGGCGGGCTGACGCGCTTCTACCTAAGGCGGGAATGTGTTCGACAATCAGCTGAACGGACCCGGCACACCAGTGGTCAGTCTCTCCGCGGCACGCAAGGCCTACGGCAGCGGCGACAGCCGGGTGACCGCGCTCGACGGCGTCAGCCTGGACTTCCCGGCCGGCACCTTCACCGCGATCATGGGCCCCTCGGGCTCCGGCAAGTCCACCCTGCTGCAGTGCGCGGCGGGCCTGGACCGGGTCGACGCGGGCGAGATCCGCCTGGCCGGCGCCGACCCGTCGAAGATGTCCGAGACCGCGCTGACCAAGCTGCGCCGCGAGCGGATCGGCTTCATCTTCCAGTCCTTCAACCTGCTGCCCTCGCTGACCGCGCGTCAGAACGTCGAGCTGCCGCTGAAGCTGGCCGGCCAGCGGCCCGACCCGACCGAGGTCGAGCGGGTGCTGGCGAGCGTCAACCTGTCCGGCCGGGCCGACCACCTGCCCACCGAGCTCTCCGGCGGCCAGCAGCAGCGCGTGGCGATCGCCCGCGCGCTGGTGACCAAGCCGCAGGTGCTGTTCGCCGACGAGCCGACCGGCGCCCTGGACACCAAGACCTCCCGCGACGTGCTCGCGCTGCTGCGCCGGATCGTCGCCGAGAACGGCCAGACCATCATCATGGTCACCCACGACCCGGTCGCCGCCTCGTACGCGGGCCGGGTGGTCTTCCTCGCCGACGGCCGGATCGTCGACCAGATCGTCCACCCGACCGTCGAGGTCGTCGCCAACCGGATGGCCCACCTGGAGCCCGACGAGGCGCCCGCCCCGGAGGTCGCGCCGTGCTGAGCATCGCCCTCGCCACCGTCCGCACCCGCTGGGTCAGCTTCGTCGGCGCGTTCATCGCCCTCGCGCTGGGCACCGGCATGATCGCGATGATGGCGCTCACCCTGACCGCCACCATCGGCACCCCGCACGAGGGTCCGCAGCGCTTCGGCGGGGCGCAGACCGTCGTGGTCCCCGCCGATCCGCGCGGCGACCCGATGGAGCTGCCCGCGGCGCTCCCCGCCGAGCTGGCCGCGAAGGCGGCGGCCGCCGGCGCGACCGTGGAGGACCGCACCTTCGACGCCGCCTGGAAGGGCGGCCCGTCCGACGCGGTCGGCCACGGCTGGTCCGCGGCCGCGCTGACCCCGTACGCCCTGACGGCCGGTCAGGCGCCGGCCGACGACCACCAGGTGGTGCTGGCCGGCGCCGGAGCCGACCAGATCGGCAAGCAGGTACTGATCGCCACCCCGGCCGGCCCCGCCCCGTACACGGTCAGCGGCGTCACCGCGCGCACCTGGTTCGAGAGCCCGGTGTTCTTCACCGACGCCGAGGCGGCCCGGCTCTCCCCCGGCATCAACGCGCTCGCGGTGCACGCCTCCGCCGACGCGGTGCGCCGCGCGCTGGGCGACGGCCCGCTGGTGCTCTCCGGCGGCGACCGCCGGCTGGCCGACCCGGACCCGTCCGGCGGCGCCGACGCGCTGATCAACGCCCAGTCGATGGCGGCCACCACCGGCGGCATCGCGGTCTCCGTCGCGGTCTTCATCGTCATCGCCACCTTCGCCTTCGTGGTCGAGCAGCGCAGCCGCGAGCTGGCCCTGCTCCGCCTGGTCGGCGCCACCCCGCAGCAGGTCCGCCGGATGGTGATCGCCGAGGCGGCCCTGATCGGCCTGGCGGCCGCCGTGGTCGGCTGCGTGCTCGGCCCGATCGGCGCGGGCCGGCTGAACAGCTGGATGATCGACAACAACGTCGCGCCCGACTGGTTCCACATCGGCCTCAACCCGATCCCGCTGGTGATCGCCTTCCTGATGGGCGTCGGCTCCGCGCTGCTCGGCGCGGTCGCGGTGGCGCTGCGCGCCTCCCGGGTCCGCCCGGTGACCGCGCTGCGCGAGTCGGCGGCCAGCACCAAGGTGATGACGCCGGTCCGCTGGGTGCTCGGTGTCGGCCTGCTGGTCGCCGCCGTCGCCACCGGCTGGTCGATCGCCGGCGACAGCCCGACCTACGCGGTCAACCCGCGCAAGTACGGCATGGTCCCGCTGCTGTACGTCGGCGGCCTCGCCCTGCTGGCGCCGGTGCTGCTGCGCCCGGTCGCCCGGATCGCCACCTGGCCGCTCTCCCGGTTCGGCGCCGGTCCGCTGATCGTCCGCCAGAACACCCTGAACGGCCGCCGCCGGACCGCCGCCACCGTCACCCCGATCGTGGTGGCCGTGGGCCTGACCGCCGCCATGGTCTGCATGCAGGCCGCCGGCGACCACACCAAGATCGACCAGGTCCGGCAGCAGACCCGGGCCGACTACGTGGTCCTCCCGCAGGGCGGCAAGACCCTGGACCGGTCCGCCGTCAGCGCGCTGGAGAACCTGCCCGGCGCCAAGGCCACCGTGATCGGCTCGGCCCACATCTACATCGGCACCGAGGACGGCAGGGTCGTCGACTCGCTCAACGGCCAGGCGGTCGCCCCGACCGCGCTCGGCTCCGGCGGCGTGCTCGACCCGCGGGTCGTCGAGGGCTCGACCGACAACCTCGGCGAGGACTTCATCGTCGTCGACCAGAAGACCGCCAAGGGCAACGACCTGACGGTCGGCCAGACCCTCACCGTCTGGCTGCCCGACAACACCAGCACCAAGCTGCGGATCGCCGCGGTCATCCAGACCGGGCTGGCCGGCGACGACACCTACCTCTCCGCGAGCCGCGCCTCCGGCGCCCTGCCCACCCGCGCCTGGCTGACCCTCCAGCCCGGCACCACCGCCGACTCGGTCGCCGCCGCGCTGAAGAAGCAGGCGGTCCGGGCCGCGCCGGTGCAGGTCTACTACGACACCCTGAAGGCCAAGCAGAAGGAGCAGACCAAGACCGCCGCCACCGTCATCCTCGGCATCTCGGTCGGCTACTCGCTGATCTCGGTCGCCAACACCCTGGTGATGGCCGCCGCCGGCCGCCGCCGGGAGCTGGCCGCGCTCAACCTGGCCGGCGCCACCCGGGCGCAGACCCTGCGGGTGATCGCCGCCGAGGCGCTGCTCGCCACGGTGATCGGCACCATCCTCGCCGCGGTCGCCGGCGCGGCCGTGATCGCCACCCAGCGGCTGTCGCTGACCAAGCTGATCAGCGACGTCCCGACCGTCGTCCCGTGGGGCTCGACCTGGCAGGCGGTCGCGCTGTGCGCCGTCACCGCCGTGGTGGCCGCCGTGCTCTCCGCCTGGAACACCACCCGCGGCCGAGCCATCGAGATCGCCGGTACCCGCGAGTAGCCGCCGCGCCACCCGCCGAGCGGGGCCCACCGTCCCGGGCCCCGCTCACCGGTCGTGTCCGCCCGCTCACGATTCGGCCGATCGGCCCGGCCCGTGTAATGTTCTCCGGGTCAGCAGGCGCCGCTAGCTCAGTTGGTTAGAGCAGCTGACTCTTAATCAGCGGGTCCGGGGTTCGAGTCCCTGGCGGCGCACAGACACGGAAGGCCCCTCGCACCATGCGGGGGGCCTTCTGCATACGCGCGGGGGGCGCAGCAGATGGACCTGAACACGTACGCACAGCACTTCGACGGGCGGCCCGAGGTCTCGTTCCGCACCGACGAGCAGCTCACCACCGCCGCGGTCTGGCTCGCCCACCTGCACGGGTACGCCTTCAGGACCGTCTCCGCCGACCACGTCGGACACAAGCTGACCTTCGTCCGGGACACCCGCCCGGAGGCCGGCCGCCGGCTCGCCTGGCTCCGCGACCCGGTCTCCGACCCGGACTGCCCGGCCCCGGTCGCCCGCGTCCAGGCCCCGTACGGCTGGACCCCGCCCGGCTGGCCGCCGCACTCGGCCATCACCGTGCCGCCCGAGCTGCTGCCCGGCCTGGCCTCGCTCGTCCGCCACGAGCAGATCCGCAACAACCCGGTGGCCACCTGGATCGCCCTGCTGCTGCCGCTCCTGGCCGTCCCGCTGTGCTGGCCGTACGACACCACCCGGGCGGTGGCCATCCAGCTCGGCGCGGTCGCGTCCGTCGGCGTGATCTTCGGCCTGCGCTCGCTCAGCGCCGCGGCGAGCCGGAAGAAGGCCCTCGCGGCCCGCAGGATCTGGGCCGCGGACCCCGCCTGACTGCCCGGTGGCGGTGGCCCTGCTGCGCGGCATCGGCTTCCCTGATGAAGTCGATTTCAAACCTCGGGCCCGAGCGTGTATGGTCTTGCCTGTCAGCACGCGCCGCTAGCTCAGTTGGTTAGAGCAGCTGACTCTTAATCAGCGGGTCCGGGGTTCGAGTCCCTGGCGGCGCACAGACAGTCGAAGGCCCTCTCGCTCACGCGGGAGGGCCTTCGTCGTGTCTCAGCCGGCCAGCATCCGGCGGATCGAGGCCGCCATCGCCGCGGCGAAGCGCTCCCGGGTGGCGGGGTCGACCAGGTCGAGCGACAGGTACGGGTTGAGGTCCTCCAGCTCGACCAGGAGCAGCCCGCCCTCCGGGGTGCGGCAGGCGTCGACGCGCTGGATGCCGTACGGGAGGCCGTTCCAGTCGACGAATCGGTCGGCGAAGGCGAGGTCCTCGGCGGTGGCCGGGTAGGGCCGCAGCTCCCAGCGGCGGTCGGGGTCGGGCGCGTACAGGGCGTACTGGAAGTCGCGGTCGACGTAGTAGAAGGAGACCTCGTACCGGAAGTCGATCCGCGGCTGGACCAGGCTGCCGGGGACGACCGCCGCGGGCAGTTCCTCGCGGGTGGCGAAGACCAGGCCGATGGAGTCGGCGCCGTCCTTGGGCTTGACCACGTACTCCGCGGCGTCGGGCAGCGGGGCGTCGGCCCGGTCGACGGTCGGGATGACCGGCAGGCCCTCGGCGGTGAGGTCGAGCAGGTACTGCTTGCCGGCCATGTCGCCGCGCCCGGTGAGCGGGTTGTAGACCCGGGTGCCGCGGCGCCGGGCCTCGGCCCGGAACTCTTCGTATGCGGTGAGATAGTTCACAACCGGGCCGCTGTTGCGAACCACGACCGCGTCGAAGCCGTCCATCAGGGAGAGCGCGTCCAGCGGGTGGCAGAGCGCGAGGTCGAACTCCTCGCGCAGCCGCGCGGTCAGCGCGACGTCCTCGTCGCCGTAGCGGCGCCCCCTGGCGGGATAGGCGAGGTCGGTCACGTACAGGATGCTCGGACGCTTCATGCGCGGCACCCTACCCCGGCACTCTCACCGGACTTTAAAGATCAACTTAGGAGAAATAGGACATAGTTCCCTAACATCAGACAAGTCGATCAATCGAGGAGAGCAGCCCAAGGTGCCCCGAAGTACGAAGAAACGGCCGAAGCGCACCGGCTGGCGCCGCCTGGTGCCGACCTGGAGGATGACGCTGGCCGGCCTGGTCGCGTCGATGGTCCTCGGCGTGGGCCTGTTCGCGCTGGGGGTGTCCCTGGTGCAGGTCCCGGACGCGCACGCCGCCGCGACCGCGCAGTCCAACACCTGGCTCTACCAGGACGGTTCGGTGCTCGCCCGGACCGGCCAGACCAACCGCACCATCGTCGGCCTGGACAAGGTCTCCGCGGACGCCCAGCACGCCGCGCTCGCCGCCGAGGACCGCGACTTCTACAGCGAGGGCGCGGTCAACCTCAAGGGCATGGCCCGGGCCGCGCTCAAGACCGCGAAGGGCGAGGGCACCCAGGGCGGGTCGACCATCACCCAGCAGTACGTGAAGAACGCCTACCTCAACCAGAAGCAGACCCTGGGCCGCAAGGTCAAGGAGGTCTTCATCGCGATGAAGGTGGACGCGACCGAGTCCAAGGACGAGATCCTGGCCGGCTACCTCAACACCTCGTACTACGGCCGCGGCGCGTACGGCATCCAGGCCGCCGCGCAGGCCTACTTCGGCGTGGACGCCGACAAGCTGGACCCGGCGCAGGGCGCCTACCTCGCCACCCTGCTGAACGCCCCCAGTGCGTACGACGTCTCCACCGCCTCCGCCGCCGGCAAGGAGCGCGCGGTGGCCCGCTGGAACTACGTGCTGGACGGCATGGTGCAGAAGGGCTGGATGTCCGCCGCCGACCGCGCGGACACCGCCTTCCCGGACGTGCGGGCGCCGAAGAGCGCGCTGGGCCTGTCCGGCCAGGCCGGCTACCTGGTGCAGGCCGCCACCGACTACCTCACCTCGAACGACATCATCAGCGAGGCGCAGCTCGCCCAGGGCGGCTACACCGTCACCCTCACCGTGGACGCCAAGCGCCAGCAGGCGCTGCAGGACTCCGTGCAGGCGCAGCTCACCGACAGCCTCGACCCCGCCAAGCGCAAGGCGGACGCCGCCGCCCAGGCCGGCGCCGTCTCGGTCGACCCGAAGACCGGCCAGGTGGTCGCGCTGTACGGCGGCGCCGACGCCACCAAGCACTGGATCGACAACGCCACCCGCACCGACTACCCGGCCGGCTCCACCTTCAAGGCGCTCACCCTGGCCGCCGCCCTCGACAGCGGCGCCCGCACCCAGTCCGGCGAGCGGATCACCGCCGACACCGTCTACGACGGCACCAACCGCCGCCCGGTGAAGGGCGCCAAGGGCGTGCCGTACGCGCCGCCGAACGAGGGCGAGCGCAGCTACGGGCAGATCAGCCTGCAGCAGGCCACCGACTGGTCGGTCAACTCGGCGTTCGTGCAGCTCGCCCAGGACACCGGGCTGGAGAAGGTCCGGCAGACCGCGGTGGCGCTCGGCCTGCCCGAGTCCACCCCGAACCTGAAGGCGCTGCCCTCGATCCCGCTCGGCACCTCCACGCCGAGCGCGCTGCAGCTGGCCGGGGCGTACGCCGCCATCGACAACGACGGCAAGCAGATCACCCCGTGGCTGGTGAAGGGCCTGCAGCAGGGCGGCGAGCAGGTCGCGCTGCCCGAGCACAAGGCCACCCAGGCGATCTCCCAGGACGCCGCCCGGGCCACCACCTCGATCCTGCGCGGCGTGATCGACGACCAGGGCGGCACCGGCTGGCGCGCCGCCGCGCTGAACCGCCCGGCGGCCGGCAAGACCGGCACCACCGACGACTCCAAGTCGGTCTGGTTCGCCGGCTACACCCCGGACCTGGTCACCGTGGTCGGCCTGTTCGGCCAGGACCCGACCACCGGCAACCAGGTCTCGCTGGACGGCGTCGGCGGCCAGGGCAGCGCGGCCGGCGGCCGCTTCCCGGCGCAGATCTGGACGGCGTACATGAAGTCCGCGCTCGCCGGGCAGCCGGTCCGCGACTTCGCCGAGGCCGCCCACCGCACGGTCGCCCCCACCCCGTCGGCGACGCCGAGCGACTCGCCGTCCGCGACCCCGGAGTCCACGCCAGCCGCCCCGTCCACCCCGTCCGCGCAGGACCCGGGCGACACGCCGACCGACGCGGCGACCACCCCGGGCCGCCGGCCCAGCCGCACCCCCAGCAGCCCGGGCACCCCGAGCGCCACCGCCACGCCGAGCAGCGGTGCCTCGCCGACCAGGAAGCCCACCCAGACCCCGTCGCCCGACGGGGAGGGCGCCGTGGACGGCACCACCCGGATCGAGCAGGACCAAACTGCGAGATAGCACCTTACGAAGGGGCGGGTCCGGCTGACACAATGCCCCGGTGCCCAGCCAGACCCGCCCCTCCACCGACGCCCCGCCCGCCGCCCCGGCGGCCGCGGCGCGGCCCGCCCTCACCGCCGGACTCACCCTCGCCCTGGTCTCCGCCTTCGCCTTCGGCGGATCGGGCACCGCCGCGAAACCCCTGATCGAAGCCGGGCTCTCCCCGCTCCACACCGTCTGGCTGCGGGTCGCCGGCGCCGCCGCCGTCCTGCTGCCGCTCGCCTGGAAGCACCGCGCCGCCGTACGGCAGCGGCCCGGCGTCCTGATCGGCTTCGGCCTGCTCGCCGTGGCCGGCGTCCAGGCCTGCTACTTCGCCTCCATCTCCCGCATCCCCGTCGGCGTCGCCCTGCTGATCGAGTACCTCGGGCCGCCGCTCCTGCTCGGCTACGTGAAGTTCGTGCAGCGCAAGCCCGTCGGACGCGGCGCCGCCATCGGCGCGGCCGTCGCCGTCGCCGGACTCGCCTGCGTGGTCGAGGTCTGGAACGGGCTGCGGTTCGACGCCCTCGGCGTCCTCTTCGGACTCGGCGCCGCCTGCTGCCAGGTCGGCTACTTCGTCCTCGCCGATGCCGGCCGACGCGGCGACAAGCCCGTCGACCCGATGGCCGTCAGCGCGTACGGCCTGCTGATCGGCGCACTCGTCCTCACCGCCACCACCCGGCCGTGGGAGGCCGACTGGTCGGTGCTCACCGGCACGGTGACCATGAACGGGCACGCGCTGCCCGCCGCGCTCCCCGCCGCCTGGATGGTGCTGATCGCCACCGTCCTCGCCTACCTGACCGGCGTCATCGCCGTCCAGCACCTCTCCCCGCCGGTCGCCGGCGTGGTCGCCAACCTCGAAGCGGTGGTCGCCACCGTCCTCGCCTGGGTCCTCCTCGGCGAGCACCTCGGCACCCCCCAGATCCTCGGCGGCACCCTCGTCCTCGCCGGAGCCTTCGCCGCCCAGCGGGGGAAATAGAGCGCGGCCTCAGGGGCATCGCACCCCGGTTTCAGAACAGCGGCCAGACCACGGCCCGGACCGGGCCGACCACGTCCGCGACGGGGACCGCGCCGCCGGCCGGGCCGTCGCGGTGGTAGCGCGAGTCCGCGGAGTCGCTGCGGTGGTCCCCCTCGACCCAGACGTACCCCGCCGGGACGGTGACCGGGCCGAAGTCGAGGCCGGCGCAGGAGTCGTCGCCGGGGTGCAGGTAGGGCTCGGCCACCGGGTGGCCGTCCACGGTGAGGGTGGTGCCGGCGCAGGCGATCGTCTGTCCGCCGGTCGCTATCACGCGCTTGACCAGGTACTCGTCACCGGCGGGCGGCAGCAGTCCGACGAAGCTGAGCCCCTTCGCGAACGCGCCGCGCTCGGGCTCGGGCGGCAGCCAGCCGCCCGGGTCACGGAAGACGATCTTGTCCCCGGCCGCGGGCTCCCAGCCGAACAGCGGGGAGAGCTTGTCGACGGCGACCCGGTCGCCGACCTTCAGGGTGTTCTCCATCGAGCCGGACGGGATGGAGAACACCTGGAACAGGCAGGTCTTGATCAGCAGGGCGATCGCGAGACCGACGGCCGCCATCACCGGGAGCTCGATCCACCAGGGCTTCCGTTTGGCCATCGGGCCGTACCGCCTTTTCCGGGCCGGGAGCGTCGAAGGACAGCACGCTAGCCGCGCCCGCCCGCCCCGGCGAAATCCGGGTTTTAACCGGCGTTGACGTCCCCGGCCGAGTCCCCGGCCGCGTCCTCGGCGATCGCCTCGTGGTGCCTGATCACCTCGGCGATGATGAAATTGAGGAATTTCTCCGCGAAGACCGGGTCGAGGTGCGCGCCCGCGGCCAGCTCCCGCAGCCGCTTGATCTGCTCGCGCTCGCGGGCCGGGTCGGCGGGCGGCAGCCGGTGCTCGGCCTTGAGCTCCCCGACCTTCTGGGTGGCCTTGAAGCGCTCGGCGAGCATGTGGACGACGGCGGCGTCGATGTTGTCGATCGACTGCCGCAGGGCGGTCAGCTCGGCCCGTACGGACTGGCCGATCCCCTCGGTGGTGGCGGGGGTCGTGGGCTGGTCCGTCATCGGGGCTCCGGGGCTTCGCGGGGCAGGGGTGGCACGCCCGGCGCGGGCCCAGGGGGCGGCGTGCGTCGGGCCAGCGCCAATCTAACAGGGGACGACCTGCCGACTCCCCCGCATATCGGCCCAAGTCCACGATGTGGAACGCCGAACGGACTAGGGTGGGCGGCACGGCACGTACAGCCCCCAGCACAGGAGGTATCCCCCGTGGCAACCACCCGCACCGCGCACACGGAGTGGCAGGGCAACCTGCTCGAAGGCAAGGGCGAGGTGACCCTCGACTCCTCCGGCCTCGGCACGTACCAGGTGTCCTGGCCGGCCCGTTCCGAGGAGCCGAACGGGAAGACCAGCCCCGAGGAGCTCATCGCCGCCGCGCACTCCGCCTGCTACTCGATGGCGCTCTCGCACGCCCTGGCCGGCGCCGGCAACCCGCCCACCGCGCTGCACACCAAGGCGGACGTGACGTTCCAGCCGGGCACCGGCATCACCGGCGTCCACCTGACGGTGGTCGGCGAGGTCCCCGGCCTGGACGAGGCGGGCTTCGTGAAGCTGGCCGAGGACGCCAAGGCCAACTGCCCGGTCAGCAAGGCGCTGACCGGCACCACGATCACGCTCACCGCCAGCCTGGGCTGATCTCCGTACGATCCGTCACATCCCGGACGGACCACGCGCCCCCGGACCGCCCGCACGGCGGCCCCGGGGGCGTCGCCGTTCCCGTCGCCGCTTCCACCGCCGCTTCCGCCGCATGCGCACACGCTCTGCGCGAAACCTGCCGAATCACCCTGCCGGCGGTCGCGACCGGTTCGGCGCGCGATCTATGATCAGCGGCAGTGGCCCGAGGCGGCCCGAGCGCCGCTCGCCGCCCGCCACCGCGGTTCGGGCAGCCGACCGTGGATCAGTGTCAGCGGACGGGAGCGTGCCGTGCCGGGCCGGAACGAGGGGGCCGACGCACACCGACTGGGCGTGCGGCACGATCCCCTGCGCCACGTCCACGGCACGCACCGTGCCGGCCCGCTCACCGTGGAGACCGTGCAGGCCCCGTGCGCGACCTGCGGCACGCTGATCGGCGGCGACACCGAGCACCTGCTGGCCGCGCTGCGGGCGAGCGAATCCCGGTTCCGGGCGGCGTTCCTGGACGCCGGGATCGGCATGGCGCTGATCGACACCGACGACCTGTTCCTGGAGATCAACCCGGCGTTCGCGGCGATGCTCGGCCGCGAGGTGCCGGACCTGGTGGCCCAGCACATCCACACCGTCATCGACCCGGAGGAGACGCCCCGCCGGCTCTACCGGGAGCTGGTCCGCGGCGAGCGGGACCGGGTGGTGGTGGAGAAGCGGCTCAAGCACCGGGCGGGCCACGAGGTGTGGTCCCGCGTCACCATCTCGCTGATCCGCGACGACGCCGGGCAGCCGCAGTACACCCTGGCGATGTTCGAGGACGTCAGCGAGCAGCGCAAGCTCGGTGACCGGCTGGCCTACCAGGCGCTGCACGACCCGCTGACCCGGCTGCCGAACCGGACGCTCTTCTTCGAGCGGCTGGAGGCGGTCTTCGACGCGCCGGAGACCGGCGGCCCCCGCCGGGTCGGCCTGTGCTACGTGGACCTGGACGGCTTCGCGGCGATCAACGAGACGCTCGGCCACCAGATCGGCGACCAGCTGCTGGTCGCCGTCGCGGCCCGGCTGGAGCACGGATTCGCCCGCACCGAGGGCCAGTCGGTGGCCCGGCTCGGCGGCGACGAGTTCGCGCTGCTGGTGACGGACAGCCGGGACGGCGATCAACTCACCGCTCTCGCCGGGGCGTTGATCGAGGCGCTGGAGCGGCCCTTCGAGGTGGCCGGGCACCGGCTGGTGGTCACCGCGTCGATCGGCGTGGTGGAGCGGCCGGTGCACGGCTCCAACCCCACCGACCTGCTGCGGGACGCCGACTCCACGCTGTACTGGTCCAAGGCGGACGGCCGGGCCCGCTGGACGCTCTACGACCAGGACCGCGGCGCCGACCAGCTGACCCGCCACCTGCTCGCCACCGCGCTGCGCCCGGCGCTGGAGCGCGGCGAGTTCACCGTCGAGTACCAGCCGCTGGTCGGCCTCTCGGACGGCGCGGTGCGCGGCGCCGAGGCCCTGGTCCGGTGGGTCCACCCCCGGTACGGGACGCTCTCGCCGGACCGCTTCATCCCGCTCGCCGAGGAGTCCGGGGCGATCGTGCCGCTGGGCCGGTGGGTGCTGGAGGAGTCCTGCCGTCAGGCCCGGCGCTGGCTGGCCGAGTTCCCCGACACCGAGACCTTCGTCAGCGTCAACCTGGCGGCCCGCCAGATCTGGGACTCCGACATCGTCGGCGACGTCGCCCGGGTGCTGGAGCTCACCGGGCTGCCCGCCCGGCTGCTCCAGCTGGAGATCACCGAGAGCGCCGTGCTCGGCCCCGGCGGCCGCCCCTCGCAGGCGCTGCAGGAGCTCGCCGACATGGGCGTGCGGATCGCCATCGACGACTTCGGCACCGGCTACTCCAACCTCGCCTACCTCTCCCGGCTGCCGGTCCACGTGCTCAAGCTGGACGGCACCTTCATCGAGGCGTTCCGCGACGGCGCCAAGCCGCCGCCGGGCCACCGCGCCGACGCCGACGAGCAGATCGTCGGCGCGATGGTCCAGCTGGCGCACGCCCTCGGACTGACCGTCACCGCCGAGGGCATCGAGAACGCCGCCCAGGCCGAACGGCTCCGGCTGACCGGCTGCGACACCGCACAGGGCTGGTACTTCGCCCGCCCCGGCGAGGCCGAGCTGGTCGCCGCCATACTGCGCGAGAACCGCCCGCGGCCCTGAGCCCGACCGCCACCCACCCCGCCGACCGGCCCGTCAGCCGGTCAGCCCGTACGCCTCGGCGATCAGCCGGTAGGACCGCAGCCGCGCCTCGTGCCCGTGGATGTGCGAGGTGACCATCAGCTCGTCCGCGCCCGTCCGCCGGCGCAGCGCCTCCAGCCCCTCGGCGACCCGGGCGGGCTCGCCGAGCACCACGTTGCCCAGCCAGCTCTCCAGGAACTCCGCCTCCACCTCGGTGTACGGGTACGCCTCGGCCTCCGCCGGGGTGGGGATCAGGCCCGGCCGGCCCTGGCGCAGCCGCAGCATCGCGAGCCCCGCCGAGCGGGCCAGGCGCACCGCGGCCGCCTCGCCGTCCGCCGCCACCGCGCTCACCCCGATCAGCGCGTACGGCTTCTCCAGCACCGCGGAGGGCCGGAACTCCTCCCGGTACAGGTCGAGCGCGGGCACCGTGTTCTGCGCGCTGAAGTGGTGCGCGAAGGCGAACGGCAGCCCGAGCCGGGCCGCCAGCCGGGCGCTGAACCCGGACGACCCGAGCAGCCACACCGGCGGCCGGGACGGCCCCTGCGGCACGGCGCTCAGCCGGGCGTACGGGTGGCCGTCCGGGAAGTCGCCGTCCAGGAAGTGGGTCAGCTCGGCGAGCTGGGTCGGGAAGTCCTCCGGGCCGTCGGTGCGGCCCTGGCGCAGTGCCCGGGCGGTCGCCTGGTCGGTGCCGGGGGCGCGGCCCAGGCCCAGGTCGATCCGGCCCGGGTACAGGGCCTCCAGCAGGCCGAACTGCTCGGCGACGGCGAGCGGCGCGTGGTTGGGCAGCATCACGCCGCCGGAGCCCAGCCGCAGGGTCGAGGTGTGCGCGCCGAGGTGGGCGAGCAGCACCGCCGGGGTGGAGCTGGCGACGCCGGGCATGCCGTGGTGCTCGGCCACCCAGAAGCGGTGGTACCCCCACTGCTCGGCGCCGCGGGCCAGCTCGGTGGTGGCCGCCAGGGCCTCCCCGGGGCTGTACCCGGCGCCGACCGTGGCCAGGTCCAGGATCGACAGCGGGGCGGGTGCCGTTCCGGCCGCCCGGCCCCTGATCTCCTCCGCGCGGTCCTCTGGGCTGCTCATCCGGTCCGTCCTCTCGTATCCGTGCCGTCGGTGCACAACCGGCGCGGCCCGCCGGGTGTTCCCGGTGTACCCGGGTGGCGACGGAGCGTGGCGGACTCACGCCAGCGCGGGAAGTCGCCAGGCCCGACGGCTCCTTGCACCGCCCGGGGCAGGGCATGCTTGGTGATCAGTGCGGGCTGCATACCCGCACCCCGCACACCTGCGTTTGATCGGCGGGCTCGACCAGCGTCGTTCGATCCCATGAGCCCCCGGAGCGGCACCCCGCCCGGGGGCTTTCGCACGCCCCGGCCCCGGCGAGCGGCGTCACCCGTAGCGGTGAGCCGTGCCACAGGGGGGTGCTTCAGGGCATGAAAGGTTCAGGGGCTAGCGTTGACACCCGCAGTACCGACCTCCCCGGGGCGGTACGGAGGGAGTACGACCTTGGACGCCATCGCGGTCATCGGCCCGGCGTGGATCTGCGCGCTGGCGCTCGTCGCCGTCCTCGGCGACGCCCTGCTCCCCTTCATCCCCAGTGGCACCCTGGTGATCCTGGCCGTCCTGCGCACCTCGCAGACCGAGGGCTCCCCGCTGCTGCTGGCCGCCGGGGTGGCCACCGCGTCCTTCCTGGGCGACCTGCTGCTGCTCCAGCTGGCCCGGCGCAGCGCCCCCGCCGTCCAGCGGCGCCTCGCCCACCGGCCGAAGCTGGCGGCGAGCGTGGAACGCGTCCAGCGCAGCTTCGCCGGGCGGACCACCCGGCGGGCCGCCGCGCTGGTGATCGTCGCCCGCTTCGTCCCCGCCGGGCGGACCGTGCTCGACCTGGCCGTCGGCCACTCCCCCGACCTCTCCCGGACGTTCCTGCGCTGGTCGGCGGTGGCCGCCGTGTTGTGGGCCGGCTACATCGTCAGCCTCGGCTGGCTGAACAGCCACTGGTTCGACACCGCGTGGCTGAGCTTCGCGATCTCCTGCGCGGCCGCCACCGCGATCAGCAGCGGCATCGCCCAGCTGGTCCGGCGCCGCCGCCGCGAGCTCGCGGTCTGACCCCTTCTGCCCGTTTCTGTCTCAGGACGGCAACAGACCGGCCGGTCCGGGATCCGGCACGTCCCCGTTCGCGTGATGGAGGACGGAAGCCGCCGGCGCCGTCCGCGGCCCGTACCATCCTTGGGTGGCATTAACGGCCGAATGTCCGATTTCGCGGCAGGGGAGACCATGAGCACCATCTCGCGCAGGACCGTCCTGAGCAGCGCGGCGGCCACCGCGGCCCTGGGCGCCGTCACCGCCTGTTCCACCGGCGGCAGCGGCGGTCGGAGCGGCAGCGGCGGCCCGGCCGGGGACGCCGCGGTCACCGCGGCCCCCGCCAAGTCCACCGCCAAGGGCACGCCGATCGGCGACGGCTCCACCGCGGACACTGGCCCCCAGCCCAACCAGCCCAAGCCCGAGAAGCTCAAGCCCGGCGAGACGCCGCCGCAGTTCGTGGTCTTCTCCTGGGACGGCGCCGGCGGCACCGACGACGGCCAGTTCAGCCGCTTCCTCAAGGTCGCCCAGGAGCACAAGGCGGCGATGACCTTCTTCCTGTCCGGCATCTACACGCTGCCGAAGGACAAGTCGAACCTCTACCACCCGCCGAAGCACAGCGTCGGCGCCTCCGACATCCCGTTCCTGTCCGAGGGCGCGGTCAAGAACACCCTCAAGCTGATCAGCCAGGCCTGGCTGGCCGGCCACGAGATCGGCACCCACTTCAACGGCCACTTCTGCTCCACCCGCTCCGACGGCAACGGCGTCAACAAGTGGACGCCGGAGGACTGGGAGAACGAGATCCAGCAGGCCGTCGGCTTCGTCACCCAGTGGAAGACCAACACCGGCATCACCGACGTCGACCCGCTCCCCTTCGACTACAAGAAGGAGCTGATCGGCGGCCGCACCCCCTGCCTCGAAGGCCAGAAGGCCCTGCTGCCGACCGCCGCCAAGCTCGGCTGGAAGTACGACGCCAGCTCCCCCGGCGGCCTGCAGATCTGGCCGCAGAAGGTGCAGGACGGCAAGATCTGGGACTTCCCGCTGCAGGGCATGCCCTTCCCCGGCCACGGCTTCCAGGTCCTCTCGATGGACTACAACATCCTCGCCAACCAGTCGGGCGGCTCCACCAAGGGCGACCCGGCCAAGTACGACGCCTGGCGCACCCAGGCCCGCGACGCCTACCTGGCCGGCTTCAACCGCGCGTACACCACCAACCGGGCGCCGGTCTTCATCGGCAACCACTTCGAGCAGTGGAACGGCGGCATCTACATGGACGCCGTGGAGATGACCATCAAGGAGATCGCCGGCAAGCCCGACGTCCGCCTGGTGTCCTTCCGGCAGCTGGTCGAGTGGCTGGAGGTCCAGGACCAGTCCACCCTGCGCAAGCTCCGCACCCTGGGCGTGGGCCAGGCCCCCGCCGGCGGCTGGCAGTCCTTCCTCGGCACCGCGGGCTGAGATCATCTCCGACATGACTTCGTTTCGACTGATCGTCACGGGCGGCGGCACCGGCGGCCACACCTACCCGGCACTCACCGCGGTCCGCACCCTCCAGGCGCGGCTCGCGGCCGCCGGCCGGACGCTGGAGGTGCTGTGGGTCGGCACCCCGGACGGCCTGGAGGCCCGGGTCACCACCGCCGAGCGGATCCCGTTCACCACGGTCGCCACCGGCAAGATCCGGCGCAGCAGCAACCCGCTGAAGCTGCTCTCCCCGGCCAACCTGCGGGACATGGCGCGGGTGCCGCTGGGGGTCGTGCAGGCGCGCTCGGTCGTCTCCGGCTTCCGGCCGGACGTGGTGCTGGCCACCGGCGGGTACGTCGCCGTGCCGGTCGGCCTGGCCGCGAAGATGTGCCGCCGGCCGCTGGTGGTGCACGAGCAGACCGTCCGCCTCGGGCTGGCCAACCGCGGGCTCGCCCGGGCCGCGACCGCGTTCGCCGTCTCCTCCGAGTCGACGCTGCAGTACCTGCCGGGCGGCGCCCGGGAGCGGGCCGTGGTGACCGGCAACCCGGTCCGGCCCGAGGTGCTCGCCGGGCACCCGGACAAGGCCGTCCAGACGCTCGGCCTGTGGGCCTTCGACCGCGCCCGCCCCACCGTCTACGTCACCGGCGGCGCCCAGGGCTCGGCCCAGATCAACGGCCTGGTCGCCGAGCTCCTGCCGTGGCTGCTGCCGCAGGCCAACGTCGTCCACCAGTGCGGCCCGGCCCACGAGGCCGAGCTGCGCCGGCGCGCCGCCGAGCTGCCCCCGGAGCTGGCCGGCCGCTACCTGGTCACCGGCTTCGTCGGCGCCGAACTCCCGGACGTGCTGGCCCTGGCGGACGTGGTGGTCTCGCGCAGCGGCGCCGGCACGGTCGCCGAGCTGACCGCCCTGGGCAAGGCCTCCGTGCTCGTCCCGCTGGCCTCCTCGGCCGGCAACGAGCAGGCCCACAACGCCCAGCACCTGCAGAGCGCCGGCGCGGCCGCCGCGCTGCTCGGCGAGGTGACCGCCGGTCACCTCGCCGAGGCCGTGGCCCCGCTGCTCGCCGACCCGGCCCGCCGTGCGGACATGGCGTACCGCGCCCGGACGCTGGGGCGTCCGGACGCGGCGGAGCGGCTGGTGGACCTGCTGCTGACGGCGGCTCAGCCGAGCAGCCGCTGAGCCACCGCCTCGGTGGCGATGATCGAGTAGTGGTTGGTGTCCGGGACGGGCGCGGCCGGGATCGGCAGGTCCGCGAGGGCGATCCGGCCGGCGTCGTAGAGGCCCTGCGGCTCGTCCAGCAGGCCGCGCTCCGCCCACAGCAGTTCGGCGGGGCAGGGCAGCTTGCGGACGGCCGCGGCGGCCTCCGGGTCGACCAGCACCTGGCCGCCGTCCAGCCGGACCGCCTCCGGGACGCAGGAGGAGGTCAGCTCCGGCTCCTCGCCGACCAGGTCGCGCTGGGTGTAGGCGTCCAGCTCGGCGGTCCAGTCGGCCATCGCGGGGTGCTGCCGCCAGAACGCGCGGTACGCCTCGCGGTCGGGGAAGGTCATCGACAGCCGGGCCAGCGCCGGGCCGAGGACGGCGGCCAGCAGGTCGTCCTCGGCCACCCCCTCGGGCAGCGGGAAGGTGACCGCGCCGTCCACCAGCAGCAGGCGCTCGACCGCCTCCGGGTGCCGGACGGCGGTCAGCGCGGAGACCCAGGCGCCCATCGAGTGGCCGACCAGGCGCACCGGGCCCGCGCCCAGGTGGGCGATCAGCAGCGCGACGTCGTCCGCGTGCCGGGCCAGGCCGTACGGCCCGCCGACCGTCCGACTGGCGGCACGTCCCCGCAGGTCGGGGGCGTAGAGGTGGACCCGCCCGGCGAGCAGGCGGGCGGCCGCGGCCCAGGCCAGGGCGTTGGCGGTGATGCCGTGGACGGCGACCACCACCGGCGCGCCCGGGTCGGCGGCGGGCCAGTGCAGCACGGCGAGCTCCCCGCCGGGCACGGGGACGGTCAGTTCCTGGTACGGCGTCGACTCGGTCATGCGGCACCTTCGGTGACGGGAGCGGCGGGGACGTCCAGGGTACGGACGGCGCGTCCGGCGCGGAGCCGGGCGGGCAGCTTGGCCAGGCCGCCGGGCAGCAGGTAGACCACGGCCACGAACAGCGCGCCGAGCAGGAACAGCGGCTGGGAGAGCGGCACCCGCAGCACGCCCGGCAGGTCGCCGACGGCGTCCGAGGTGGCGAGGTCGCCGAGCCGGTGCGCGGCCCAGGTGTAGAGCACGCCGCCGAGCAGCGGGCCCCAGCGGGTGCCGGAGCCGCCGAGGACGACCATCACCAGCAGCGCGAGGGTCGCGTCCGAGCTCGCCGCCTGCGGCGTGGCCCCGCCCGTGAGGAGCAGGTAGACCACGCCGCCGGCGCCGGCCAGGCCGCCCGCGACCACGAAGGCGACCAGCTTGAAACCGTACGGGCGCAGGCCCAGCACCTCGATCCGGCGCTCGTTCTCGCGGATGCCGGCCCAGATGCGGCCGGTGGGCGAGGAGACCGTCCAGTGGACGACGGCCAGGGTGAGGACCAGGTAGGCCAGCGCGATCCAGTACAGGTTGGCGGTGTTGCCGATGCCGACCAGGGCGTCGGGCAGGTGCTCGGCGGGCGCCGAGCGGCCCTCCTCACCACCCGTCAGCCCGCCGGGGTTGCGCTGCACCAGGATCGCGCCGGCCTGGGCGAAGGCCAGGGTGACCATGGAGAAGCCGATGCCGGTGACCCGCAGGCTGACCGAGCCGAGCAGCAGCGCCAGCGCGACGGAGCAGGCGACGCCGAACAGCGCGGCGGGCACGAAGCCCAGGCCGAGTTCGAGCATGGCCAGGTCGGTGGCGTACAGGCCGGTGGCGAAGTACAGCGCGTGGCCGAAGGAGAGCAGGCCGGTGCGGCCCAGCAGCAGGTCGTAGCCGCTGGCGAGGGCGCCGTAGACCAGGCACAGGGCGATGAGTTGGAGGCTGCCGGGGCTGCCCAGCGGCCCGTCCAGCAGCCCGGGCAGCGGCAGCGCGCTGTACGGCGCGACCAGCAGCAGGACCAGCAGGCCCACCGGCCACCAGCGCTTGAGGTGAACGGTCATGCGAGCCTCCCGGTGAGTCCGCGCGGCCGCACCAGCAGCAGCACGGCGAGCAGGACGACGACCGACAGGTCGCCCAGCCCCGCCGCGGTGTAGTAGTTGGCGAACTGCTGGACCAGGCCGACCGCGACGGACGCGACCGCGGCACCGGTCACCGACCCCATCCCGCCCATCACCACCACCACGAACGCGAAGATCAGCAGCCCGGTGCCCTGCGAGGGGTTGACCGAGCCGAAGTACAGGCCGGCCAGCGCCCCGCCGAGCGCCGCGGCGGCGCCGCCGATCGCGAAGACCAGCGTGAACGCCTTGCGGACGTCGATGCCCAGCGCGGTGACCATCGCCCGGTCCTCGACCCCGGCCCGCACGATCAGGCCGTAGCGGGTCCGGGCGAGGAACAGCCGCAGCGCGACCAGCACCAGCACCGCCGCGCCCATCAGCACGAAGCGGTTGACCGGGACGACGGCGCCCAGCAGCCGCACCGTGCCGGAGAGCGCCTCCGGCTGCGGGAAGGGCCGCGCGTCGGCGCCCCAGACGCCCATCAGCAGCGCGGGCAGCGCCAGCCCGACGCCGACGGTGGCGAGGATCTGGTCCCGCGGCCGGGAGTACAGCGGGCGGATCAGCACCAGCTCCAGCAGCACCGCCGCGGCGGTGCCGACCACGGTGCCGAACAGCACCGCGAGCCAGAAGCCCATGCCGCCCTCGGTGGCGGCCCACCAGGTGGCGTACGCGCCGATCGACAGCAGCGCGCCGTGGGCGAAGTTCAGCACGTCCATCAGGCCGAAGATCAGCGACAGGCCGCTGGCGACCAGGAAGTAGAGCGCGCCCAGGCCGAGGCCGGTGCAGGCGAGCAGGACGATGGTGTTCATCAGGGGGTCACCTCGGGGGCGGGGCGGTGGCTGCCGACGCCGAGCAGCCGGCGGGCGGCGTCCTCGTCGGCGAGCAGTTCGGCGGCGTCGCCCTGGTGGGCGGTGCGGCCGTCGGCGAGGACGGCGCAGGTCCCGGCGACCCGGCGGACCAGGGCCAGGTTCTGCTCGACCAGCAGCACCGGTACGGTCTCGGCGACCCGGGCCAGTACGTCGGCGACCTCGGCGACGATCTTCGGGGCGAGGCCCTTGGTGGGCTCGTCGGCGACGATCAGCCGGTTGCCGTTCAGCAGGGTGCGGCCGATGGCCACCATCTGCTGCTGCCCGCCGGACAGGCTCCCCGCCAACTGGCCCGCGCGCTGCTTCAGTTCCGGGAACAGCTCGTGGACCAGGTCGTACGCCGGCGCGGTGTCCCGCTCGGCCAGGCGCAGGTTCTCGGCGACGGTGAGGCCGGCGAAGATCCCGCGGTCCTCCGGCGCGTAGCCGATCCCCCGGCGCACGATCAGGTGCGTGGGCAGCGCGCCGATCTCCGCGCCGTCGAAGGCCACCGCGCCGGTGCGCGGCACCAGGCCGAGCAGCGCCTTGACGGTGGTGGTCTTGCCGGCGCCGTTGCGCCCCAGCAGGGCCGTGACACCGCTCGGGGCGACGTCCAGGTCCACGCCGTGCAGGATGTGCAGGCCGTCGATCACCACCCGCAGGTCGCGGGCGGACAGCAGCGGGCTCACAACGCCTCCCCGAGATAGGCCTGCTGGACGGTCTCGTCGGCCATCACGGCGGCGGGGGTGTCCAGGGCGAGCAGCGTGCCGTGGTGCATCACCGCCAGCCGGTCGGCCAGACCCAGCAGCACGTCCATGTGGTGCTCGACCATCAGCACCGTGCGGCCCTGCTCCTTGTGCACCGAGCGGATCAGCTCGACCAGGGCGGGCACCTCCTCGGCGCTGACACCGGCCATCGGCTCGTCCAGCAGGATCAGCCGCGGGTCGGAGACCAGCAGCACCGCGAGTTCCAGCTTGCGCTTCTCGCCGTGCGACAGCGAACCGGCCAACGCCTCTGCGCGGTCCGCGAGTTCGGTGCGCTCCAGGGTCTCGGCGACCTGCTGCGCGTACCGCTCGGCGCGGCGCCAGATCCGGTACGAGGCACGCGGCCCGGCCGCCGCCTGGGCGGCCAGGCGGACGTGGTCGGCGACGGTCAGCCCGGCCCACAGCGAGGAGGTCTGGAAGGTCCGGCCGAGGCCCCGCCGGGCCCGCGCGTGCACGGGCTCGGCGGTGACGTCGGCGCCGTCCAGCTCCAGCGAGCCGTGGCTCGCCGGGTAGATGCCGCTGATCAGGTTGAACAGGGAGGTCTTTCCCGCCCCGTTCGGGCCGATGAAGGCGACGAACTCGCCCTCACCGACCTCGAAGGAGACGTCCTCCACGATCGGCACGCCCCGGACGGACCAGCCGAGGCCGTTCAGCCGCAGCACGGGGACGGGAGTCGACACCTGGATCAACCCGCCATCGGGGCGACCGGGGGCGCCACCTGGTCGGCGGGGACGGTGTTCACCACGGTCGGCTTGGCGGCCGCGCCGGAACCGGTCAGCTTGACCTGGAACATCGGCTGCAGCAGGGCGTGGTCCTCGGCCCGGACGGTCAGCTTGCCCTTGACGCCGTCGAAGCTCCAGCCCTCCAGGGACTTCACCAGCGCGTCGGTGTCGGCGGTGGCACCCTTGGTGGACTGCAGGGCGTGCACCACCATCTGGGCGGCGGTGAAGCCGTCGGGGGTGAAGATGTCCGGCTTGGAGCCGGCCTTGGTGACGGCGTCGGTCATTGCCACCTCGACCTCGTTGGAGCCGGCGGCGCCCGCGAAGTAGTGGTTCAGGAAGGAGATCTTCTCGCCGGCCTGGCCGAACAGCGGGTAGGAGGCCGCCAGGTCGAGGCCGGTGACCACCTGGGTGGCGGAGAAGACGTCCTGCTGGGAGAGCGAGGTCCACAGCGCGGAGGCGGTGTCGCCGGCCCAGGCGACGAACAGCAGGTCCGGCTTGGACCCCTTGGCCTGGGTGGCGAACGGGGTGAGGTCGGTCGCGGACGGCGGGGCGAGCACCGCGTCCACCGTCGCGCCCTCGGCGCCGAGCACCGCCTTCACGGCGGCCACGTTGGCCTGGCCGAAGGCGCTGTCCTGGGCCAGCACGGTGACCTTCTTGCCCTTGGCGTCCTTGCCGATGAACGAGGCCGCGGTGCGGATGTCCTGGTACGACTGGCGGCCGGAGCGGAAGGTGTACTTGTTCAGGCCGGTGACCTTGTCGGCGGCGGCCGGGCCGGAGATGAACAGCACCTTGTTCTGCGCGGCGATCGGGCCGACCTGCAGGGCCACGCCCGAGGCGGTCGAACCGGCCAGGATCTTCGCGCCCTTGCCGATCAGGTCCTTGGCGCCGGAGACCGCCTTGGCCGGGTCGCCGGCGTCGTCCTGCTCGGCGATCTCGACCGGGTGGCCGTCGACCGCGTTGGTGCCCTTGGTGGCGTAGGCCAGGCCGGCCTTGAAGCCCTCCAGGTACTGCTTGCCGTACGCGGCCAGCGGGCCGGTCTTGCTGTACACCAGGCCGACCTGGACCGGGGCCTTGGAGCCGCTGTCGGCACTGCCGGTGCCGGCGGTGCCGGCCTTGGCGCAGCCCACCGCGAGCAGGCCGCAGGCCGCCATCACGGCGAGGCGCCGGGCGGATCCGGGGGTGGCGTCCGTACGAGACATGGGGGCGGCTCCTGAGGGTGCAAGTGCTGGTGGATGCCGGAACCGTAGGGTCACCGCCCGCGCGGCGACATGTGACGGGGCCACGTACCGCGGCGACCCGTTGTGTGCCCGTGCGCCATGTCGCCGCACCTCCGCCCCGGGAGTGTGGGCGGCGCACACCGGACCGGGACGCCCCATGGCCCGTACCGCCATGGAAAGGGGCCGGGGCTGCGGCGAGGGTGGTGCCGGAAAACTCCCCGTCTCTCCCTCCAGAGGTGACCCCTTGGACAAGGTCCTGGACTCCGCCGCGCGCGCCGTGGCGGACATTCCCGACGGCGCGGTGCTGGCGGTCGGCGGCTTCGGGCTGTGCGGCATCCCCTCCACCCTGATCGGCGCCCTGGTCGAGGCCGGGACGGCCGGGCTACGGGTGGTCTCCAACAACTGCGGGGTGGACGACTGGGGCCTCGGCCTGCTGCTGCGGGCCGGCCGGATCGCCCGGATGACCTCCAGCTACGTCGGCGAGAACAAGGAGTTCGCCCGGCAGTACCTGTCCGGCGAGCTGGAGGTGGAACTGACCCCGCAGGGCACCCTGGCCGAGCGGCTGCGGGCGGGCGGCGCGGGCATCCCGGCGTTCTTCACCCCGGCCGGCGTCGGCACCCAGGTCGAGGAGGGCGGGCTGCCCTGGCGGTACGCCGCCGACGGCTCGGTGGCCCTCGCCTCCCCGCCGAAGGAGGTCCGCGAGTTCGGCGGCCGCCGCTACCTGCTGGAGGAGGGCATCACCGCCGACTTCGCGCTGGTCCGCGCCGAGGTCGCCGACCGGCACGGCAACTGCGCCTTCCACGCCGCCGCCCGCAACTTCAACCCGCTGTGCGCCACCGCCGGGCGGATCACCGTGGTCGAGGCCGACCGGATCGTCGAGCCCGGCGAGCTGCCGCCGGACGCCGTCCACCTGCCCGGCGTGTACGTGGACCGGGTGGTCGCCGCCGACCCCGCGGACCGCCGGATCGAGCGCCGCACCGTCCGCACCGCCGCCCCCGAGGAGAACTGATGCTCGCCGCCTCCGACCCGCGCGACCTGCTCGCCGCCCGCGCCGCCCGCGAACTGCGCGACGGCCAGTACGTCAACCTGGGCATCGGCCTGCCCACCCTGATCCCCAACCACCTGCCCGCCGGCGTGCACGTGGTGCTGCACTCCGAGAACGGCATCCTCGGCGTCGGCCCCTACCCCGCGGAGGCCGGCGTCCACCCCGACCTGATCAACGCCGGCAAGGAGACCGTGACGGTCGACGCCGGCGCCTCCTACTTCGACTCGGCGTTCTCCTTCGGCATGATCCGGGCCGGCCGGATCGACGTCTCGGTGCTCGGCGCGATGCAGGTCTCCGCCAGCGGCGACCTGGCCAACTGGATGATCCCCGGCAAGATGGTCAAGGGCATGGGCGGCGCGATGGACCTGGTCCACGGCGCCCGCCGGCTGATCGTGGTGATGGAGCACACCGCCAAGGACGGCACCCCGAAGATCGTCGACGAGCTGAACCTGCCCGCCACCGGCCGCCGCGTCGTGCACCGCATCGTCACCGACCTCGCGGTGATCGACGTCCTCCCCGAGGGCCTGCGCCTGGTCGAGGTCGCCCCCGGCCACACCCTCGACGAGGTCCGCGCCGCCACCGAACCCGAACTCCTCACCGACTGACGGGCTCGGGGCCGTACGCTGCCCGCATGCTGCCCGATCTCCCCGACCGCCTCGCCCGCTACGCCGAACGGCGCGGGCTCCCGCTCCCGCAGCCGCCGTACGACGCCGTCGCGCTCGGCCTGCGGGAGCAGGACCTGCTGGTCCTGGCCGGCCTCCCGGTCCCCGAGGAACTCGCCCCGCTGGACTCCCGGATCGGGCACGTCCTCTCGTCCCTGGTCCAGGACTTCCTCGAACTGCCCGCTGCGGAACGGTCCGAACTCCTCGACCGGCTGCGCTCGTTGCCGCAGCACGAGCGGACCACCCCGCCCCGGCGACCGTATCCGGACCGGTTCGGCCCCGGTGGACTCCTGCTCGGCCTGCTGGACAACCGCAACCTGCGCAGCGCCGCCGCACCGATCCTCCACCTCCTGGACGGCCCCGGCCTGTCCGGGGTGACCGTCCACGGATTCGGGAACGGCCGCACCGGGATGACGACCGAGGCCCTGAACGGCCTGGCCGTCATGGTGGGACTGCCCCGCGACGACCTGGCGGTCCTGGTCGGCCTGCCGACCCCCGCCGAGCCCGCACCGCCGGTCCCCCCGGCACACGCCGACACCGCCGAACTTCTCTGGGTGTGCCGAGGGTTGACCTATGAACAGATCGACGCCGAGTACCAGCGGATCAGGAGGCCCGGCGCGTAGGCGTCCGCGCTCAGGCCTCGACGGCGGGGATGCGCCAGTCGATCGGCTCGGTGCCGAAGCCGTCGAGCGCGGCGTCGATCTGCGAGAACGGCTTGCTGCCGAAGAACAGCTTCGCCGACAGCGGCGACGGGTGGGCGCCCTGGACCACCACGTGGCGCTCGGTGTCGATCAGCGGCAGCTTCTTCTTCGCGTAGTTGCCCCACAGCACGAAGACGCAGGGCTCCTCGCGGTCGCTGACCGCCTTGATCACCGCGTCGGTGAACTTCTCCCAGCCCTTGGCCTTGTGCGAGTTGGGCTCGTGCGCCCGCACCGTGAGCACCGCGTTGAGCAGCAGCACGCCCTGCTCGGCCCAGTGCATCAGGTAGCCGTGGTCGGGGGCGGGGACGCCGAGGTCGGCGTCCAGCTCCTTGTAGATGTTGCGCAGCGACGGCGGGATCTTCGTCCCCGGCAGGACCGAGAAGCTCATGCCGTGGGCCTGGCCGTTGTCGTGGTACGGGTCCTGCCCGAGGACGAGCACCCGGACCTTGTCGTACGGCGTCGCGGCGAGCGCCGAGAACTCCTGCCCGGCCGGCGGGAAGACCTCGTGCTCGGCGCGCTGCCCGGCCACGAAGGCGGCCAGCTGGGCGAAGTACGGCTTGGCGGTCTCGTCGGCGAGCACTGCCCGCCAGGACTCGGGCAGTTCCAGGTCGGTGCCCACAGCCGTCTCGGCCAGATCCGTCACGTCTACCTACCTCCGGTGCGACATTCGCTGCGTCGTGCGTCGTGCTCTGTGCGTCGTGCGTTGGTTGAACGCTACACACCCGCGCTGACAGCCCGCGCCACCCGGACGTTCTCCCAGACGTTCAGCCCGACCATCAGCACCGCCAGCGCGCCCAGCGCCACCAGCGCGGGCAGCCGGACCGTCAGCGGCAGCAGCACCAGCAGGGCGCCCGCCGCGACCAGCCGGGTCGGGGAGAGCTTCCCGAACATCATCCACCGGGTGTAGCTGAAGCTCAGCAGGTACAGCGCGCTGCCGCCGTACAGCAGTCCGAGCGTGCCGGCGCCGAGCGCGGCGTGCGGCTCGGCCACCGTCTCGCCGAAGCCGACGGCGACCGCGATCACCGAGCCGATCAGCGCCAGGTGGCCGTACTGGAACACCCGGCGGATCATGTCCCGCCGCGAACCGGCGGTCTCCACCGCGTAGCGCATCGCGTCGGCGGCGAAGCCGTAGTACAGCCACCACAGCGCGCACGAGATGACGAACGCCAGCGCCACGGACACCAGTTGGGCACCGTGCAGGTCCGACCCGGCGACCGGCCCGCCGATCCCGACGATCGACTCGCCGAGCGCCACCAGCAGGAACAGGCCGAACCGCTCCGGCAGATGGCCCGGGTGGTAGTCGACCGCGGCCAGCCGGCGCCGGAACAGCAGCGGCGCGGACAGGTCCAGCAGTGCGGCCGTCGCCCACAGCGCCTCCCGCCACGGCGACTCCAGCAGCCCGCCGGCCAGCAGCAGCGGACCGCTGACCAGCGCCCCGACCCCGTACGGGCCGTTCCACACGCCGCGCAGGCGGATCAGCATCCCGAGCAGCACCAGCCGGGCCGCCCAGTACGCGGCGCCGAACAGCACCCCGCGCCCGCCGTACGCGCCGGGCAGGGCGAGCGCCATGAACAGCCCGCCGAGGCCCACCGCGAAGATCCCGATCCGGTCGCGGGCGTTGTCCACGTCCCGGATGTTGGCCTGCACCGTGGTGCCGACCCAGCACCAGTACACCGGGACGAACGCGATCAGCGCCCGCCCGGCCCCCGCCCAGTCGTGGTGGTGGTGCAGCAGCTGCGACACCTGTGTCACCGCGAACACGAACACCAGGTCGAAGTAGAGCTCCGCCCAGGTGACCCGCTTCTCCTCCATGCCTTCCGTCCCCCCGTCGGCAGCGACGAAGCCCCGCCGGTGGCGTTCCGGCGGGGCTTCTCGCTGGTCGTGACTAGATTTCGTCGATCAGGTCGGCGATCGACTTGACCACCCGGGTCGGGCGGTACGGGAACCGCTCGACGTCCTCCGGCGCGGTCAGACCGGTGAGCACCAGCACCGTCTGCATGCCGGCCTCCAGGCCGGAGACCACGTCGGTGTCCATCCGGTCGCCGATCATCGCGGCCGTCTCCGAGTGCGCGCCGGCCGTGTTCAGCGCCTCGCGCATCATCAGCGGGTTCGGCTTGCCGACGAAGTACGGCTCCACCCCGGTCGCCTTGGTGATCAGCGCCGCGACCGACCCGGTGGCCGGCAGCACGCCCTCGGTGGAGGGGCCGGTCTCGTCCGGGTTGGTGCAGATGAACCGGGCACCGTCGTTGATCAGGCGGATCGCCTTGGTGAGCGCCTCGAAGCTGTAGGTGCGGGTCTCGCCCAGCACCACGTAGTCCGGGTCCTTGTCGGTCAGCACGTACCCGGCCTGGTAGAGGGCGGTGGTCAGGCCGGCCTCGCCGATCACGTACGCGGTGCCGCCCGGGCGCTGGCTCTTCAGGAAGTTGGCGGTGGCCAGGGCGGACGTCCAGATCCGGTCCTCCGGCACGTCCAGGCCCATCCCGGCCAGGCGCGCGGACAGGTCGCGCGGGGTGTAGATCGAGTTGTTGGTCAGCACCAGGAAGGGCTTGCCGGACTCCTGCAGCTTGCGCAGGAACTCCTTCGCACCGGGAATCGGCGTCCCCTCGTGAATGAGGACGCCGTCCATGTCGGTCAGCCACGACTCGATGGGCTTGCGGTCTGCCACGGGCATGTCTCCTGAGGTCTTGCGATGTCGAACAACTGGCTGCCCCAACGGCCCCAGCCTAGTCCGGGCGCCCCCCGGACGGCAGTCCCGACCGCCAGGCGGACGGACCCCGCCCCGCCTCAACGCAGCCTTAAACCTCTCCTAACCGCACTGAGCCACCCTCAACTCCCGCTCCCCGTACGGCTAGCGTCCTCATTCCGAGCCACCCGCACCGCCCTCGGAGGAACACCCTCATGCCGCTCCGCCGCACCGCCACCGTCCTCGCGCTCACCGCCGCCACCACCGTCCTCGGCTCCGGCACCGCCGCCGCCCACGGATCCATGGAGAACCCGCTCAGCCGGGTCGAGGGCTGCTACCTGGAGGGCCCCGAACACCCGAAGTCGGCCGCCTGCGCCGCCGCGATCCGCACCGGCGGCACCCAGGCGATGTACGACTGGAACGGCGTCCGGATCGGCGACGCGGCCGGACGCCACCGCGAACTCGTCCCCGACGGCAAGCTGTGCAGCGCCGGCGCCCCCGAGTTCGCCGGCCTCGACCTCCCCCGCGCCGACTGGAACGCCACCCACCTCACCCCCGGCAGCGACGTCACCCTCCGCTACCGCGCCACCGCCCCGCACCGCGGCACCTTCCGGCTGTACCTCACCAACGCCGGATACGACCCCACCAAGCCGCTGCGCTGGGCCGACCTGGAGACCACCCCCTTCCTCACCGTCACCGACCCCCGGCTCACCGACGGCTCCTACCTCCTCCCCGGCCGCATCCCCACCGGCCGCACCAGCCGCCAGCTGATCTACGCGATCTGGCAGCGCTCGGACAGCCCCGAGGCCTTCTACTCCTGCTCCGACGTCGTCCTCGACGGCGCCACCACCGGCACCGGCCCGGCCCCCGCCACCCCGACCCCCCGGCCCACCACGCCCACCCCGACCCCCACCGCGTCGCCCGGCACCTCCTCCCCCACCCCGGCGCCCGTCCCCGCCGCCGCCGTGACCACCACCCCGCCCTCCTCCCCCACCGCCCCGGCCGTCCCGACCGCCCCCGCACCCCACCAGCTCGCCCAGACCGGCAGCTCCCGCACCAGCGGCACCCTCCTCACCCTGGGCGCCACCCTGCTCCTCGTCGGCGGCACCATCGCCGTCATCACCCGCGGCCGCGGCGCCCACCGCCGCCGCCCCCACTGACACCCCCGCTGACACCCCCGCGGAGCGCCCGGCGCGCCCCCGCTTCCCGTGCCCTCCCCGCCACCCCTCCCGTGGTTGAGTGAGACGCATGACCTTCCCCTCCGAGAGCCCGTTCCGCGTCGGCCTGATCGGCTACGGCCTGGCAGGCGCCGCCTTCCACGCCCCGCTGATCGCCACCACCCCCGGACTGCGGCTGGACGCGGTGGTCACCGCCAACCCCGACCGCCGCGCCCAGCTGCGGCGCGAGCACCCCGAGGCCCGCGCCCTGGACACCCCGGAGCAGCTGTTCGCCTCCGCCGAGCAGTTCGACCTGGTCGTGATCGCGTCCCCGAACCGCACCCACGTCCCGCTCGCCCGCGCCGCCCTGCTCGCGGGCCTCGCCACCGTCGTCGACAAGCCGCTCGCGGCGACCGCCGCCGAGGCCCGCGACCTGTGCGAGTTCGCGGAGAAGTCCGGCATCCTGCTGTCCGTCTTCCAGAACCGCCGGTGGGACGGCGACTTCCTGACCGCCAAGCGGCTGGTCGACGAGGGGGCGCTGGGCCGGGTGCACCGCTTCGAGTCCCGGTTCGAGCGCTTCCGGCCGAAGCCGAAGCCGGGCTGGCGGGAGCTGGCCGACCCGGCGGAGGTCGGCGGCACCCTGTACGACCTGGGCAGCCACCTGGTCGACCAGGCACTGACCCTGTTCGGCCCGGTCGAGTCGGTGTACGCGGAGATCGATGTCCGCCGGGACGGCGCGGTGGTCGACGACGACGCGTTCCTCGCGCTCAGCCACGGCTCGGGCGTCCGTTCGCACCTGTGGACCAGCGCCCTCGCCCCGCTCGGCGGCCCGCGCCTGCGCGTCCTCGGCGACTCCGCCGGGTACGTGAAGTTCGGCATGGACCCGCAGGAGGACGCCCTCCGGGCGGGCCTGCGCCCCGACGCCCGGGTGCCGTGGGGTGCCGACGACCCCGCGCACTACGGCACCCTCGGCACCGACGAGGAGTCCGCCCCCGTCCCCACCGACCCGGGCGACTACCCGGCGTACTACGCCGGCATCGCCCGCTCCCTCGCCGAGCGCAGCCCGGCCCCGGTGAACCCCCGCGACGCGGTCGCCACCCTCGCCGTCCTCGAAGCGGCCCGCGCCTCCGCCGCCACCGCGACGGTCGTCCGGCTCTGACGGAACCCTCCGGGTACGTCCCGGCGGGTGCGTAGGATGAGGAGCAGTCAGCCCCGGACCCGGAGGAGGTCGAGCCCGTGCCACTGGTCGCGTTGCTGCTCGCCGTCCTCCGGGTGCTGACCGGCGACCTGCTGCAGGGCCCGAGCGCCCTGACCGCCGTCGCCGCCGCGGCAGCCCTCGTGCTGCTCGCGGGGGCCGTCGCCGGCACCCTCGCCGCGGCCCGCCTGCTCGGCGCCCGCGCGCCGGCCGCCGTCCGCGCCGCGACCCTGCGCCGCCGGGCCTTCCGCACCGCCTTCCTCCCCCAGCGCGACCCGGACGCCCGGGGCCGCCGCCGGCCGAGGGCCCCCGGCGCGGCCCCGGCGGCCGCGTAACCCTCGCCACGTCCGTACGGCCCGCGCGGCCGCCCTCCGCCGACCTCTCACCTTCACGAGACCCCGGAGGGCTCTCCCGTCATGTCCGTCCTCGCCCTGCTCGACCCTGCCGTCCGCGTCGCCCACGACGTCGTCGCGGCGCTCGCCACTGTCGTCCCGACCGCGCTCGCGATCGTCCTGTTCACCGCCGCCGTCCGGCTCGCCCTGCATCCGCTGGCCCGCGCCGCCGCCCGCGGCGAGAAGGCCCGGCTGCGCCTCGCCCCGCGGGTCGCCGAACTCCGCGAGCGCCACCGCAAGAACCCGGAGAAGCTGCAGGCCGCCCTCGCCGAGCTGTACCGCACCGAACAGGCCTCGCCCTTCGCCGGCTGCCTGCCGATGCTCCTCCAGCTCCCGTTCTTCTCCGTGATGTACCGGCTCTTCACCACCCCGAACGACCTGCTCGGCCACACCCTGGGCGGCGTCCCGCTGGGCCTGCACGTCACCGGCGTCCACTCGCTGCCCCAGCTGCTGGTCTTCGCCGCCCTGTACGCCGCGCTGGCCGCCGTCGGCTGGACCGGCTTCCGCCGCGCCCGCCGCACCCCCACCGACGCCCCGGGCGCCGCCCTGCTCCCCTACCTCTCCTTCGGCACGGTCCTGTTCGCCGCGCTGGTCCCGCTCGCCGCCGGCCTCTACCTGCTCACCACCACCGCCTGGACCGCGGCCGAACGCGCCCTCCTCCACCGCGGGACGCCCGTACCGGCGGCCGGCCCGGCGGTGGCCCCGGCCCGCTGAATCCGGGCGGGACGGCCGGAATTCCCGGGCGGGCCGCCTCGTTCCCCTGGAACCGCCCACCACGCCGTCCCTGGGAGCATCGTGCCCGAAGCCACGTCCGACGCCACGACCGCCACCGCCCCCGCCCTCCCCGCCCCGGGTGTGCAGGCCGAGCGCCTGATCGAGCTGGGGGTCGCCGAGCTCGCCGGGCTGTCCGCCGCCGAACTGCGCGCCTTCGCCGAGGCCGCCGGGCCCGCCGCCGAGGGCGCGCTGCTAGCCGTCCACCCGGACCGGGCCCCCGCCTCCGCCCTCGCGCCGCTGCTGCGCCGCGAGGGCAGGCCGGGCTTCGTCGTCACCGACATGACCGACGTCGACCGGTTCGCGCCGACGGTCACGGTGCCGGACGCCCCGCTGTACCTGGTCACCGGCCTCGACCGCGGCGACCACCTGGCCAACCGGACACCGGAGGAGGCACTGCCCGAACTCACCGCGCAGGACCGCACCCCGCTGCTGCTCACCGAGGGCATCCACTGGGTGCTGCAGCAGCCGGCGGTCCTGGAGCGCAACCACTGCTTCATGACCATCGGCTCCCGGCTGCGCAAGGCGAACGGCGCCCTGGACACCCGCACCCCGGCGATCTGGATCAGCAACGGCACCGGTCGGGACGGCCGCGAGCGGCGCGACGCCCCCAAGGTCGGATGGTGCTGGTGGGGCAACCGCCACACCTGGCTCGGCTTCGCCTCGGCCACCGGCCGCCGGCTCCAGGACGGCTGAGCGCCGACCGCCCGCGCACCCGGCTCCCGGGCGCGCGGGCGGTCACCGCGCGGGCGGTCGCACCGAGGCCGTCACAGCGCGGCGGTGACGGCGGCCTCGGCGTGGATCCGGGTGGTCGGGAAGACCGGCACCGGGCTGTCCCCGGCGCCGACCAGCAGCTCGATCTCCGTGCAGCCCAGGACCACCCCCTCGGCGCCGGCCGCGACCAGTTCGGCGATCACCTTCCGGTAGGCCTCCCGCGACTCCTCGCGGACCACCCCGACGCACAGCTCCTCGTAGATCACCCGGTGCACCAGCGCCCGCCCGGCCGCGTCCGGCACGAGGACCTCCAGCCCGTGGCCGGCGAGCCGCTCCCGGTAGAAGTCCTGCTCCATGGTGAACGCCGTGCCGAGCAGCCCGACCCGCCGCACCCCGGCGGCCAGCACCGCCCCCGCCGTGGCGTCCGCGAGGTGCAGCAGCGGGACCGACACCGCCTCCGCCACCCGGTCGGCCACCTTGTGCATGGTGTTGGTGCAGATCAGCAGCAGGTCCGCCCCGGCCGCCTGCACCGACCGCGCGGCCTCCGCCAGCAGCTCGCCGGCCGCCTCCCAGTCCCCCGCCACCTGCAGCCGTTCCACCTCGGCGAAGTCCACCGAGTACAGCACGCACTTCGCGGAGTGCAGCCCGCCGAGCCGCTCCCTGGTCAGCTCGTTGAGCAGCCGGTAGTACTCCGCCGTCGATTCCCAGCTCATCCCGCCGAGCAGCCCGATCGTCTTCATCGCGCCACTCTGCCACGCCCGGACGGCCGGGCGCCTCCGCCTTCGTCGGCCTCAGCCCTCGTCGGCCTTGGCCTGGAGGATCTGGGTCCGGGCGTCGTCCAAGGACATCCGACCGGCGCAGACCTCGGTGTGGAGGTGGTCGGCGAGGCCGTCGTCCTGGTGGGCGCGCTGGATCGGGACCGGACGGAGGTTGGCCACGGTCGGGTCGCCGCCGAGCTCCAGGGGGACGATGAAGTCCTCCTGGTAGTGGGTGAGGTCCTGGTCGGCCCGTCCGGAGGCGGCGAGTTGGGACTTCTTCGCCTCGTCGGTGTACTCGCGCGAGGGCCGGACGGTCGCCGTCCAGCCCTTGACGCAGATGGTGGTGGAGATGGTCGCCTGGGTGACCGCCGGGTTGAGCGCGCCGGTGCCGGCGGGCAGCGCCGGTGCGGTCGGCGCGCTGCTCGCCACCTGCCGGACGGCGGCCCGGACGATCACGCCGCCCGTGACGGTGTAGCTGCCGGCGAAGTCGGCCCAGCTGCTGTCGGTGTGCACCGCGTGCAGGCGGACATCGACGGTGTCGCCGTGCACGGCGTCGACGGTCAACAGGTCGTCGGCGGTGTCGGCGAAGCCCGCGGCGAAGTGCGCGTAGTCGTGGTCGAGGTTGCGACCGCCGAGGGCCCACGCGGTCCGGTAGTCACGGGCGTTGATGGCGGCGTAGTACGCCTGGACGGTCGCGGCCGGGTCGGCGGCGGGCGCCGTGGTGGTGACCGTGGCGCGCGCGGTGGGGGTGGCCGGCGGGGTGGTAGCGGTGACGGTGGCGGTCGCGGTGGCCGTCACGGTCGCGGCGGCGGGGGCCGACGGTGGTGCGGTGGCGGGCGACGGGTCGTTCCCGCTCCCGCAGGCGGTGACGAGGAGTAACGCCGCGGCCCCTGCCGCGCCGCAGGCTGTCCGGATCCGCATGGCCGACCACCTCCCGCAGGCCGCCCCTCCCCCAGTCTGCGCCCGCCCGTGCGGGGTGTCGTACGGGCGGGCGCAGGGCGAGGGTCAGCGGGGCCAGGCGGCGAGGTAGGTGTCGATCTCGCCGGTGAGGCGGCGCTTGCCGGCCGGGTCGAGGAAGGAGGCCTCGACGGCGTTCTTGGCGAGGGCGGCGACGCCGGTCTCGTCGAGGCCGAGGAGGCGGGCGGCGACGGCGTACTCGGTGTTGAGGTCGGTGCCGAACATCGGCGGGTCGTCGCTGTTGACGGTGACCAGCAGGCCGGCGTCGACCATCTGACGGATGGGGTGGTTCTCCATCCGGTCGACGGCGCGGGTGGCGATGTTGGAGGTGGGGCAGACCTCGAGCGCGATGCGGTGCTCGCCGAGGTGGTCGATCAGGGCCGGGTCGTGGACGGCCTGGGTGCCGTGGCCGATGCGTTCGGCGCCGAGGACGCGCAGCGCGTCCCAGACGGTCTCGGGCCCGGTGGTCTCGCCGGCGTGCGGGACGGAGTGCAGGCCGGCCGCCCGCGCCCGGTCGAAGTAGGGCTTGAACTGCGGCCGGGGCACGCCGATCTCGGGGCCGCCGAGGCCGAAGGAGACCAGGCCCTCGGGGGCGAGCTCGGTGGCGAGGCGGGCGGTCACCTCGGCGGATTCGAGGCCGGCCTCGCCGGGGATGTCGAAGCACCAGCGCAGGACGACGCCGAGTTCCTTCTCGGCGCGCAACCGGGCGTCCTCGATGGCCTCCATGAAGGCGACGTCGGGGATGCCGCGCTTGACCGAGGAGTACGGGGTGATGGTGAGTTCGGCGTAGCGGATGTTCTGCCGGGCCATGTCCTCGGCGACGCCGTAGGTGAGGGCGCGGACGTCCTCGGCGTCGCGGATCAGGTCGACGACGCTGAGGTAGACCTCGATGAAGTGGGCGAAGTCGGTGAAGGTGAAGTACTCGGCGAGCGCGGCCGGGTCGGTGGGCACCTTGGTGCCGGACGCGTGCCGGGCGGCGAGTTCGGCGACCACCCGGGGGGAGGCCGAGCCGACGTGGTGGACGTGCAGTTCCGCCTTGGGCATGCCGGCGATGAACGCCTCGATCCCGCTACTGGTCTCGGCCACGGTGCCGCTCCTCTGTTCTATACGCGTAGACAACGATGCTATCCGGCGGTCAGCCGCCGGCCGCGACGGTGACGGTGTGGATCAGCAGGCCCGCGAGCGCGCCGACCACGGTGCCGTTGATCCGGATGAACTGCAGGTCGCGGCCGACGTTGATCTCGATCTTGCGGGACGCCTCGTCGGCGTCCCAGCCGGCCACCGTCTCGGAGATCAGCGCGGTGATCTCGTCCCGGTAGGTCTCGACGACGTACGCGGCGGCGTCCTGCAGCCAGCCGTCCGTCTTGGCCTGCAGGCGCGCGTCGGTGGCGAGCCGGCGGCCGAAGGAGCGCAGGGCGTCGCGCAGCCGGCGGCGCAGTTCGCTGTTCTCGTCGTCGGCGGCGTCCACGACCAGGGTGCGGACGGCGGCCCAGGAGGAGGCGATCAGGTCCTGCACCTCGGTACGGGCGAGCAGGTCGGCCTTGGCGCGTTCGACCCGGGCGATGGTCTCGGGGTCGGTCTGCAGCTCGACCGCGAACTCGGCGAGGAAGTTGTCGACGGCGCCGCGCGCCGGGTGGGCGGGGTCGTCGCGGATGTCGGTGACGAAGCGCAGCAGCTCGCGGTAGACCCGCTCACCGACCTGCTGGTCGAGGAAGCGCGGGGTCCAGCCGGGGGTCTTGGCGGTGACCTTGTCGACCACGTCCCCGTGGTGCACCGTCAGCCAGTGGTGGGCGCGGACCACGATCAGGTCGACCACGCCGTGGTGCCCGCCGTCCGCGACCACCTTGCCCAGCAGCCGGCCGGCCGGTTCGGCGACGGGGGTGGCGGCGGCGCGGCGGGTGACCGCCTCGGCGACCACGGCCTGCACGTCCTCGTCGCGCAGCACGGCGAGGACGCCGCGCAGGGCGGCGGCCGCCTCCCGGGTGACGCGTTCGGCGCTGCCGGGGGCGGCGAGCCACTCGCCGAACCGGCGGGCGATGCCGATCTTCCCGAGTCGGGCGCGGACCACGGTCGGGGAGAGGAAGTTGTCGCCGACGAAGTCGCCGAGGGTGCGGCCGAAGGCGTCCTTCTTCGTCGGGATGATCGCGGTGTGCGGGATCGGCAGGCCGAACGGGCGCCGGAACAGCGCGGTGACGGCGAACCAGTCGGCCAGCGCACCCACCATGCCGGCCTCGGCGGCCGCCGCGACGTACCCGGCCCACGCGCCGGCGCCGGACGCCTTCGCCCAGCTCGCGAGGGCGAAGACCAGGGTGGCGAAGCCGAGCAGCCCGGTCGCGATGGTCTTCATCCGGCGTACGCCCTGACGCTTCGCCTCGTCGGCAGGGGTCAGGCCGACGCCCGGGGCAACGGTGTCTTCGACGGTCACGAGGAACACGCTAACTCGGTCGTAGCCGCTCGCGGGGTTGACCGCCCGCGTTGCTCCAACACTCCTGCGGTCGGCCTCGCCCCGCGGCGGAGCCGCCGTCGGACGGAGCCCCGCGTGCCTAGTTGCCGCCGCCTCCGCCGAGGACGATCCTGCGGACGCCTTCCCAGTTCGCCGGGTCGGTGACGCGGCGTCCGTCGAGCAGGACGCGGGCGGCGGGGTGGTCGGCGGCGCCGAGGTCGCGGTACTCGGGGTGGTCGGCCTGGACGACGAGGGCGGTGGCGGGCTTGCCGTCGTCGGGGGGCAGGCCGAGGGCGGCGAGCTCCTCGGGGCTGTGCAGCGGGTCGCTGACGGTGGGGTCGGCGCCGGCCCGGCGGAGTGCGTCGACCAGCGGGAAGACGCCGGAGTTCGCGGTGTCCTTGACCCCGCCCCGGTAGGACGCGCCGAGGACGTGCACGCGGACCCCGTCGAGCGGGCCGAGCGCGCCCTGGAGCAGACCGACGGCGTACGCGGGGACGGTCTCGTTGGCCTCCCGGGCGGCCCGGACGACGGTGGCGTGCGGGTCGTTCCACAGGTACAGCCGGGGGTGGACGGGGAGGCAGGGGCCGCCGACGGCGATGCCGGGCCGGTGGAGGTGGTCGTGGGGCTGGGAGTTGCAGGCCTCGATGACCTCGGCGAGGTCGACGCCGACCCGGTCGGCGTACCGGGCGAACTGGTTGACCAGGGCGATGTTGACGTCCCGGTGGGTGGTCCCGGCGAGCTCGGCGAACTCGGCGGCCTCGGCGGAGGCGAGCGGCCAGACGCCGTTGCCGCGGGGCAGGTCGGGCCGCGGATCGAAGTCGAGGACGGCCCGGTAGAAGGCGGCACCCTGCTCGGTGGAGGCGTCGTCGATGCCGCCGACGAGCTTGGGGTGGTGGCGCAGGTCGGCGAAGACCCGGCCGGCGCGGACCCGTTCGGGGCTGAACACCAGTCCGAAGTCGCGGCCGGCGACCAGGCCGGAGCCGGTCTCCAGCCGGCTGGCGAAGCGGCCGCGGACGGTCCCGACCGGCAGGGTGGCCCCGTAGCTGACCAGGGTGGAGCGGCGCAGGCCGGCGGCGACGGCGTCGGTCGCGGCGTCGAGCAGCGCGAAGTCGGGTTCGCCGTCCGGGCCGACGGCGGCCGGGACGACGATCACCACGGCCTCGGCGCCGGCGGCCGCGGCGGCGGTGTCGGTGGTGGCGCGCAGCCGGCCGTCGGCGGCGACCTCGGCGAGGAGTTCGGCGAGGCCGGCCTCGTGCGGGTGGGGCGGGCGGCCGGCGGCGACGGCGGCGACCGTCTCGGGGTCGGTGTCGGCGCCGGTGACGAGGTGGCCCTTGGCGGCGAACCGGACGGCGAGCGGCAGGCCGATCGTGCCGAGGCCGACCACGCAGATGTCCATCATCTTCTTCTCTCCTCAGCCGCGGACCGCGCCCGCGAAGCGGCGCAGCCGGGCGGCCCGCCGCCAGCCGGCCCGGCCCGGCCCGGGGCGCTCGGGCGCGGGCCGGTCGGTCAGTTCGAACAGGGCGTCGGGCAGGCCGAGGGCCCGGTCGCGGAAGCCGGGGTACGCGGCGTAGGCGCGACCGCCGCGGCGGACCGCCGGCGGGGCGCCGTTGGCGGCCTCGTGGGCGATCAGGGCGCGCAGCGCGCCGAGCTCGCCGCGCGCGGCGAGGGCGAGTCGCAGCCGGTCGGGGACGGGGAGGCGGGCGAAGACGCCGGGCGGGCAGTGCCGGTCGAGCAGGGTGGCGATCTCCTCGGCGATCCGGCGCTGCTGGGCGGGCGGTTCGGCGAGCCAGCCGGTCTGCAGGAGCTGCGGGACCTCCCGGCCGAAGGAGCGGGCGCGGACCGCGTCGCGGACCGGTCCGGGCGGGGCGAGAGCGTCGAGGCATTCCTGGACGGCCCGGATGCCGCGCAGCCGTTCCGGCAGCCGGGGGCCCGCGGCGGCGGACCGGTCGGCGCGTGGGGCGGGGTGGTGGTGGTCGTAGTCGGCGAGGACGGAGACCTTCCGCGCGTGCAGCAGCGCGGCGAGGGTGTAGGGCTGCTCGGAGAGGACCGACAGGTCCTCGCGGCGGCGCAGTCCGTACCGCACGACCGGCTCCCGCCGGAAGAGCTTGGTGTCGGTGAGCGACCAGGCGAGCGCGGAGTCGGTGAAGGTGACGGATTCGCGGCTGCGGTCGAAGAGGCCCCGCGCGGACTGCCGGTCGTCCCCGCCGACCTGGCGGGGGATCAGGACGTCGCTCTGCCAGCGGTCGGCGGCGGCGACCAGGCGTTCCAGGGACTCGGTGCCGAGCCGGTCGCCGGCGCCGAGGTGGAAGAGGTAGCGGCCGCGGGCGAGCGCGGTCCCGCGGTTGACGGCGGCGGGCCCGCCGGAGTGCTCCTGCCGGACGGTGCGGAACAGGCCGGGGTGCCGGGTGGCGAACCGGGCCAGTTCCGCACCGCTGCCGTCGGTCGAGCCGTCGTCGACGACGACCGCTTCCATCCGCGCGGGGCCGATGGTCTGCCCGGCCAGGGAGGTCAGGCAGGCGGTCAGGTCGGGCATGGCGTTGTGGAGGGCGATCACCACGCTGACGTCGGGAACGGTCACGGAGGTGTCAACTCCGCCCGGCCGTCCCGGGTCACCGGGTCCACCCGTCCGGGTGAGCGGGGCCCCCGGCCGGCGCACCCCCGACGCCCCGGCCGACGGCGGCCTCAGCCGATGGCGACCTCGGCGTACATCCGGGCGATGACATCCTCGATCGCCGGTTCGCGGACCGAGAGGTCGACCAGCGGGTAGTGGGCGGCGACGGCCGCGAGGAGCGGGGCGGCGCTGTCCTGGGCGGGGAAGGCGAGCCACTGCCGGGGGCCCTCGACCCGGACCACCCGGGCGCCGGGGACGTCGATCGGCGGCCGGGCCTCGGCGAGGTCGACCACCAGGGTGCGTTCGCTGTCCCCGGCGGCGTGCAGGCCGTCCAGGCCGCCGTCGTACACCACCCGGCCGTGGTCGATCACCATCACCCGGCCGCACAGCTGCTCGATGTCGGTGAGGTCGTGGGTGGTGAGCAGCACGGTGGTGCGCTGCAGGGTGTTGACCTCGCGGAGGAACTCGCGGACCTTGGCCTTGGAGACCACGTCCAGGCCGATGGTGGGCTCGTCCAGGTAGAGCACCTGCGGGTCGTGGAGCAGGGCGGCGGCGAGGTCGCCGCGCATCCGCTGGCCGAGCGAGAGCTGGCGGACGGGGGTGTCCAGCAGGTCCCCGAGGTCGAGGAGTTCGACGCAGCGGTCCAGGTTGGCGCGGTAGCGGCCGTCGGGGATGCGGTAGATCCGGCGGGCCAGTTCGTAGGAGTCGCGCAGCGGCAGGTCCCACCACAGGGTGGTGCGCTGGCCGAAGACGACGCCGATCCGGCGGGCCAGCGAGACGCGTTCCCGGGACGGGTCGACGCCGGCCACCCGCAGCCGGCCGGCGGTGGGGACGAGGATGCCTGTGAGCATCTTGATGGTGGTGGACTTGCCGGCGCCGTTGGGGCCGATGTAGCCGACGCACTCGCCGGCGTCGACGGTGAAGCTGAGCCCGTCGACGGCGCGGACCTCGCGTTTGACGCGCTTGAGCCGGCCGGCCCGGGCGCGCACCGTGAAGGTCCGCCGGACGTCCTCGACCTCGATCAGTGCCATGGGGTTGAACTCCTCTCGACGGAAGGTCAGTTGCCGGCGCCGCGGTAGGCGCGCAGGCCGGCCCGCCAGGCGAGCCCGGCGGCGGTGACGGTGAGGGCGGCGGCCAGCGGGGAGGCGTACCGGAAGGCCTCGGGCAGACCGAGCGGGTCGGGCTTGTCCAGGATCGCCAGCGCGGGCAGCCAGTTGACGAAGGCCAGCGGGATGCCGAAGACGGTGGCGGCGACCAGCTCCTTGGCGAAGACGGTCGGCGGGTACTGGAGGAGGGTGGCGCCGCCGTAGGTGACGGAGTTCTGCAGCTCCTTGGCCTCGCCCCACCAGAACTGCAGGGTGGCGCCGCCGATGTAGATCGACCCGAAGATCACCGAGCCGCAGACCAGCAGTCCGGCGACCATCAGGGCCCGGCCGGCACTCCAGTGCACCGGCAGCGCGTGCAGCGACCAGCCGAGCACGGCGGCGGCCTGGACCAGCCGGCCGAGCCGGCGCAGCGAGAAGCGTTCGGCGCAGAGCTGGGCGAGCGCGGGGGCGGGCCGGATCAGCACGGTGTCGAGCGTCCCGGCCCGGATCCGGACGCCGAGGCCGTCGATCGAGCCGACCAGCAGGTTGGCGACGGCCAGGGCGAAGGCGGAGGTGCCGTACAGGAAGCCGAGTTCGGGCAGGGTCCAGCCGCCGAGGTTGTCGGTGTGCCGGAACATCAGCAGCAGGACGCCGAAGTCGAGGAAGGTGACCACGGCGTTGGCGAGCAGCATCAGGTAGAACGAGGTCCGGTAGGACATCAGCGAGCGGGACCACATCCCGGCCACCAGCCACCAGGAGCGCAGCGCCCAGCCGGTCCGCGCGACCAGGGTGTCAGCCACCCTGCACCACCACCTTCCGGGTGGCGAACAGCTGCACGGCCCGCCCGGCGGCCAGCAGGGCGACGGCCCAGCCGAGTTGGAAGGCGAGGGCACCCGCCGCGGCGGCGCCGGTGCGGTGCTGGAGGAAGAGGTCGGCGGGGATCTGCACCATGGCGGAGAAGGGCAGCACGGCCGCCAGCGCGCCGAGCAGGCCCGGGAAGAGGGTGATCGGCAGCAGCATCCCGGAGAAGAACATCGAGACCACCAGCATCACCGACCGCACCCCTTCGGAGTCGTGCAGCCAGAAGCCGGTGAGCGAGACCAGGAAGCGCAGTCCGAAGCTGACCACCACGGCGAGCAGCACCGAGACCAGGAAGACCGCCCAGACCAGCGGGTCGGCGGGCAGCCGGATGTCGAAGATCAGCGTCCCGACGAGCATCGGCAGCGCGCCGCGGCTGACCAGGTGGAAGCCGGCCCGGCCGAGGTCGGACGCCAGCCACCAGCCCTGGAAGTCGACCGGGCGGTAGAGGTCGACGGCGATGTCCCCGCTGCGGAAGCGGTCCTGGACGTCGTCCTGGAAGCCGCCGCCCCAGACCGCGACGGTGACCAGCAGGGCCTGGCTGACCCAGATGTAGGTGACGGCCTGGTCGGCGTCGTAGCCGCCGAGGCCGGGCCGGGCCCGCCAGAGCGCGAGGAAGGTGGAGGCCAGGATGAAGCCGAAGACGGTGTTGGTGACCGTCCCGGCCAGGGTGGCGGCCCGGTAGGTGGAGTAGCGGCGGAAGGCGCCGCGGGCGACCGCCAGGTAGAGCCCGGCGGTGCCGCGTTCGGGGGGCTTGAGCTGCAGGGTTCCGAGCATATTGTCTCCTTGTCGACATTTGTGCGGACAGCCCTCATCAGCTCCGGCCGATCAACCCCCGGGGGTGGCCGGGGCGGCGGACGGAGCTGCGGCGCGCGGTGCGAGTGGACCCGCTATGACGTTGTCACCTTTCACCGTACCGCCGCGCCACCGGCGCCGCACCCGGTTTCCAAGCCGCTGATTCACCGTCAGCCTCGCCCATAATCACCCCATGAGCGAGGATCGTGACCATTCGCGCCGCACGCCCGACGAGCGCCGGGCCCGCCGCCGCGCCCTGCCGCGCTGGCGCCGGATCCTCCCGACCTGGCGCCTCACCGTGGGCGGACTGCTCTCCCTCCTGCTGCTGGGCATCGCCGGTTTCGTCACCCTGTACCTGCTGGTCCCGGTGCCCGACGCCAACGCCCACGCGGTCGCCCAGAGCAACGTCTACTACTGGAACGACGGCACCACCGAGCTGGCCCGGACCGGCACGGTCAACCGGGAGCCGCTCCCGATCGGGCGGATTCCGGCCGTCACCCAGCACGCCGCCGTCTCCGCCGAGGACCGCACCTTCTACCGCAACAAGGGCGTCGACCTGAAGGGCATGGTCCGCGCCGCCTGGCTCAACCTCACCCACGGCTCGACGGCCGGCGGCAGCCTGCAGGGCGGCTCCACCATCACCCAGCAGTACGTCAAGAACTACTACCTGACCCAGGACCAGACGCTCTCCCGCAAGGCCAAGGAGCTCTTCATCTCGCTCAAGGTCGACCAGCAGCGCTCCAAGGACGACATCCTGGCCGGCTACCTCAACACCAGCTACTTCGGCCGCAACGCCTACGGCATCCAGACCGCCGCCCGCGCCTACTACGGCGTGGACGCCGAGCGGCTCACCACCGCGCAGAGCGCCTACCTCGCCGCCCTGCTCCAGGCGCCCAGCGCCTACGACGTACGCACCGCCACCCCCGCCAACCGGGAGAAGGCGATCTCCCGCTGGGGCTACGTCCTGGACGGCATGGTCCAGCTCGGCTTCCTCGACCAGCCCGCCCGCGCCGCCCTCACCTTCCCCGAACCGATCGACCCGCAGCCCGCCCAGGGCCTGCGCGGCCAGGCCGGCTACCTGGTGGACCTCGCCGACGACTACCTCGCCAAGTCCGGCACCCTGGACGCCGCCAGCCTCAAGGCCGGCGGCTGGAAGATCACCACCACCTTCGACCGCAGCCACCAGGACGCCCTGGTGCGCGCCGTGCGCCAGGAGCTCACCGACCGGCTCGACCCCGCCGGACGGCCCGCCACCGACACCGACGTCCGGGTCTGCGCCGCCTCCCTCGACCCCGCCACCGGCCGGCTGGTCGCCGCGTACGGCGGCGCCGACTACGCGGTCCAGCCGTACAACGACGCGCTGCGCCAGGACAACCAGATCGGCTCCACCTTCAAGCCCGTCGACCTGGCCGCCGCCCTGGAGGGCGCCCGGACCACCCAGGACGGCCGCCGGATCACCACCCAGACCGTCTACGACGGCACCAGCGGCCGCCCGGTCGCCGGCGGCCCGGGCGAGTACGCGCCGCCCAACGAGGACGACACCGACTACGGCAGCATCAGCCTGCGGCACGCCATGGCGAGGTCGGTCAACTCGGTGTACGCCCAACTCGGCGTCGACGCCGGACTGCCCGCCGTCCGCGACACCGCCGTCCGGCTCGGCCTGCCCGCCACCGTCCGCGGCCTCGACCCGGCCAACCCCTCGATGACGCTCGGCACCGCCACCCCCAGCGCGATCGACCTGACCGCCGTGTACGCCGCCCTCGCCAACCACGGCCAGGCCATCGCCCCCTGGGCCGTCCAGCGGCTGGAGCGCCCCGGCTACAACGGCGTCCCGCCGCTGCCCGGCCACCCGGTGCGCACCGCGCTCTCCCGGGGCACCGCCGACGCCGTCACCGACGTGCTGCGCGACGTGGTCTCCACCCGCGGCACCGGCGCCGCCGCGGTCGAGCTCGGCCGGCCCGCCGCGGGCAAGACCGGCACCACGGACAGCAACCTGTCCGCCTGGTTCGCCGGCTACACGCCCGAACTCGCCACCGCCGTCGGCATGTTCCGCGAACACCCGAAGACCCACGCCAAGGAGTCGCTGGCCGGCACCGCGGGGCTGTCCCGGATCAACGGCGGCGCCTTCCCCACCCGGATCTGGACCGCCTACACCGCCGAGGCGCTGCGCGGCAGCCGGGTCCGCCGCTTCGAACTCGAACCCACCCGCGGCAACAGCCAGCCCCCGGAACCGCCGAGCCCGTCGCCCGCCCCCACGCCCACCGCGTCCCCGTCCGGCCCGCCGGCCGCCGGCAGCCCCGCCGGGACCACCGGCACCACAGGCACCGCCGGCACCGCCCCGGCCTCCCCCAGCGCCAGGGCCACCGTCGCCTCCCCCGCGCCGACCCCGTCCGCCGCGCCCGCGCTCGCCCCGGCCGCGACAGCGCCGACCCCGTCCCCCAGCCCCTGAGCAGGGCGGCGGACGGGGTCGGCGCGGGTGTCCCGGGCGGCGCGGCCGTCAGAGGTACAGGCCGGTCGAGCCCTCGGTGTCGCCGAACCGGCCGGCCGCGACCGCGTGCAGGTCCCGCTCGCGCAGCAGCACGTACGTCGCGCCGCGCACCTCGACCTCCAGCTTGTCCTCCGGGTCGTACAGCACCCGGTCGCCCGGCTCCACCGAGCGGACGCTCTGGCCGACCGCCACCGCCTCCGCCCACGTGCAGCGGCGCGACAGCTCCGCCGTCGCCGGGATCAGGATGCCGCCGGTCGAGCGCCGCTCGCCCTCACCGGTGTCGGTCTTCACCAGCACCCGGTCGTGCAGCATCCGGATCGGCAGCTTCTCCCCCAGCCGGTCGTGCCGGGTCTCGACGTGCAGGGTCGCACTGCTCTTCGTGTCGTTCTCGCTCACGCCCCGACCGTACCCGCACCGCGCCCCGCGCGCGCCGTCGGGCCTGCGCCGGGGGCGCGCGCGGTGCCCGGCCCGCGTACGGCGTACGGCGTCCGGCGTCCGGCGTCCGGCGTCCGGGCACGCGAAAGCGGGGCCCGAACCCTCGGACCCCGCTCCCCGGAGCCGCGCTCCGGCACCGCGCTCCGGCGCCGCGCTCCGGCACCGGCCGCGCGTCAGCCCCTGCGGCGCCTCAGCCCTTGCGGCGCTTGCGCGCAGCCGCCAGCAGCAGCACCGCGCCGACGCCCACCAGGGCGACCGGCACGATCCGCTCCGGCATCGGCTGCCCCTTCTCGTCCACGAACCGGCTCTTCGCCCGCTCCACCGCGCCGCTCGCCGCGACGTACACCTGCCCGGCCTTCTGCTCGACCGAGGCCAGCACCCGGGCCCTGGTCTGCGCCGCGACCGTCGCCGGGTGCACGCGCATCGCCAGCTCGTCCAGGGTCGTGGCGAGCCGATCACGGGCCTGGGCGATGTCCGCCTCGATCTGGGCCGTCGACCGCACCGCCGTGTCCTTGCTCGCTGCCACTCGGGCCACCCCTTCTCTCCCACCGTCCTACTGATGCGTCACCAGTCTGTCAGCTCGCTCCCGCGCCCGCGCAGTGCCACCCACCATCGGGGGTAGGTTTGACGGTGGTACGACCACCGAGCCCAGGAGTCTTCGAACGTGAGCGAGCGCCTCCAGGCGGGCGACACCGCCCCCGCCTTCACCCTGTCCGACGCCGACGGCAACCAGGTGTCCCTCGCCGACCACCTGGGCCGCAAGGTGATCGTCTACTTCTACCCCGCCGCTCTGACCCCCGGCTGCACCAAGCAGGCCTGCGACTTCACCGACAACCTGGAGGTCTTCGCCGGCGCCGGGTACGACGTGATCGGCATCTCCCCGGACAAGCCGGAGAAGCTCGGCAAGTTCCGCGAGACCGAGGACCTCAAGGTCACCCTGCTCTCCGACCCCGACCACGCCGTCCTGGAGGCCTACGCCGCCTACGGCGAGAAGCAGAACTACGGCCGCACCTACCAGGGCGTGATCCGCTCCACCGTGATCGTCGACGAGCACGGCAAGGTCGAGCGCGCCCTCTACAACGTCAAGGCCACCGGCCACGTCGCCAAGCTCCTGCGCGACCTCAAGATCGACGCCTGACCCGCGGCCGCGCACGCCGTAGGCCCCCGGGGTCTACGGCACCCGCCGGGCGGTCACCGCGCCGCAGCGCCGGCACGCGGCGTCGCGCCGATCCGCGCGGCGAGGGCCTCGGGCAGCGGGTACGCCGGCTCCGCCGGGATCAGCGCGTCCGCCTCCGCGGTGCGGCCCGCCCGGACCAGCCCGTGCACCTCGTGCGCCAGGCCTGTCACGTCGGTCAGCCCGACGATCCACTCGTCCACGTACCGGTGGACCGCCTCGCGCTCCAGCCCGAGCTGCAGCGCCCGGTGCGGCAGCGCCCCCAGCCGGGTCGACCGCTCCGGGTCCCACTGCAGCCGCACCGGGGCGGCCTTCAGCTCGGCCCTCCACTCCGCCGCCGACCCGTGCCGCTCCCGGTCCCAGTGGCTGAGGCAGGCCCGCGCCAGTGCCCACTCGAACCCCGCCCGGCTGATCCGCACGGCCAGCACCCGCTCCTGCCCGTCCTTGGTCCCCCACCCGGAGCGGTACATCATCCAGCGGAACGACGGCTTGATCCAGGTCATCCGCTCCCGCTTGAACGGTGCCACGAACGTCCCCGCCGCCAGCGCCGCCTCCGCGATCCCCACCGGGTACGCCTGGTACACCGTCAGGCTCTCCGCGTCGTGCGCCGCCCTGATCTGCCGCACCGGCACCTCGTGCTTCTCCACCGCGCCATCCTCACCGCACGGCCGCCCCACCGTCCACGCGATTACCCGGCCCCCGTACCGGCCCGAGCCTGCACGCTACGTCAATTGACGGGTGGCGGGCGGCTCCGTGTCACCGCCCGGTACCGGTGCGGTCCGGTTACGGGCACGTGCCGTCCACGGGCTGCCGTAAGGCCGTAGCCTCCGGGGTGCCGGGTCGAGCAGCCCGGGAGACACCCACCGCACCGGGGAGTTCACCGCACCATGACCAGCCGCATCGTCCTCGCCGCCGCCGTCGCGGTCGCCGCCCTGACGCTCACCGCCTGCGACCCCGACGAGATCCCCGCCACCGACGCCGCGCCGACGGCGAGCACCGCGGCCCCGGCCCCGGCCACCGCCTCGGCCTCCGCGGCCGCCTCCGCGAAGCCGTCCGGCACCGCCAAGCCCTCCCCGGCCGGTCACCGCACGGTCGCCGAGGCCCGCACCGCGGGCGGGCTGACCCTGGCCACCGGCCAGGGCACGCTCACCGACGTCCCGGTCGACCCGGGCGAGATGCGCGAGGGCATGCACTTCGTGCAGTCCGAGTACAACCGGCCGGGGCAGCCGGCCACCGCCCGCAAGATCCTCGTTCTGGCCGTGGACAACGTGCCCGAGGACCCGAACAAGCGCCGCGAGCACCTGTGGCGCGGCCTGATCGACTACGCGCTGGGCAACGGCTCCAGCGGCACCCCGACCACCGCCGAGCCGTACCAGGCGGGCCCGCTGGGCGGCTCGCTGGAGTGCCTCAGCCTGCCCGCCAAGTCCGGTCCCACCGACGTGATCTGCGGCTGGGCCGACGCCTCCACGGCCGGCGTGGCGCTGCTGCCGGGCACCACCCCGGCCGAGGCGGGCCGGCTGTTCGCCGCGATCCGCGCCGACGTCGAGCACTGACCCGCACAAGGAGCGGTGGCGGCCGACCCCCCGACCGGGTCGACCGCCACCGCCGTCTGTCACCTCAGGTCAGTCAGCACGGACCGAGGTCGTTCCACACACCCCACTGACCGGTGGTCGAGGGGTCCTCGCCGGTGGTCCACCACTTGTTGGTGTACTGGTGGCCCTTCCAGGACACCTTGGTACCGGTGGTGGCGTACACGGTGGCGGAGCTCCAGCTCGGCGCGGTGCAGGTGCCGGTGGAGGCGGAGGCCGACGGGCTGGCCGACTGCGACGCGGAGGCCGAGGCGGACGGGCTCGCCGACTGCGAGGCCGAGGCGGACGCGGACGGGCTGGCCGACTGCGAGGCGGACTGCGACGGGCTCGGCGAGGCGGTCGAGCCGACCGCGCCGCGGGTGAAGTCGCCGGTGATGCCGTACAGCGTGCCGCCGACGTTGACCGTCCAGTTCGCCGGGGTCGAGACCGGCAGGTAGTAGACGAAGTCCATGTCGACCGAGGCGCCGGGGGCGAGCGACTGCCAGGTCGGCAGCTTCACCGAGACGCGGTTGTAGACGCCCTTGAGGCCGCCGACGTTGTTGGCCGCGGTGTGGTCCTGGCGGATCACCGACAGCCCGAAGCCCGACTGGTCCTTGGCGTTGCCCGGGGCCGAGTTGGAGTAGTCGAACTGGAACTCGGTGCCGCCCGGCAGGGTGACCGTCGAGTTGTTGACGATGTGGATCTTCGGGTTGATCGGGTAGTTCGAGTCACCCAGCGCGAAGTTGGTGAACGAGACGTCGATCGGCAGGGTCTGGGTGGGCAGCGCGACGGTGGAGCGCAGCGCGCCGTACGACGAGGAGGCCTTGAACTTGTCGTACATCAGCGAGGTGAGGGTCGAGCCCTGCACGTACTCGCCCTTGCCGCCGTTGGCGGTGGCGTCCCACTTGTAGTCGCCCGCGAGCTCCCAGATCATCGCGCCACCGGCGCCCTGGTTGACCACGTAGTCGGCCTTGGCGGCCACCGACTCCTCGTCCTCGGTGGAGAGGAAGACCTTCTTGCTGTCGTTCCACAGCCACGGGGCGACCAGCGCGGCGCTGTAGTTGCGGCTGTAGCTGCCCTGCAGGGCGGTGTCGGTCAGGCCGTACTTGGAGAGGTAGTCCGGGACGATGCCCTTCTCCAGGTTCTTGGCGTGCCACATCGGGTTGGAGCCCGCCGGGGACTCCTTGCCGTTGGTGTCCAGGTCGTGCCAGAGGTTGTCGATGCCCACGGCACCGTCACCGCAGCTGGTCAGACCGGCGCCGGCCGGGCAGGTCGACGTCGAGGACGTGCCCCACAGGCCGTTGGTGCCGCCGGTCACGTTCTTGAAGCCGCGGGTGTAGTACGGCAGGCCGATGTTGATCCGGCCGGCCGGCATCGCGCCGCGGAAGTAGTGGTACGCCCAGTCGGTGTTCAGGTAGCCGATGCCGCCGTACTGCGAGGTGCCGTACACGTTGGCGGCCGCCAGCTCGGCGTCCTTGCCGTCGTCGTACAGCGAGGCGTTCGGGCCGACGTACTTGTTCCAGGCGCCGTGCAGGTCGTACGACATGATGTTGACGTAGTCCAGGTACTGGGTGACCTGGAACGTCTCCATGCCGCGCAGCAGGTAGCCCGAGGACGGCGCGGCGACCGACAGCATGTAGTGCTTGCCGTCGGCGGCACCGGCCCGGTCGAGCTTCTCGCGCAGCGTCTTCATCAGCGCCGCGTAGCCCTTGACCAGGGACGCCCGCTTGGCGTTGGAGATCGTGGCGTCGAGCGGGTTGCCCGCGTCCTTCATCGAGGTCGGGTACTCGTAGTCGATGTCGACGCCGTTGAACCCGTACTTCTTGATGAAGTCGACGGAGGAGTCCGCGAAGGTGTTGATGCCGGCCTGGTTGACCGAACCGTCCGCGTTCACCGTCATGTTGTAGAAGCCACCCGAGTTCACCCGGGCGCCGCTGTCGTCGAAGTAGCCGCCGGTCTCGGCCCAACCACCCACCGAGATCAGGGTCTTGACGTTCGGGAACTGCTTCTTGTACTTGGTCAGCAGGTTGAAGTGACCCTTGTACGGCAGGCTCGGGTCCATCTCCGCGCCCGCGACGCCCGGGAACTCCATGCCGGTCGCGGCGTTGTTCGGGCCGTCGGTGCCGACCGACAGCTTGTTGTCGCCGCCGATGTGGCCGAACGCGTAGTTGAGGTGGGTGACCTTGTCCCACGGGATGTTGTTCACCAGGTAGGCGGGCGTGCCGTCCTTGCCGGTGCGCCAACCCGTGAAGTAGCCGATGATGCGGCGCTGGTGGTCCGCGCCCATCTTCTCGCGACCGGACGTGTCGTAGACGCTGCAGTACGGCGCGTCCACACCCGGCGTGGTGTACATGCCGTCAGGACGACACGACTGGTTGTCGACGGCGGCCACCGACGGCGAAGCGCCCAGCGTGGCCACCAGCAGACCGGCCAACCCGGCCGCGGCCGCGGAGGCGAACGCCACCCGCCGACCGGAGGTCTTCTGACGGCGCGAAGCGGTGGGACGCTGCGCCGTCTCGTTACGGATCAACACTCGTCCTCCAGGAGAGAGTGTCGCGCGTACGCCTGTGGGAGGGCGCACACATGTGGGGGAAGTTGCGCCGAACTTAGAAGGTCTGGACCACTGGCGTCAACAGGTCTGTACCAACTGCGACCCAACCGCAAACCCCCGAACCCCCCGCCACCTCGCTCTCTCCCCCTCGTCGACCCGAACAAGGGGACGAGACTTCATCACCTGGAGGGGACCATGTCCGTCAAGTGCACCCGCGAACTGCCGTCCGCCACGGCTGCCCGATCGAGCAGTGCGAACGAGACGAGTTGCGCCCGGCCGCCGCCCCGCACCACAGCGTCGTCGAAGCGCATCGCGGGCGCCTTCGATCCGCGCTGCCGCGAATCGGCCGGCCCTGCCGTTGCGAGATGTGCGGCATGCTGCCGATCCGGCAGGGTTTGCCCCCGACTGCCACGCCGTCACCCCGACGTACTGCGGCCGCAACAGGAGGCGCCCGTCGACGTCTTGACCGGCCCGCCGTAAGTCGCTACCCAGCCCCGATTTGCACGGGGTACGCTGGCAGGGCGTGCGTCCGTACCCCAGCTGGCTAGAGGGATGCGGTTTAGGTCCGCAGTGTCGTGGGTTCGAGTCCCACCGGGCGTACTGATGACGGTGCCCCCGCCGAGATCGGCGGGGGCACCGTCGCGTCCGGGGGCCTCAGGCGAGGAGGTCGGCGACGACCGGGGCGAGGGCGCGGAAGGCCTGGCCGCGGTGGCTGATGGCGTTCTTCTCGGCGGGGGTGAGCTCCGCGCAGGTACGGGTCTCGCCGAGCGGCTGGAGGACGGGGTCGTAGCCGAAGCCGCCGTCGCCCGCCGGGGCGGTGCGCAGGGTGCCGAGCAGCCGGCCCTCGACGACGCGCTCGGTGCCGTCGGGCAGGGCGAGGGCGGCGGCGCAGGCGAAGTGCGCGGCGCGGTGCTCGGGGCCGATGTCGGAGAGCTGGGCGAGCAGCAGCTCGAGGTTGGCGCGGTCGTCGCCGTGCTTGCCGGCCCAGCGGGCGGAGAAGATGCCGGGGGCGCCGCCCAGGACGTCGACGCAGAGGCCGGAGTCGTCGGCGACGGCGGGCAGTCCGGTGGCCCGGGCCAGGGCGTGCGCCTTGAGCAGGGCGTTCTCGGCGAAGGTGACCCCGGTCTCGGGCACGTCGGGGATCTCGGGGTAGGCGTCGGCGCCGACGAGTTCGACGTCGAGCCCGGCCGCGCCGAGGATGTCGCGCAGTTCGGCGACCTTGTGCTTGTTCCGGGTGGCGAGGACGAGGCGTCGGGTTGTCATGCCCGAAAGCCTAGGGCCTGTGGCGGTGTCAGCCGGTGCAGGCCTTGGAGAGGTTGGCGGCGGCGGCGCCGAGCGGCTGGAGATCGGGGACCTGGTTGGTGTCGGCGGCCTTCTGCAGGGCGCCGACCTGGTTCTGCAGGTCGGTGAGGGCCTTGGAGACGTCGGTGTCGCTGGAGTTGCGGCCGAGCTGGTCGAGGTCGTTCTTGAGCTGCTGGAGCGCCTGGCCGGCGGCCGCGGGGTCGTTGTTCGCGTTGTTGAAGGCGCTGCCGACCTGCGAGATGTCGCTGCTGATCTTGATGGCGGTGTTGCCGCAGTCGATGGCCTTCTGCGCGGCGGAGCAGCTGACCATGGAGAGCGGGAGGATCAGCACGAGTCCGGCCACGGCGAGGGCGGTGGTGCGGTTGATGCTGAGCGCCTGCGGCATCGGGGGTCCTCCGTGGTTGCTCCGGTCTCTGCTTCGAACCGTACGGGGTGGGCACGCGGCGTGTACAGCACGCGCGTGTCACCACCCCGTAATGGTTGACCCCCGTTCAGGCGGCCGCCCGGGCCCCGCCGCGGCTCGGCCCCGCGGCGACTCGGCCCCTCAGGAGGTCAGGCGCCGAGGGCCTTGCGCTGGATCTCGTCGAGCTCGGCGCAGCCGAGGGCGCCGAGGTCGATCAGCCGGTTGAGCAGGTCGCGGTCGAAGGGGGCGCCTTCGGCGGTGCCCTGGACCTCGACGAAGCGACCGTCGGAGGTGCAGACGATGTTCATGTCGGTCTCGGCGCGGACGTCCTCCTCGTAGCGGAGGTCGAGCATCGGGACGCCGTCGATGATGCCGACGCTGACGGCGGAGACGCCGCCGGTGATGGGCTGCCCCTTGGCGCGCAGCAGCTTCTTGTCGCGGGCCCAGGCGACGGCGTCGACGAGGGCGACGTAGGCGCCGGTGATGGCGGCGGTGCGGGTGCCGCCGTCGGCCTGGAGGACGTCGCAGTCGAGGACGATGGTGTTCTCGGCGAGGGCGCGGTGGTCGACGACGGCGCGCAGGGAGCGGCCGATGAGCCGGCTGATCTCGTGGGTGCGGCCGCCGATCTTGCCGCGCACGGACTCGCGGTCGCCGCGGGTGTTGGTGGCGCGCGGGAGCATGGAGTACTCGGCGGTGACCCAGCCTTCGCCGCTGCCCTTGCGCCAGCGCGGGACGCCTTCGGTGACGCTGGCGGTGCAGAGCACCTTGGTGTCGCCGTAGGAGACGAGGACGGAGCCTTCGGCGTGCTTGCTCCAGCCCCTTTCGATGGTGATCGGGCGGAGCTGGTCGGGGGTGCGGCCGTCGATGCGTGACATGCCGTCGAGCCTAAGGCCTGTCCGGCGGGCGCCGGTCGCACCGGGGCGCGCGAAGGCCCGCCGTCCGGGTGGGGCGGCGGGCCTTCGCGCGGGGCGGAGCCGTGGCGGCTCAGCTCACATCATGTCTTCGATCTCGGCGGCGATCGGGTCGGCGTCGGTGCCGATGACGACCTGGATCGCGGTACCCATCTTGACCACACCGTGGGCGCCCGCGGCCTTGAGGGCGGCCTCGTCGACCTTGGAGGCGTCGTGAACCTCGGTGCGCAGGCGGGTGATGCAGCCTTCGACCTCGTCGATGTTCTCGATGCCGCCGAGACCGGCGACGATCTTCTCAGCCTTGCTGGCCATGGTCTTTCTCCCTCTGTCTCGGCGCTTCGGCGGTCGGTCGCCGGGTGCCGTACTGCGGTGTGCGTGGTCACTGCCGAAGATGGCATGGTTTCTGCCGGTGTGCCACGTTAGTCCACTTTTGGGCTATTTCGCCGCGCGCCCCCCTTTATCGGGACCGGAGGATGACGATCACCGGTATCCCGACCGGGCGAGCACGGCGGCGTCCCGACGAGTGGTCTACACCAATCCTACGGCGCCGCCGCCCTGGACACGGCACTCGGAGGGCCATGATGAGTTCGGCAGGCGCCACAGCCCCGCACACGCCCTGGTGGCACACCTTCTACGGCGGCCTGCAGAAGATGGGCCGCAGCCTGCAGCTCCCGGTCGCCGTCCTACCCGCCGCGGGCATCCTGAACCGGCTCGGCCAGCCCGACGTGTTCGGCGCCGACGGCCTCGGCTGGAACAACGTGGCCGCCGCGGTCGCCGCGGCGGGCGGGGCCCTGCTGAGCTCCTCCCTCGGTCTGCCGCTCCTCTTCTGCATCGGCGTGGCGATCGGCATGGCGAAGAAGGCCGACGGCTCGACGGCGCTGGCCGCGGTCGCCGGCTTCCTCGTCTACTGGTCCGTCCTGCAGGCCTTCCCGGTGGACTGCACCGGCGGCGCGGTGCTCAAGGGCAACCAGTGCGTGGACTTCGCCACCCAGAAGTCGAGCAACGCCGTCTACCAGAACCCGGGCGTGCTGGGCGGCATCCTGATGGGCCTGATGTCGGCCTGGCTGTGGGTGCGCTACCACCGGGTCAAGCTGGTGGACTGGCTGGGCTTCTTCAACGGCCGGCGCCTGGTGCCGATGATCACCGCGATGGTCGGCCTGCTGTTCGGCTCGCTGATGGTGTGGATCTGGCAGCCGATCGGCGACGGCCTGAACGACTTCTCGCAGTGGCTGGCCGACCTGGGCTCGTGGGGCGCCGGCATCTTCGGCGTGGCCAACCGCTCGCTGCTGCTGATCGGCATGCACCAGCTGCTGAACACCTTCGTCTGGTTCCAGTTCGGCTCGTACACCAAGCCGGACGGCACGGTGGTCAACGGTGACATCAACCGCTTCCTGGCGGGCGACCCGACGGCCGGCCAGTTCACCTCCGGCTTCTTCCCGATCATGATGTTCGCCCTGCCGGCCGCGGCCCTGGCCATCGCGCACTGCGCCAAGCCGCACCGCCGCAAGGAGATCTACGGCCTGATGACCTCGGTGGCGCTGACCTCCTTCTTCACCGGCGTCACCGAGCCGATCGAGTACTCCTTCGCCTATATCGCGCCCCTCCTGTACGCGGTGCACGCGGTGCTGACCGGTGTGTCGATGGCGGTCACCTGGGGGCTCGGCGTCCACGACGGCTTCAGCTTCTCCGCCGGCCTGATCGACTACGTGATCAACTGGGGGCTGGCCACCAAGCCCTGGCTGATCATTCCGATCGGACTCTGCTTCGCGGTCGTCTACTACGTGCTGTTCCGCTTCATCATCACCAAGTTCGACCTCAAGACACCGGGCCGGGAGGACGACGACGAGGTGGAGGACGTCACCAAGGCCTGATCCCGCAAAAGACCGCCGAAGGCCCCCGGACCCATCCGCCCGGGGGCCTTCGGCATATCCGGAAAAGGACTCAATACCCTGCCGGAATTCACCGGGGAATATCCGGGCAGGACGACCGTCCGGCGATTTTCTTATGGCGGACATATCCGCGCCAGAACGGTTTCGCACCCAACTGATGCAGACCGATGCGCGCACCCCTGGCCACCGGTGCGCAAGGACGCCCACCGTCGGAGGACAGCCCATGAGCACGTTGACCGCACCCGCGGCCCCACCGGCGAAGAAGCCGGGCGCCGGCCTGATGCAGGGCCTCCAGAAGATCGACAAGGTGGCCACGGTCTTCGCCACGGCCGGCGACGCGGTCTTCGCCAACCTCCCGCTGCCGTTCTGCGTCGGCGTGGCGATCGACTTCGCCAGGAAGGCCGACGGCTCCACCGCGCTCGCCGCGATGGCCGGCTACCCGGTCTTCAAGAACGTGCCGACCGCCTTCCCGACGGCCGGCTCGGTCACCGCCGACACCCCGGCCGGCACCCCGCGGAACCCCGGCGTGCTCGGCGGCATCGTGATGGGCCTGCCGGCCGCGGTGCTGTAACAGCGGTACCACCGCACCAAGCCGGTCGACTGGCCGGGCTTCTTCAACGGCCGCCGGCCGATCCCGGTCGGCATGGACCAGTTCCTGAACACCTTCTTCCAGCAGCAGGTCGGCTCCTTCACCGACGCCTCCGGCGCGGTCCGGCACGGCGAGATCCCGCGCTTCTTCCACGGCGACCCGACCGCGGGCCAGTTCATGACCGGCTTCTTCCCGATCATGATGTTCGGCCTGCCGGCCGCCGCCCTCGCCATCGCCCACTGCGCCCGGCCCGAGCGCCGCAAGGCCGTCCTCGGCATGATGCTCTCGGTCGCGCCGACCGGCTTCGCCACCGGCGTCACCGAGCCGATCGAGTTCTCCTTCATGTTCGTCGCCCCGGTGCTGTACGTGATCCACGCGCTGCTCACCGGCCTGTCGATGGCGCTCACCCGGGGGCTCGGGGCGCACGACGGATTCAGCTTCTCGGCCGGCCCGATCGACTACCTGCTCAACTGGAACCTGGCCACCTCGCCCTGGATGGTCATTCCGATCGGCCCGGTCCTCGCCGTCCCCTCCTACGCGCTCTTCCGTTTCGCGATCACCAGGTTCGACCTCGGGACCCCGGGCCGCGAGCCCGAGGAGGAGATCGAGGACATCACCAAGGCCTGACGGTTCGTCAACGGAACACCCTCTCTCACTGCCGGTCAGGGGTGGGGGAGGGCATTTTGTTGAGCAACTCGCCAAAATATCGACTACAGCGGGTAGCGAAGATCGACAATCCGCAGGAAGGTTTCGATTTCATAGCGCTTCCCACCTGCGAGGCTTCCCGGGGTTCCGCGCCCCCTCGGCCCGTGCTAGAAAACTGGTCTACACCACTTGTGGTGTAGACCAGTCCGCGTGTCGGCCCCCGATGCAGCACCCGACCGACCCGCCATGCCGTAAGGAACCACCCCCATGAGTACGACTGCGCAGGCACCGGCGCCCGCCTCGGCGCCGGCCCCCAAGCCCGGCAAGAAGTACGGCCAGAGCCTCCTGCAGGGCCTGCAGAAGATCGGCCGCAGCCTCCAGCTGCCGATCGCTGTCCTGCCCGCGGCCGGTCTGCTGCTGCGCCTGGGCCAGGACGACGTGTTCGGCAAGGACGGCCTGGGCTGGAACAAGGTCGCCGCCGTCTTCGCCACCGCCGGTGACGCCGTCTTCGCCAACCTGCCGCTGCTGTTCGCGGTCGGCATCGCCATCGGCTTCGCCAAGAAGGCGGACGGCTCCACGGCGCTGGCGGCCCTGGTCGGCTTCCTGGTCTACAAGAACGTGCTGACCGCGTTCCCGATCACCGAGTACAAGATCATGCCGGGCAAGGACATCCCGGCCACCTACCAGGACCCGGGCGTCCTCGGCGGCATCGTGATCGGCCTGCTCAGCGCCGTGCTGTGGCAGAAGTACCACCGCACCAAGCTGGTCGACTGGCTCGGCTTCTTCAACGGCCGCCGCCTGGTCCCGATCATCATGGCCTTCGTCGGCACCGCCGTCGGCGTGATCTTCGCCCTGACCTGGGGCCCGATCGGCGACGCGATCAAGAGCCTGAACGACAGCCTGATCGGTGCCGGCGCGCTCGGTGCGGGCGCGTTCGGCCTGGTCAACCGCGGTCTGCTGCCGGTCGGCATGCACCAGTTCGTCAACTCCTACGCCTGGTTCCAGACCGGTGACTACGCCAAGGCCGACGGCACCGTGGTCCACGGCGACCTGCACCGCTTCTTCGCCGGCGACCCGACGGCCGGACAGTTCATGTCGGGCTTCTACCCGATCATGATGTTCGCGCTGCCCGCCGCCGCGCTGGCCATCGCCCACGCCGCCAAGCCGCACCGCCGCAAGGCCGTCCTCGGCATGATGATGTCGCTGGCCCTGACCTCCTTCGTCACCGGTGTCACCGAGCCGATCGAGTTCGCCTTCGTCTTCATCGCCCCGGTGCTGTACGTCATCCACGCCTTGCTCACCGCCGTCTCGATGGCCGTCACCTGGGCGCTCGGCGTGCACGACGGCTTCACCTTCTCGGCCGGCCTGATCGACTACGGCCTGGCCTGGAGCAAGGCCACCAACCCGTGGATGATCATCCCGATCGGCCTGGTCTTCGCGGCGCTGTACTACACGATCTTCCGCTTCGCGATCACCAAGTTCGACCTCAAGACCCCCGGTCGCGAGGACGACGACGAGGTCGAGGACGTCACCAAGGCCTGACGCCCCGCACCCGACCGCCGAAGGACCCCGCCCAGCTGCTCAGGGCGGGGTCCTTCGGCGTCCGCGCACCGCTCAGATCCAGCCGAGCCGGGCGGCGTGGACGCCGGCCTGGAAGCGGGAGTCGGCGCCGAGGTCGGCGGTGAGGTCGGCGACCAGGCGGCGGACGGTGCGGTCGGAGATCTCCAGCTTGCGGCCGATCGCCCGGTCGGTGAGGCCGGCCGCGAGCAGCCGCAGGACCTCGCGGTGGCGGTCGTCCGGGGCGGCCGGGCCGAGCAGCTCGGGCGGGATCCAGGCGGCGGCCCAGAAGTGCTCGAAGAGCTCGCGGACCACCCCGACCACGGCCGGGTCGCGGACCACCACCGCGGCGGCGCCCGCCTCGCCGGGGGCGGGCAGCACGGCCAGGTGGGCGTCGACCACGATCAGCCAGAGCGGCAGGGTGTGGGCGACCCGGATCCTGGCGCCGGCTGCGGTCAGCTCCTGGACGTGGGCGAGCACGGCGGGCCGGTGCAGGGCGGCGACCGGGTAGATGGTGCGCAGTTCGACCCGGTGGGCGAGGGCGATCCGCTCGCGGGCGAGCTTGTCGGCGAGGGCGCCCGGCGACCGGTCCTGGCCGGGGCGCAGCGACAGGGCCTCGGTGCGGGCGCCGCGGGCGGCGTCCTCGAGCAGGGCGGCGATCCGGTCGGGGCCGCGGACCAGTTCGTGCGCGGGGGCGGTCCGCAGCGGCAGGAAGTCGGTGTGCAGCCGGTCGACGGCGGCCCGGGTGGCGCGGGCCCGGTCGGCGAGTTCGGCGAAGCGGTGGTCGGCGTCGGCGAGCAGGGCGCGGACGGCGGTGTCCACCGGGACGGCGGTCAGCCGGCCGCCCGCCGGGGCCAGTCCGAGCGCCCGAAGTTCGCCGACGGCGGATTCGAACTCGTCTTCACCGCAGCCGAGTTCGGCGCGCAGATCGGCGGCCTCGCGGCCCGGGTCGGCGAGCAGCAGGGCGTACAGGGCGGCGCTGGTCTCCACGTCCGGACCCTAGGGCCGGGGCCGCGATCCGGACGCCTCATTCCAGTATCCGAGACGGCCGGTCCGGTCCCGGCCATGGCCGGATCCGGCGCCGCCGCGCCCCTCCCGGGGCCCGGGAGGGGCGCCCAGGATGGGCGGCATGGCGATGAATGAGGCTTCCACGATCTGGCTCGACGGCGCGCTGGTGCCCTGGCACGGGGCGAAGGTGCACGTGCTGTCGCACGGGCTGCACTACGGCACGGGGGTGCTGGAGGGCACCCGGGTGTTCGACACCGCCGACGGGCCGGCGGTCTTCCGGCTGCCGGAGCACCTGGCCCGGCTGGAGCGCAGCGCCCGGATGCTGCGGATCGGACTCCCGTTCTCCGCGGCCGAGTTGGCGGAGGCGACGGTGGAGCTGGTCCGGGCGAACGGCCACCGTTCGTGCTACCTGCGGCACTTCGCTTTCCTCGGCTACGGCTCGATGGGCCTGGACATGCGCAACTCCCCGACCACCACGGTGATCGCCGGCTGGGAGTGGCCCGACCACCCGGGCGGGCGGCCGCTGCGGCTGAAGACCAGCAGCTGGCGGCGCAACGACCCGAACTCGGTGCCGCCGGCCGCCAAGGGCACCGGGCCGTACCTGAATTCGGCGCTGGCCCGGCGGGAGGCGACCGACGCGGGGTACGACGAGGCGCTGCTGCTGGCGAGCGACGGCTCGGTGAGCGAGTGCAGTGCGGAGAACGTGTTCACGGTGCGCGGCGGGGTGCTGCGCACGCCGCCGGCCAGCGCGGGCGCGCTGGAGGGCATCACCCAGGACACCGTGCTGACGCTGGCCCGCGATCTGGGCGTGGAGGTGCGGGTGGAGAGCCTGCTGCGCTCGGACCTGTACGCGGCGGACGAGGTGTTCGTCTGCGGGACGGCGGCCGGGGTGGTGCCGGTCGCCTCCCTCGACGACCGTGAACTACCTTCCGCCGAAGGTGATCTGACGAAGCGTCTGGCCGAGCTGTACCGGGCGGCGGTGACCGGGGCGGAGCCGCGCTACGCGCACTGGCTCACCCCGGTTCACAGCTCGTAGACGGCTCCGGGGCGGGCCAGTTCGACCGGGCCGGGGTAGCCGGCGGAGGCGTCGCGGAGGTTGCGTTCGGCGTCGGTCCACGGCGGGATGTGGGTGAGCACCAGGCGGCCGACCCCGGCGGCGGCGGCGTGCTCGCCCGCCTGGGTGCCGTTGAGGTGGATCGACTCGAAGGTCTCCTTGCCGTCGGTGTACGCGGCCTCGCAGAGGAAGAGGTCGGCGCCGCGGGCCAGCTCGACGAGTTCGGGGCAGGTGCCGGTGTCGCCGGAGTACACCAGGCTGCGGCCGCCGTGGTCGATCCGGAAGCCGTACGCCTCGGCGTCCAGGTGGTTGACCCGGACGGCGGTGACGGTGAGCGGGCCGAGTCGCAGCTCGGCGCCGTCGGAGAGCGTGCGGAAGTCGAAGACCTCGGTCATGCCGGGCTTCTCCGGCATGTCGTAGGCGCGGGCGAGCCGCTCGGCGGTGCCGGCCGGGCCGTACACCGGGACCGGGTCGGGGCAGCCCTCGACCCGGTAGTTGCGGGCCACCCAGTACGCGCACAGGTCGACGCAGTGGTCGGCGTGCAGGTGGCTGAGCAGGATCGCGTCCACGTCGTACAGGCCGCAGTACTTCTGCAGCGCGCCGAGGGCGCCGTTGCCGAGGTCGAGGACCAGGCGGTAGCCGTCCGCCTCCACCAGGTAGCTGGAGCACGGCGAGTCGGCGGACGGGAAGCTCCCCGAGCATCCCACCACGGTCAGTTTCATGCCGAGCCCTTCCCGCCCCGTTGGGTCATGGTCCGCAGCGGCCCGCACTACCTGCTGGTAGCGGGGTGTTCGCCTGTCGAGAGTAAGGGCCGCGCGGCACTTTGCCCCCGTCCCCGTGCCGGGCTGTGGGCGGAATCACCAGAACGGGCCGGGGGCGGTGAGGTCAGCGCCGGCGGGGCCGGTTGCGGGCCCAGGCCCGGACGGTCTCGGCGTACCAGCGGGGGTGACCTGCGGCGTCGACGGTGTCCGGGTCGGGCAGCAGGCCGTGCCGGCGGTAGTTGCGGACGGTCTCGACCTGCACGTTGATGTGGCGGGCGATCTCGACGTACGACCAGAGTTCGGGTCCTGGCATGGAGGGCCACCTCCGGGGGTGTGGGCGATCCGGGTGCGCGATCAGCTTTTCCGGACCAACGAGGGCCTTGAGTGCCCGACCGACCCGGTCGACGTTCCGTGACGAAGCGGTCACACGGAACGGATAAATCCCGGAGTGTCACAGACCGAAGGCGCGGCACCCGCGAGGGGGTGCCGCGCCTTCGGGAGGTGCCGGGTCAGGCCCAGAGCTGGCCCTGCAGGGCCTCCACCGCGGCCTCGGTGGACTCGGCGGTGTAGATGCCGGTGGACAGGTACTTCCAGCCGGCGTCCGGGACGACGAAGACCACGTCGGCCCGCTGACCCGCCTTGGCGGCCTTGCGGGCGACGCCGATCGCGGCGTGCAGGATCGCGCCGGTGGAGACGCCGGCGAAGATGCCCTCCTGCTGGAGCAGGTCGCGGGTGCGCTGCACCGCGTCGGCGGAGCCGACCGAGAAGCGGGTGGTGAGCACCTCGGCGTCGTACAGCTCGGGGACGAAGCCCTCGTCGAGGTTGCGCAGGCCGTAGACCAGGTCGTCGTAGCGCGGCTCGGCGGCGACGATCTGTACGCCGGGGACCTTCTCCCGCAGGTAGCGGCCGACGCCCATCAGGGTGCCGGTGGTGCCGAGGCCCGCGACGAAGTGGGTGACGGTGGGCAGGTCGGCGAGGATCTCCGGGCCGGTGGTGGCGTAGTGCGCACCGGCGTTGTCGGGGTTGCCGTACTGGTAGAGCATCACCCAGTCGGGGTGCTCGGCGGCGATCTCCTTGGCGATCCGCACGGCGGTGTTGGAGCCGCCGGCGGCCGGCGAGGAGATGATCTCGGCGCCCCACATGCGGAGCAGCTCGCGCCGCTCCTCGCTGGTGTTCTCCGGCATCACGCAGACCATGCGGTAGCCCTTGAGCTTGGCCGCCATGGCGAGCGAGATGCCGGTGTTGCCGCTGGTGGGTTCGAGGATGGTGCAGCCCGGGGTGAGCCGGCCGTCGGCCTCCGCCCGCTCGATCATGTGCAGGGCCGGGCGGTCCTTGATCGAGCCGGTGGGGTTGCGGTCCTCCAGCTTGGCCCAGAGGGTGACCAGCCCGTCCTCGTTCCCGGGGACGGCCCCGGACAGCCGGGGCAGCCGGACCAGGGGGGTGTTGCCGACGGCTTCGATCGGGCTGTCGTAGCGCATTACTTCATGCCACCGGCGACGGCGGGGAGGATGGTGACGCTGTCGCCGTCGGCCAGGGCGGTGGAGATGCCCTCCAGGAAGCGGACGTCCTCGTCGTTCAGGTAGACGTTGACGAAGCGGCGCAGCTCACCGCCGTCCAGCAGGCGGCCGGCGATGCCCGGGTGGCGGGCGTCGAGGTCGGCGAAGAGCTCCCCGAGGTTGGTGCCGGTGCCCTCGACGGCCTTGGCGCCGTCGGTGTAGGTGCGGAGGATGGTCGGGATGCGGACCTCGATGGCCATGGCTGTGCGCTCCTGGTGGGGTGAGTTCGGGGTGCCGGGCTCGGGCGCGGCAGGAGGAAGGGCCCCGGGGGCGCCGGGGCGGCTGGGTGTGCCGAAGTCAGCGGGCGTCGGAGGTGCCGGGACAGATCGCGCTGGCGAGCCGGCACAGGTCGACGTGCAGGCGCGCCACGAGGCGGGTGCCTGGGGCCTGATTGCTCACATCGACGGAACGCATGGACTCATCGTATAGATTCCCGGCCCCCTCCCGACATGCCTGTCTCGCGATCCGGTCGCATCCGTTCCGGGGAATGAGAAAGGGGCCCGTCGGCCGCGCTCGGGGCGGGGCCGGCGGACCCCCTCGGGGTGCGCCGTGATCAGGCCCGGTAGGCCTCGACCACCTCGACGTCTTCCTCCGTGATCACACCGTCCACGATGCGGAACGAGCGGAACTGGAAGGGGTCGGACTCCTCGGTGCCCTCGGCGGTGGAGACCAGCACGTAGTGGGCGAAGGGCTCGGAGGCGTAGCTGACGTCGGTCCGGGACGGGTAGGCCTCGGTCGCGGTGTGCGAGTGGTAGATCACCACCGGCTCCTCGTCCCGGTCGTCCATCTCGCGGTACAGCTTCAGCAGGTCGCCGGAGTCGAACTCGTAGAAGGTGGGCGAGCGGGCCGCGTTGAGCATCGGGACGAACCGCTCGGGCCGGCCGCTGCCGGCCGGACCGGCGATGACGCCGCAGGCCTCGTCCGGGTGGTCCGCGCGGGCGTGGGCGACGATCCGGTCGCGCAGTTCTCGGGTGATGGTCAGCATGCGGTCAGGATAGCGAGACGCTCCGGCGGGCCCTCACCGGCCGTTTCGGGCGTGCAGGTGCTCGTGCGGGGCGCCGTGCACGGCCGCCGGATTGCGCCGGCCGAGCACCCGGTAGCCGACCACCAGGGCGAGCGCCCAGGCCGGGAAGACGTAGAGCGCGATCCGGGCGTCCTGGTCCAGCGCGATCAGCACCACGACCATGGCCAGGAAGGCGAGCGCGATCCAGCTCGGCCCGGCCCCGCCGGGGGCCCGGAAGCTCGGCGGCGGCAGGTGCCCGCGCCGCCAGGCCGTCCGGTAGCGGATCTGGCTGAGCAGGATGACCGACCAGGTCCACAGCCCGCAGACCGTGGCGACCGAGGTGATGTACTCGAACGCCCGTGCCGGCACGAGGTAGTTGAGCACCACGCCGGCGCCCATCAGCAGGCAGGACAGGGTGATCGCGACGGCCGGGGTGCGGCTGCGGTTGAGCGCGGTGAGCCGCCCGGGGGCCTGGCCGCGCAGCGCGAGGTCGCGCAGCATCCGGCCGGTGGAGTACATCCCGGAGTTGCACGAGGAGAGCGCGGCGGTGAGCACCACGAAGTTGATGATCCCGGCCGCCGCGGGGATGCCGACCTTGCCGAAGGCGGCCACGAACGGGCTGACGCCGGGCTGGAACTCGGTCCACGGGACGAGCGACAGAATGACGGTCAGCGCGCCGACGTAGAACAGCACGATCCGCCAGGGCAGGGTGTTGATCGCGCGCGGCAGGGTCTTCTGGGGGTTCTCGCTCTCGCCGGCCGTGACACCGACCAGCTCCACGCCCAGGTAGGCGAACATGACGATCTGCAGGGTCATCACGGTCGCGCCGACACCCTTGGGGAAGAAGCCGCCGTCCTTCCACAGGTTGGTGATCGAGGCGGTGTCCCCGGCGTCGCTGAAGCCGATGGTGAGTACGCCGATGCCGATCAGGATCATCCCGATGATCGCGGTGACCTTGACCATCGAGAACCAGAACTCGATCTCGCCGAACAGCTTCACCGAGATCAGGTTGGCCGCGTAGAGCAGCAGCAGGAAGACCAGCGCGCTGAGCCACTGCGGGCAGCCGGGCGCCCAGAAGCGCACGTACACCGCCGCCGCGGTGGTCTCGGCCATGCCGGTGACCACCCAGAACAGCCAGTACGTCCAGCCCGTGACGAAGCCCGCGAACGGGCCGAGGAACTCCCGCGCGTACTCGGCGAAGCTGCCCGCCACCGGGCGGTAGGTGAGCAGCTCGCCGAGCGCGCGCATGATCACGAAGATCACCACGCCGGCCACCGCGTAGCTGAGGATCAGCGACGGGCCGGCCTTGGAGATCGCGGTGCCGGCACCGAGGAAGAGCCCGGTGCCGATCGCCCCGCCGATCGCGATCATCTGGATCTGACGGCTGTTCAGACCCCGTTCGTAGCCCTCTTCGTCCGGTACGGGGTCGGTCACCTCGTCGTATGCCTGCTGCGCCATGCCTCGCAGTCAAACACGGACACACCGGATACCGGTGCACATCTGAGCGTTATTTGAGCACCGGCTCGGCCGACTCGGCCGGCTCAGCCGGCCATGGCCTCCAGCAGGCTCTCCTGCATCGCGCCGAGCCAGAGGTAGGCCATCACCAGGGGCTTGCGCGGGTCGTCGTCCGGCAGCCGGTAGAGGCCCTCGTCGTCCTCCTCGGTGACCTCCAGCCGGGTGCCGAGGGTGAGCCGCAGGTCGTTCAGCGCGCCAAGCCAGCGCACGCACTCCTCGGTGGAGAGCTTGAGCACGCCGCCCTCGCCGAGCAGCGGGTCCAGCGCCCGGACCACGGTCAGCGCGTCCTCGCGCTTGCGCGCCCGCAGGTCGAGCTCGGTGTAGCGGCGGAACTCGGCGGCCATCTCGACGGTCTCGGCGTCGGCCCGCTCGCCGGGCGCGCCGTAGGCGTCGGGGAACAGCCGCAGCAGCGCCGGGTCCTCCGGGGCCTCGGTCGGCCCCTCGGCGAACAGCGCGGCCAGCGGGTCCGCGCTCTCCCCGCCGGGCCCGGGGCCGATCAGCTCCAGCATCTGCACTTCCAGCGACCGCAGGATGGAGGCCTCGACCTCGTCCAGTGTGATCGCGGCGGCGCCGCCTCCGGCGGTCTCGAACAAGCCAGCCATGGGTTCCGTATCTGTCCTCGGTCGTGATCGGTCAGTCGTGCTGGAGAGTGGCCCACAGGCCGTAGCCGTGCATGGCCTGGACGTCCCGCTCCATCTCCTCGCGGGTGCCGCTGGAGACCACCGTCCGGCCCTTGGTGTGCACTTCCATCATCAGCTTCCGGGCCTTGTCCTTCGGGTAGCCGAAGTAGGCCTGGAAGACGTACTGGACGTAGCTCATCAGGTTGACCGGGTCGTTGTGGACGATGGTCACCCACGGGGTGTCGGGCTCCGCCACCGGAGCGCTCTCTACCTCCGGGCGCTCGATCTCCACCGGCGCGACACTCACAGGCTGACTCTCCTCGTTGACCTTCGTTTGCCCCCGTCCATGCTTCCATCCGGGGGACTCCTGGGCGAATCAGGGTTGCCTCCCGCGAGATATCGTCAAACTGACGTTAAGTGGTGGTAGCATCATCACCATGGACGCCATCACCGCGCACCCCTCCACCGCGCTGCTCACCGACCGCTACGAGCTGACCATGCTGCAGGCCGCCCTGCGCAGCGGCGCCGCCGAGCGCCGCTCGGTCTTCGAGGTGTTCACCCGCCGCCTGCCCGCGGGCCGCCGCTACGGCGTGCTGGCCGGCACCGGCCGGGTGCTCGACGCGGTGGAGAACTTCCGCTTCACCACCCCGCAGCTGGACTGGCTGGCCGACCAGCAGGTGGTCGACCAGGACACCCTGCGCTTCCTCGCGGACTACCGCTTCACCGGCGACATCCACGGCTACCCCGAGGGCGAGGTCTACTTCCCCGGCTCGCCGCTGCTCACCGTCGAGGGCACCTTCGCCGAGGCGGTGATCCTGGAGACGGTGATCCTGTCGATCCTCAACCACGACTCGGCGATCGCCGCCGCGGCCTCCCGGATGACCGCGGCCGCGGGCGACCGCCCGGTGATCGAGATGGGCGCCCGCCGGGCCCACGAGCGGGCCGCGGTCTCCGCCGCCCGGGCCGCGTACGTCGCGGGCTTCAGCGCCACCTCCGACCTGGAGGCCGGCTTCACCCACGGCATCCCGACCACCGGCACCGCCGCGCACGCCTTCACCCTGCTGCACGACAGCGAGCGGGACGCGTTCACCGCCCAGATCGCCTCGATGGGCCGGGAGACCACCCTGCTGGTGGACACCTACGACCTGAACGAGGCGGTGCGCACCGCGGTCGAGGTGGCCGGCCCGGGCCTCGGCGCGGTCCGGATCGACTCCGGCGACCTGACCCTGCTCGCCCACCGGGTCCGCCGCCAGCTCGACGAGCTCGGCGCCACCGGCACCCGGATCATCGTCACCTCGGACCTGGACGAGTACGCCATCGCCGCGCTGGCCGCCGCACCCGTGGACGGCTACGGCGTCGGCACCCAGCTGGTCACCGGCAGCGGCCACCCGACCTGCGCCATGGTCTACAAGCTGGTCGCCCGGGCGAGCACCCCCGGCGGGCCGCTGGAGCCGGTCGCCAAGCGCTCGGCGGGCGGCAAGACCAGCGTCGGCGGCCGCAAGTGGGCCGCGCGCCGGCCGGACGCGGACGGCATCGCCGAGTCCGAGGTGGTCGGCACCGGGCCGGTCCCGGCCGAGCTGGAGCCGCACCTGCTGCACGTGCCGCTGATCCGCAAGGGCGAGGTGGTCGGCCGGGAGCCGCTGGCCGCCGCCCGCGAGCGCCACCTGCGGGCCCGCGCCGGGCTGCCGCTGTCGGCCACCCAGCTCTCCAAGGGCGAACCGGTGATCGTCACCGAGCAGCTCCTGGGCTGATCGCGCGGGGAGGCCTCCGCGCGCACCCTTCCGCCTACGCGCGTCACTCCCTAGAGTTTTCAACGCCGCACCCGAACACCCGAGCAAGAGAAGAGAAGCCAGCCATGCACCGGGCCCTGATCGTCGTCGACGTGCAGAACGACTTCTGCGAGGGCGGCAGTCTGGCCGTCGCCGGCGGTGCCGAGGTCGCCGCCGCGATCACCGACCTGATCGCCGAGTCCCAGCCCGGCTACACCCACATCGTGGCCACCAGGGACCACCACATCGACCCGGGCGCGCACTTCGCGGCCGAGCCGGACTACGTCCGCTCCTGGCCCGCGCACTGCGTGGCCGGTACCGAGGGCGTCGGCTTCCACCCGAACTTCGCCCCGTCGGTCACCTCCGGCGCGATCGAGGCGGTCTTCTCCAAGGGCGCGTACGCCGCGGCCTACAGCGGCTTCGAGGGGGAGGACGAGCACGGCGGCGGGCTCGCCGACTGGCTGCGCGAGCGCGAGGTCACCGAGGTCGACGTGGTCGGCATCGCCACCGACCACTGCGTGCGGGCGACCGCGCTGGACGCCGTCCGCGAGGGCTTCGCCACCCGCGTGCTGCTCGACCTCACAGCCGGCGTGGCAGCCGCCACCACCGAGACCGCACTGACCGAACTCCGGTCGGCCGGGGTCGAGTTGACCGGCACCCCGGTGGTCCGGGGCTGACCCTGCTCCGCCCGGGTCACCGCTCGGTGACCACCAGCTCGACCACGTCCTCCCCGCCCAGGGCGAAGGCCTCGCGCAGCTCGCCGCCGACCGCGTCCGGCTCGGCGGCCAGCCGCTGCCCGCACACGTGCACCACCCGCACGCCCAGGTACTCCATCCGGTGCTGGCCGCCGCGCACCCAGGCCGCCTCGCCCTCGCTGACGCAGCGCAGCTCGGAGTCCACCTCGACCGCCACCGCCGCCTCGGGCCAGTACAGGTCCGGCACCGCGACGTAGGTGCCGCCGCGCATCCGCAGCTCCGGGCCGGTCAGCGGGACGGGCAGCAGCCACTCGTCGATCAGCTCGCCGATCCGGCCGAACACCGACTCCCGCTCGGCGGCCAGCAGCTCGTCCAGCGCGGCGCGCACCCGGGGCGTCTCCAGCAGCTCGGCGTCGCGCAGCTCGCCCAGCAACTCCCGCACCGTGCAGGCACCTTCGGGGCGGCTCACGGCCTCCCTGAGCACCGAGCGGAGCAGGCCCGGGCCGATCGCACCGGTCTCGAAGGCGCCGGCGTCGGTCCACTCGCGGACCGCGTCGGCCACCGCGCGGGCCACCGGGGCGCAGGCCAGGCCGTGCACCGAGCGGGCCACCAGGGCACGCGCGGTACGCCGGATCCGCACCTCCCCCGCGTCCTTCAGCCGCCGCTGGCGGGGCACCAGCACCTCCACGCCGACGACGGCGGGCAGCCGCGGCATCGAGACGAAGCCGTACAGCGCCAGCGCCGCCGCACCGGTGATCACCGCACCCTCCCGGCCGCCCTCCACCCGCCCGTCCTGCGCCGCGTACAGCAGGGCCGCCCACATCCGCTGCTCGGGGGTCGGCTCACTCTCCTGGAGCAGGTACACCCGGGGAAGCAGCCGCTGCCAGGGCCCGCCGCGCCGGCACTGCTCGCTGACCAGGCGGGTGGGCACGCCGCGGGCGCGCAACTGGCTGGCGGTGATCACGTTCTGCTGCCGGCGCGCCAGCTCTTCGAGGGACAACGGCTGGGACGGGATCTGGTAGCTCATGTCGTCAACCCTCCCCCGGACCTCTGACACGGCACTCCTGACCTGACGACCTGTTACCCAACCGTCGCGAAAACGGGACTGCTCCGCACTAAAGTCCCCATACCCTCACCCATTTGGCGGATAGGGCGTTCCTTCGGTTGCCGGATTAGATCGGACTTTGGCCTGTACCATCCGATTTTCATCGAATCGACACCTGCCGGGCCGCCGACACCCCCGCCGACACCACCTGCGGATACTGACCCAGAGTGATCAAGGCCATACGGTGGAGTACCACCCCGCAGTCCCCCGACCCCGGCCCATTGCCTACCATCACCCTCATGCCTCGTGACGAGTCCTCCGCCCAGCGCACCGCCCAGCTGCGCCTCGGCCGCCTGCCCGGCTACGTCCGCCGCCCCGACCCCGCCCGACGCGGCGGCGAGGACGGACGGGCGTACAAGAAGGGCTGGGAGGTCCGCTTCACCGCACGCTCGGAGGCGGAGATAACGGAGATCCGCGACCTGGTGGTCGCCGCCGGATTCGCCCCGGCCCGGCCCTTCTTCAAGGGCCAGCAGCTGATCCAGCCGGTCTACGGCATCGCCGCGGTGGAGGCCTACCTGGCCGCCCGCGAGGCCGCCGAGCGCGCCGACCGCTCCGGCGCGCAGGGCGCCGCGCGCGCCGCCGGCCGCCCCGACGCGCGGACCGGCGGCGAGCCGGATCCCGCGGGCCGCGCCACCCCTGCGGTCCCGGCCGTTCCCGGGGCCCAGGGCAGAGCCGCCATCCCCGAGCAGAGCCGCCGCGAGGCCGCCCCTGCGGCTGCCGCAGCGGCGGCGGTAGCAGCCGCGGCAGCGGCCGACGCCGCCCTGCGCGCCCGGCGGTCCCGGGCCGCCGCCGTCGAGGGTGCCGACCGGACCGGTTGTTGACGGGACGTCACACACCGGCCGGATCCGCACCCGAGGGCGGGCATCTCAACAGACTTGTCACCCACAGCAGCCGCCCGAGGGCCTAGAGTGAGCGCAGCACGCTCCCGCCGTCCCGATCCGATCGAGAGGGCAGATGTGACTGATCGTCATATCTCGGCCACCGGCCCGGCGCCCGCCGACGGCCAGGTCGAACTCGCGGACATGCCGGTGGAGTTCACCGCCTTCTGCGAGATGAACAGGCCCCGGTACCTGAGCTACGCCCGGGTCTGGTTCCGCGAGCCCGGCGAGGCCGCCGAGGTGGTCCGCTGTGCTCTGCACGCCCTCGCGCGGGTCTGGCCGCAGGTCCTCGGCAGCCCCAACGCCCCGGCGGCCGCCTGGGAGGTCCTGCGCGAGACGGTCGCCGAACGGCACTCCCTCACCGACCCCGCCGGCCGCCGCCCCGGCCAGGCGGACGAGGACCTGGCCATCCTGCACTACGTCGTCGGCCTCGCCACCCCCGAGATCGCCGACGTCGTCGGCGGCGACACCGCCGGCATCGCCACCCGGCTCCGCCACGGCCTGCGCCCGACCGACTGACCCGGCGGCGCCCCGAGCCGCTGCGCCCCCGGGCCTGCTCGGTGTCAGTCGACCGGCACCGGGTCGCCACCGCCCTCCCGGTGGTAGGCGCGGGTCAGGAAGATCCGCACGACCGCGCGCCCCTCCGCCAGCGCCTGCGCGGCGGCCTCCCGCCCGGCGAAGGCGTGCTGCTCCCGGAGGTACTCCTGCACGCCCTCGTGGCCCTCCAGGTCCGGGACGGCGTCCAGCTCGGCCCGGCTCCGGATCACCGTGACCACCAGCCGCTCGTGCGACCGCGGACCGTCGAAGTCCTGCCGCCCCTCGGGTCCGCGCACCCCGGGCGGCGCGTCCGCCATCAGGTCCTTCCACCGCACGCCGGTCAGCGCACCCGACCAGTTCTCACCGATCGTCCCGGCGGCGGCGCCGTCCACCACGAGGTACCGCGAGAGCTCCCACTGGCACTGCAGCAGCCCCGGACCGGCCCCCTCGAACGGGGCGTCCCGCAGGCAGCGGTCCGCGGCCGCGTCACCGAGCGTCCGGGCCCCGCCCGGCAGCGCCGCCACCGTCTCGTCCAGCCGCTGCTGCGCCGCCGCGCGGGCCGGCCGGCTGGCGGAGTCCACCCCGGAGGCCGTGGCGGGGCCCGCCAGACCCGGGAAGTACCAGGCGTAGCACCACCACAGCGCGCCCCCGAGCAGGGACGCCGCAGCGCCCGCGATCAGGACACGGCGCAGGGTTCGGGGGATTCTCATGCGCCGATCCTGTCCGATCCCGCGTCACGGATGTGCGACGGACCGGTGCGGAACCTGACACACCGCCAGGGTGACACTCCCGCGTGGTGATCTCCGTCACCCGGGAGCAGGCTGGTCGCGGACGAACCGGAGGGCGAATGATGATCTCCAGTCGACCAGGACGGAGACCCCGCGTGTCACTCGACCACACCGTCAAGATGTTCCGGCTCCAGGCCGAAGCGTGCGAACAGCTCGGCTCGCCGCTGTCCGCCGCGCTGCTCCACCGGGCCGCCGAGGACATCGCCTCCGGCGGACCCTGCGCCACCGCCGTCACCGGCCACGAGGACGCCCCCGGCCCGGCCGCCGTCGCGCTGCGCCTGCTCGGCGCCGTCCACGCCCTCGTCCTGACCGGCCGCGCCCCCGCGCTCGCCGCCCACTACCCCAGCGCCGGCGGCGCCTTCGACCCCGCCGACCCCGAGCCCGCCCGGCAGGCCTTCCTCGCCACCGTCGCCGCCGAACTCCCGTTCGTCCGGACGTGGATGACCCGCCCGCCGCAGACCAACGAGGTCGGCCGGGCCAACCTGCTGGCCACCGGCGTGCGCTGGGTCCTCGGCGGCCGCGACCTTCCGGTGCGCCTGTTCGAACTCGGGGCGAGCGCCGGCCTCAACCTGCTCGCCGACCGCTTCCGCTACGAATCGCCCGACTTCGCCTACGGCCCGGCCGACTCCCCCGTGGTGCTCCGCGGCGCCTGGCGCGACCGGCCGCCGGCCTGGCTGCGCGGAACGCCGCCCCCGCTGCGGTTCACCGAGCGCCGCGGCTGCGACCCGACCCCGATCGACCCCTGTTCCCCCGAGGGGGCGCTCGCCCTGCGCGCCTACGTCTGGGCCGACCAGCTGGAGCGCTTCGCCCGCCTGGACGGCGCGCTGCGGCTGGCCGCAGCGACCCCGCCCCGGGTGGACCCGGTCGGCGCGGCCGCGTTCCTGCGCGCCGTCGAACCCGCCGAGGGCACGCTCACCGTGGTCTGGCACTCGGTGATGCGCCAGTACGTTCCGGCCGCCGAATGGGCCGAGGTGGAGACCGAGTTGGAGCGCCTCGCCGCGGCCTCCACGCCGACCGCGCCGTTCGCCCGGGTCGCCCTGGAGCCGGGACGCCGCGAACAGGGCCACCGCTTCCTACTGACCGTCCGCTCCGGCGGCGAGCCCGAGCAGGTCCTCGCCGAGGCGGTGCCGCACGGCCTCCCGGCCTGGCAGCCGGCCGACCTCACCACCGTCTGAGCGCTCCCGACGCCGGGAAGGCCAGAAGGTCAGAGCCGCTCGCCGGTCACGTCGTACAGGTGGTGCACCGGGTCGTGGATCAGGTACCGGGAGAACGACTCCACGGTGAACCGGGCGCCGTCGCTGCGGTCCCCGGTGCGCTGCCACTGCCCGTCCGCCACCTGCTCGAAGGCGGTGGCCAGCGCCTCGGCGCCGTCCGCGAGCTCGACCGCGACCCGGGCCGGGTCCTGCTCCCGGTAGCGCTCGGCGACGGCGGTGGTGTCCTGGTCCCAGTTGGGGAAGAGCGGGCCGTCCTGGGTGAGCATCAGGTCGAGCCGGACCGCGAAGATCCGGAACACGTCCCGGACGTGGCAGGCGTACTCGAGGTCCGACCAGGTCTGCGGCTCGGGACGGCGGCGCAGCTCCTCCGGGTCGGCCGCCAGCAGCCCCAGCCAGGCCGCGGCATTGGCGCGGATCATGCCGGGAACGGCCTCGCGGGCCACCGCCGGGGTGTCCAGGCCGCAGTCGGCGCAGGGGCGCTCGAGCACCCAGGTCCAGTCCTTGGTGTCAGGAATGATCATGCATCCAGGATCGCCGGGGCGGGCCGTCCGCAACCAGTGGCCGAACCGACAGGTGTCGTCAAGATACCGCCAGCGTGCAACGGAACTCCGCGAACTGCCGTGTACCGCTCAGTAGTACGATGAGCGCTTTGCGGAGGCGGGGGCGTCCGGAGCGCGTCCACAGCACCGCGACGACACACGGGGGAACCGCACACATGCCAGTCGACCGCAGAACGCGCACCGCCCTGGCCCTGGCCGCTGCCGTGGCCCTGACCGCGCCGCTGGCCGGCTGCGCCAAGAAGGCCGACCGGCACCCCGGCGCCGACGCGGCCCCGGCCGCCGTCACGGCGACCGCCACCGCCGGCGCCTCGCCCGAGCCGAGCCCGAGCGCCAGCCCCAGCGCGAGCACCGCCCCGAGCCCGTCCGCCAGCGCCTCGGGCAGCGCGTCGCCGAGCGCCTCCGCGACCCGCCGCAGCGCCTCGCCGACCGCCACCCGGGCGGCCAGCGCGCCGCCCCCGCCGGTCGCCAAGGCCGGCCCGGTCGCGCCCCCGCCGCCGCCCGTCACCACCCCGCACGTCCCGCCGCTGCAGAGCAGCTGCAAGCCGTCCTACTCGGGCGCCAACGCGCCGACCGCCACCGTGGACGCGGCCCTGGTCGCCGCGGCCGGCAAGACCCGCACCTTCACCCTCTCCAGCGGCGGCAAGGACACCATGCCCCCGCTGCCCTCCGCGCTGGTCAAGGCGGTCGCCTGGCAGGAGAGCGGCTGGCAGTCCGCCATCCTGGCCTGCGACGGCGGCATCGGCCTGATGCAGATCATGCCCGGCACGGTGACCATGATGAACAACAAGTTCGGCACCACCAGCGACCCCAAGACCGTCGAGGGCAACGTCCAGCTCGGCACCCAGCTGCTCGACTGGCTGGTCGCCTACTACGGCGACTCCTGCTTCGGCGGCAACTACGACCTCTCCCCCGACCCGGTCAGCGGCAAGACCCCGCTGCTCGACCTGGTGATCGCCGCCTACAACGCCGGTGCGGGCAACGTGCACTACAACACCGTCACCGACCCGGCGACCGGCGCGGTCAGCGGCGTCTCGCAGATCCCCAACCCGAGCTACGTCGCCAACGTCAAGGCCCTGATGACCCGGGCGCCGTGGACTGCCGCGCACTGACGGTCCGTCACACGTTCTTCTTCTCACCGCCGTCGAGGACGGACCGGATCCGCAGCGCGATCCGGTCCAACTCCCCGGCCGGCAGACCGGTGCCGCCCATCAACCCGAACACCCGCGGCCCGCGCACCGATTCGGGCAGGTCCGCCGCCCGCGGCACCAGGTGGAAGTGCACGTGCGCGAAGCCCTCGCGCTCGGCGAACTGCGCCACGTACGTCTTCGCGCACCCGGTCACCACCGCCAGCGCCCGGGACAGCCGGACCTGCCAGCCTCCCAGCAACTCCGCCTCGGCGTCCGTCAGTTCGGCGATCGACGTGACGTGGCGACGCGGCAGCAGCACCAGCCAGCCCGGCAGCGACACCCCGAACGCGTGCACCACCCGCCAGTGGTCGTCCACCGCGATCGACTCCCACGCGGGAAGCGAGTCGGACTCCGCCTCCCGACCGCAGCTGTAGCACTCGGGTTCGGACTCGGATTCGGCCTGCTGTCCGGCCACCCGCCCAGTGATCGATTCATCCGGCATGCCGCCGAGCGTACGCGGCCAATCAGGTGGCCGCAGCCCTCCGCGGCCAGGTACAACGGAGTACGTGATCAACCGCGCAGCCCTCTCCGTCAAGCCCACGCTCACCGGCGAACGCGTCCGTCTGGTCCCGCTCGCCCTCCGGCACGCCGAGGACTTCTGGCGCTCCGTCCAGGACCCCGAGCTGCGGAGACTCACCGGGACCGTACGGGAGTTCACCCTCGCCGACACCGAGCAGTGGTGCGCGGACCGGGCCGACCAGCCGGACCGCCTCGACCTCGCCATCGAGGACCCGCACACCGGCGAGTTCCTCGGCGAACTCGCCCTCAACGAGCTCGACCCCGACAACCACTCCGCCTCCTTCCGGATCGCCCTCGCCCCCGGCCGGCCCGGCCGGGGACTCGGCCCCGAAGCGACCCGTCTGCTGCTGCGCCACGTCTTCGAGGAGATCCGGCTGAACCGCGTGCACCTGGAGGTCTTCGAGTACAACCCCCGCGCCGTCCGCTCCTACGAGAAGGCCGGCTTCGTCCACGAAGGCCGCAGCCGGCAGGCGCTCAAGTGGGACGGCCAGTACCACGACGTGCTGCACATGGCCGTCCTGCGGGAGGAGTGGCTGGCGGGCGACGCGCGCTGACGGCAGCCACGCACCGACGGCCATGCGCCGCCGCCCGCCCACGGCGGGCGGTCAGCCGCCGAACAGGCCCGAGCCGTCCCAGCCCTGGACGTGGCCGGGCGAGTCCTGGTTCTCGGTGTTCACCGTGCACACCGCCTGCGTGGGCACCAGCCCGGGCATGACCGACCCGAGCAGCTGCGAACACACCGCCGCCTCCTGGTCGTTCTTCGGCCCGTCGGCGAACGCCGGAGCGGCCGACGAGGGGACGGCGGTCGCCGCCACGAGCAGGACGAGGACGGCGAACTTCTTGCGCAACATGACGGACGGCCCTTCGGGTCAGTCGGAGATGGTCGAGCCATCTCCTACCCGAAGGGCCGTCACCACGCGAGGACCATCAGCCGTCCGTGGGCGTGTCAGCGCTGGTACGGATTGCCACCCGGCGCCGGAGGCTGCTGCGGCGCACCGTACGGCGGCTGCTGCTGCGGATACCCGCCCTGCGGCGGAGCACCGTACGGCTGCTGCTGCGGGTACCCGCCACCACCCGTACCGCCACCGCCCGGCATGCCGGGACCCCCGGAGCCGCCCGGGCCGCCGCCACCGTTGTTGTTGCGCGAACGGCGCACCACCAGCAGCACCACCACCAGGACCACCAGCACGGCGACCACACCGCCGACGACCAGCAGCATCGAGCCGCTGCCGCTGTCCTTCTGCTCGGCCGCACTGCCGCCGGTGCTGGGCACCGGCTGCTTCGACGCCGGCGCGGACGCCTGCGCCGAGGCCGACGCGCCGTCCTGCCGCTGCGGCTCCGGCCGGTTCAGCAGCGGGTTCTCCCGCGGCCCGTTGTCGACGGTCGGGTTCGCCTCCAGCGCGCGCTGCGGGGAGGCGATGCCGTAGCCGTAGTTGTTGTTCGGGACCGCCGACTTGTCCGGCGGCGCGACCGCGGAGTTGATCATCCGAGCGATCACCTGACCGGCCGACAGCTCGGGGTACTTCGCCCGCACCAGCGCGGCGATGGCGGAGACGTAGGCGGTGGCGTCGGACGTACCGTTGGCGGTGACGTAGCCGGTGGCAGCACCAGCCGCGTGCTCGATGTTCACACTCGGGGCGACCAGCGTCAGCTCAGGTCCCTTGTTGCCCTTGTCCCAGGGCTTCCCGCTCTCGTCGACTCCGCCGACGGCCACGACTCCGGGAATCGCCGCGGGATAGCCGACGGGCTCGTTGTGGTTCCCCAGGTTGCCCGAGCCGGCGACCAGCACGATGTCCCGACTGATCGCGTAGCTCACAGCCGACCGCACGTCGTCCTCGGAACCACCGAGGATGGACAGGTTGATGACCTTCGCGCCGTGGTCCGCCGCATAGCGAATCGCGGCAGCAAGCTGGCCGGGCTCGCCCTTGAGATCCGCCGTGCTGCCGGCCGCGATCCGGATCGGAAGGATCTTCGCCTTCGGAGCGAGGCCGATGATGCCCGCGTTGTCGCCGTGGCCGCGGCCGGCGATCAGCGAGGCCATACCGGTGCCGTGGCCGGACTTGTCGGTCCGCTCGTCCCCTGGTTCACCGGAGAGGTTGGCTCCCGGGAGGACCTGGCCTTCGAGGTCCTGGTGCTTGGCCACGCCGGTGTCGATCACCGCGACGACGACGCCGTCGCCCTGGGTGATCGGCCAGACCTTGGTGGCGGCGTCGTACTTCCTGATGGGCCACTGCGCGTCCCGCGTGCTGTCCGCAGCGGCGGGGCCCGCGCCGAGGCCCCACACGAGGGCTCCGGTTGCGAGCACGGCCATACCGCGCATGGTCCGGCTGGTCGTCAAGCCTCGTCACCCCACTCGTTGAACGGCCGCCCCGCAAGCTGACGCTCCCGGGACGGCCGTGTCGTTCGATTCGTCCTAACGGTCCGAGGTCATTCCACCACGTTCGGATTGACCTGGTCGCCGGACGCCCACGTCTCCTCGTCCTCGACGAGGTAGTCGGGGCGGTCCTTGCCCTGCTTCTTGTCCTTCTTGCCGGCCTGGCCCTGACCCATCGCGCCGTGGCCCTGGCCGCCCGCGCCCTGACCGGCGGCCTGGCCGCCGCGGCCGCGGCCGATGCCCGACCCGCCCTCGGTGAACGTCCGCCCACCGGCCCGGCCGGCCGACGCCTCGCCGACGACACCGCCGCCCTTGCTGACGAGACCGGAACGGCCGCCTGCACCGCCCTTGGCGCCCGCGCCGGCACCGCGGCCGCCCTCGCCCATGCCGCCGGCGCCGAACGTGCCGGCCCGCGCGGCGTTGGAACCCGGACCGCCGCGGCCCGAGTTCGAGCCGGCGCCACCGCGAGCGCCACTGCCGCCGACGGGGCCGTTCGCACCGCCGCCCTTGACGCCGGTCGCACCGCCGCCGCTGGTGGCGGGGCCGAGACCGCCGCCGCCATGGCCCTGCCCGCCGCCGGAGCCGCCCTGGAGCCCGCCGGGACCGGTCGGGTGGTTGCCAGTGTTCGAACCGGGAAGCGTGCCGGTACCGCCCAGGTGCGTGCCGTCGATACCGGTCGAGGGGCCCTTGGGGCGCGGCGCCGGGTTGGCGGTGCCGCCCTTGATCCCGGAGTCGGTCGGACCGCCCGCGCCGATCACCCTCGGCGCCTGCGGCGCGAGCCGACCCGACGGACCGCTCGCCCGACCGGTCGACGAGGTACCGGTGGTGGGCCGGCTTCCCCCGACGAAGCCCATGCCGCCACCCATGATCATGGCCCCGATCGCCTCGGCGCCCGAGGGGTCGTGCGGCGTCAGCTTCGGCGGGTCGTCGATGGTGATCTGCGGCGGCTTCATGGAGTTCTTGGCCGCCGTGAACCGGACAGCCAGCGTCTGCATGACCGCGGCCGCCTCGGCCTTCCGCGCATCCGTGATGGTCGTACGGGTGTCCTCGTCCTCGACACCGACCGCGCCCTTGGCGGTGTCGCTGAGCGCGTCACCGGCCTTGTCCCAGAAGCTCGGCTCCTCGGGCATCTGGCTCTTGGCGTCCTCGATCGCCTGCGACGCGAGGTCCATGGCGTTGGCCGCATCGTTCGCATAGGCCGCCGCGTCGTTGACCAGGGCCGCGAGGTACGTCATCCGGCCGTGGAACGCGGTGCTGGTCGTACCGTCCCAGCTGGACACGGCATCGGCCGAAGCCGTGTTGAGCGCACCGTGGATGTCCTTCAGCGTCGCGCTGGCATTGCGCCACGGGTCGCTCGCCGACATGATCGCGCCCGACTGCATGGAATCCAGCATGCCGCGCATCTGACCGTGGCTGTAGTCGTGGAAGTTGGTACCGGTCATCGTTCGACCCCCTCCGAACCGAATCGCGCGTTCGTCCTGGTGCTGGAGGCGGTCACCACGTCGTCTCCGCCTCGCTCTTCGTACCGGACACGGGCTGCTGCGGCGTCCCGGACCCCGATCGGACAGCCTGACCCGGGACACTGCGGTGCTGCACCGCCGACTGGCTGGGGACAGACCACCCGTCGTCGCTCAACTTCATGGCGCGGGAGGTCTCGTACTCCTGATCCTCGTAGTTGGCAGCGGTCCGGTCGGCCTTCTGCTGGGCCTCGTCGATCGCGTCATAGATCACGTCCAGCACATGCCGGAGTGAGTCACGCATCTCGGCGTACCGGAGATAGAGCTCCTGCGCCTCTGCAAAGGTCCCGAACGCATCGCGCCCGACACCGCTCTGACCGTGTACCTTGCTGCCGTCCGCCCGGGCCTGGAACTCGCCCAGGAGGCCTCGCACCTGTGTGGCGAACGCCCGCAGGTTGTCGACTTCGACCCGGTAGCCGGACCCGCCGGTCCCCGTGCTCATGTTCTGGTACCTCCCCCGTACTGCTTAGCCGCCATGCGCCGCCGTAGCTCGGCCTCAACCCATATGTCTAACACATGCCACCCACCGTCAAGTCGGCACCTCACAGGCGGACTCCCGATCGGCGGCCTGGCCTGCGGCGGCCCGGTTGCAACAATCGGGTCACTGCGTGCCGGCGGCGGTCTCGGCGGCGAGTGCCCGCCGGCACAGGGAGTCGGCGCGGCGGGTGGTCTCGGGCAGCCGGTAGTGCGGGGCGAGGGCGAGGGTGACCTCGGTGGCCTCGGTGAGGCCGATGCGGTGGCCGACGGAGACGAAGACCGGTTTGACGCCTTCTCGGGTGCGGACGGCGCGGCCGACGGTCTCGCCGCGGTCGAGGAGCGGGCTCCAGTCGCCGCGCCGGGGGCCGGGCTCCCGGTGCTCGAAGACGAACGGGGTCTTGGCGACGCCGATGGTCCGCAGGCCGGTGAGGACGCCGAGGTGGCTGGCGAGGCCGAAGCGGCGCGGGTGGGCGAGCCCGTACCCGTCGCACACCACCACCTCCGGCCGGACGGTCAGTCTGCGCAGCGCCTCGGTCACGGCGGGGAGTTCGCGGAAGGCCAGCAGGCCGGGCAGGTACGGGAAGGCGACCGGTCCGACGGCGGTGGTCTCCTCGACGACCTCCAGCGTGGCGTAGTCGAGCAGGACGGCCGCCGCGGCGACGACGTCCTTCTCGTCGTCGTACGCGACGTCGACGCCGGCGACGAGGACGCCGGGGGTCCGGTCGGGGGCAGGGCCCTCGGTGAGGACCTGGGGCCGCAGGCGTTCCTGCTCGGCGAGGGCCTCGGTCTCGCCGGTCGGCCAGTCGGGCGGTACGGACACGGCTGGATTCCCCCGATCCGGGAACTGACGGTTCGCCATCCACCGTACCGACTGCCGGAGCACCCCCCACCGGTGCCCCGACGCCCGTGAGCCGGCCCGTCCTACACACCCGCACACCCCACGCGCCCACACGCCCGTGCGCCTCGTGAGCCCGTGCGCCCCCCGTGCCCCTGCATATGCCGGTTCCGCGGGATTAGGGTGGACTTACCGACCCGTTGTCATGGGTAGACCTTCAGTACGGATCCCCCGGCCCCGCGCGAAGGAGTGAACCTCATGCCGCGCCCCAGCTCGGCCCAGTTGTTCACGGGCACTCTGATCGTCGTCGCCACCACGGTGGCGCTGCTCGCCGTCTCCGGTTCGACCGGGGTGTACGAGATCGCGGTGCTGGTGGCGTTCGCCATCGCACTGGGGACGCTCGCCACGGCGCTGTTGATGTCGGCCGCCGCCCAGCGCCGGTCGGCCGGCACCGCTCCACCGCTCGCCCCGGCGGCGCCCGAACCTAGCCCGGCCCCGGAGTTCGCCCGCCAGCCGTGACACGGCACGGGCCGGCCCCGACACCTGCCGGGACCGGCCCGTGACGCCGCGTCGAGCGACTGTCAGGCCGTGGTGACCACCACCGTCTTCGCCGCCTTGTCGTGGATGCACTGCCGGTACGGCTTGTCGAAGACGCCGAACAGGCCGTCGATCGGCCACCACAGGGCGCCGCAGCAGATCAGCGCGGGCACGATGAACGTCGCGGCCCGGGTCCACGCGGCACCGGGGGTCGGGGAGCTGCCGTCGATCAGCATGGCGACCCGGACCTTCATCACCTTCTTGCCGACGGTCTGGCCGTCGCGGCTGAGCATGATGCCCTCGTACACCAGGTAGAGGCCGTAGCCGAGCCAGGTGGCGCCGACCCAGCCGTCCTGCCTGCCGTAGTTGACGAACGGCAGCAGCACCAGCACGGCGACGACTTCCACCATGACGAAGTCGATCACGCGGGCGAGGATGCGGTTGGGCCAGCTGCCGAGCGGCGGCATGCCGGGGACCGGCCCGGCGCCGGGGGCGCCGTACGGCGCACCGTAGGGCTGGCCGGGCGGGGGCGGGGGCGGAGAACCCTGGGGAGCACCGGCGCCGTACGGGCTGCCGGCGCCGCCGGGCGGTGCACCGTACGGGGCGCTGTAGCCGGGAGGGGTGTCGTACGGGCTGCCCGCGGACGGCGCCTGCGGCGCCTGAGGCGGGGGCTGCTTGTCGAAGGGGGGCTTGCCGCCCTCCTCCGGCTCGGTGCCTGAGGGGTCGTAGGTGCTCATGCCCAGAGTAGAACATCAGCATTACTACGATGTTGGGATATTTGGTCTGTTTTAGACCGTTTCGCCGCCTCAGCCCAGGACTCGCACGGGCTTCCCGGCCAGGTACGCCTCGATGTCCTCGACCGCCTGCCCGTAGTAGGTGCGGTAGTTGGCGTCCGTGACGTACCCGAGGTGCGGGGTGGCCAGCAGCCGGGGCGCCGTCCGCAGCGGGTGGTCGGCGGGCAGCGGCTCCTGCTCGAACACGTCGACGGCCGCGCCGGCGATCCGGCCCTCGCGCAGGGCTGCGAGCAGGGCGTCCTGGTCGACAATGGCCGCCCGGGAGGTGTTCACCAGGTGGGCAGTCGGCTTCATCCGGGCCAGTTCCGGGGCGCCGATCAGGCCGCGGGTCCGGTCGCCGAGCACCAGGTGGACGGAGACGAAGTCGCTCGCCTCCAGCAGCTCCTCCTTGGAGGCGGCGAGCACCGCGCTGGCCTCCGCCGCCCGCTGCGCGGTGAGGTTCTGACTCCACGCCAGCACCTCCATGTCGAAGGCGAGTCCGATCCGCGCCACCCGGGCGCCGATCTTCCCGAGACCCAGCAGTCCGAGCCGACGCCCCGCCAGATCGGCGCCCAGCGTGCTCTGCCACGGCCCGCCGGCGCGCAGCGCCGCGCTCTCCGGGACGATGCCGCGGGCCAGCCCGAGCAGCAGCGCCCAGGTCAGCTCCACCGGCGGGGTCGAGGAACTCTCCGTCCCGCACACCGTCACCCCGCCCTCGCGGGCCGCCGCCAGGTCGATCACCGAGTTCCGCATCCCGGACGCCACCAGCAGCCGCAGCCGGGGCAGCCGCCGCAACACCTCCGCCGGGAAGGCCACCCGCTCCCGCAGGGTCACCACGACCTCGCAGTCCCCGACGGCGGCGACCAGTTCGTCCTCGGACCCGAAGTGCTCCCGGAAGCGCACCACCTCCACCCGGTCGGCCAGCGCCGACCAGTCGGCCGCACCGGCGGCCGCGTCCTGGTAGTCGTCGAGCACCGCACAGCGAAGTCTCATGCCCGGCACTCTCCCAGACCGGAGGGCCTACTTCCGGACGACCACCCGGGTCCGGGCCGCACGGTCGTGCCAGCCCCGGCGGGCGGTGCGGTCGAAGAGCGGCACCACCGCGCCGACCAGCAGCAGCGTGCCGAGCAGGCCCACCAGCCAGCGCGCCACCGAGCGGCCGACCGTCGGCGGCCTGCCGCCGGACGCGTCCACCACCCGGATCCGGGCCAGCCGCTTGCCGAAGGTCTGGCCGGTCCGCGCCGTGGGCATCACCTCGTACACCGCACCGAAGAGCAGCAGCAGGGCGAGCAGCGCGCCGAGCTTCCCGAGCGTCACCGGGTCGACCAGCCACACCTGGACGCGCTGCCCGGTGCGGGCGGATGCGGTCTGCGCGTCCGCGATCTTCTGGTTCAGGTGCTCCAGCGCCGAGCCGACCAGCGGCACCCCGACCGCGACGCCCACCACGGCGACCACCACCGTGTCCACCAGCCGCGCCAGCAGCCGCCGCCCCGGGCCGGCCACCGGCGCCTCGCGCCGGCCCGTGCTCCGCGAGCGGCCGGCGGCGGCCCGGGCGGCGCCTCTCCGCGCGCCCTCGCCACCCACCGCGCCACGGGCGGCCGCGCCGTTCCGGGCGGACCCGGTCCGCGTGCCGCCGGACGCCGTGCCGGCCGGCGTCTCCGCTGCCTTCGCCGCACCGCTGCGGGCCGCCCGGTCCCGGGTGGCGGAGGTGGACGCGGCCCCGACCCGCACGGCCTCCGCGCCCTGACCCGCACCCGCACCCGGCTGCGCCGCCGGGCCCGGCACCCCGACTCCCCGATCCGCTCCCGCTCCCGCGACCACGCCCACCTCCGGACCCGGAGCCCCACCCTCCCGATCCGCCGGCTCGCGCGTACCCCCAACAGCGCCGTCGACCGGATCGACCACCGTCGCCCCGGCGTCCGCAGCCGCACCCGGGCCCGCCGGGGCACCGATGCCGGGAGCCTCGGGTGCCTCGGCCACCTCCGGTGCCTCCACGGCCGGTTCCACGGCCGGTTCCACCGCCGGTTCCGCGGCGCCGATGCCCCACGACACCAGCCGCGGCGCCCCGCCGGTCTCCAGCAGCCCGCGCTGCTCCCGCGGGTCGGCCCGCCAGCCGGACGCCACCTCGGCCCCTGGCTGGGGCTGCACAGCCTCCTCCACCACGCTCGCCGCCCCCACCTCGCCCGGCCCGGCCCCCACCAGGTACCCCGGCACCGCATCCGCCCCCGACGGCTGCTCGACCCCCGGCAGCGCCGCCGGTGCCGGCAGTGCCTGCTCCGACGGCCCCTCCGGCAGCCCGGTCAGGTACGGCAGTTCGAGTACCGGCTGGGCCTCCAGCTCGGCGGCCGGCCGGCGTCCCGCGTCGACCGCCGGCCATCCGCCGGCGACCTGGGCGGGGACGGCGGTCAGGCCGTCCACCCCGCCCAGCGCCTCCGCGCGGGCCCAGGACTGCGGGACCACCGGCCGCAGCCCGCCGTCCACCGTTGCCCACGGCGCGGCGGAGGCCGCCCCGGCGCCGTGGACGGACTCCATGTCCGAGCGCGGACGCAGCTCCAGCTCCGCGGCGTCCTCCGCCCCGCTCGGCGCCATCGCGAACGAGGTCCCGGCCGAGGTCTGGTCGAAGTACACCGGCCCGGTGTCCCCGAGCAGCCCGACAGCGGGCTCGACCGGTACGACCGGGGAGGCCGGGGCGACCGGGGCGACCGGGGCGACGGGTGCGGCCGGCACGACCGGCGGCGGCACGTACTGCGCGGTGGCGACCTGCGGCCCCGGCGACCCCTGCGGCGCGTACGCCCCGTGCGGCATCTGCGACGACTGCCCGGCGTGTCCGGCATGCCCGGCGTGCCCGGTCTGCGGCGCCTGGTCGACGTACCGGGACACGAAGCGGGGCGGCTCCAGCACCTCGCCGGGCGCGGGCGCGGGCCGGCTGGTGCCGGGCACCCACGCGCTGCCGCCCCAGTAGCGGACGAACCCCGGGATGGACGGATCCGGGTAGTAGCCGGGGTAGGGCCGGTCCGTCATGTCGTACTTCTTTCCGTGCCAACGCCAGGAACGCCAGAAGGGGGCATAAGGGGGCACGCGACCTGCGCAGAGTCGCGGAACAGTCACAAAGGGTAGTACCTGGAACGCCCGGGCCCGCCGTGTTCAACGGAAAAAGACTTCTTCCGAAACGTGTGTAAGAGCCTGCACCCGTCGCGCTCTCTCCCGGTGCGGGGCCGAGAAGCGGCCCCGCACCGGGCGGACCGGGGAGTACGGAGAGAGGGAGTACGGCCATGGGGCACTCGACGGGCGTGGTGGAGCAGGAGCTGGAGCTGAACCTGGTGCTGTCGCCGGAGCGCAGCGTGCCGGTGGCGGCGCGGCTGTCGTACGGGAGTCACGACCCGTTCGCGGTGCACGTGACCTTCCACCTGGACAGCGGGGCGCCGGTGACCTGGGTGTTCGCCCGGGAGCTGCTGGTCGAGGGGACGTTCCGGCCGTGCGGGCAGGGGGACGTGCGGATCTGGCCGACCCGGTCGGGGCGGCGCAGCGTGCTGTGCATGGCGCTGAGCTCGCCGGCCGGCGACGCGCTGCTGGAGGCGCCGCTGGCGACGGTCGCGGCGTGGCTGGAGAAGGCGCACCGGCTGGTGCCGCCGGGGGCGGAGCTGGCGGCGATGGACCTGGAGGGTTCGCTCGCCGAGCTCCTCGCGTGACCCGCGGACGCGCCGCTCAGCGGGCCGCGGGGGCCTGCTGAGTCCCGTCCGCGGTGCGCTGCCGCGGCAGCCGGACCAGGGGTGCCCCGGCGGCAATCCGCCGGGAGCGGACGCGCAGCGCGGCGACGGTGAGGAAGCACAGCCCGATCAGCGGATAGACCGAGGCGGGCAGCTGGTGGGTGGCGGGCAGGTGCAGGTCGAGGTCGCCCTTGTGCGGCACGACCCACATGCCGAAGCAGAGGAAGCCGAGCAGGGTCGCGCCGAGGATGATCCGCCAGCGGGCCTTGCGCACGGCCGCCGGGCGGGAGTGCTCGTGGGCGGCCTCGGCGGCGAGCAGGACGAGCACGGGCACGCACCAGACCCAGTGGTGGGTCCAGCTGATCGGGGAGATCAGCACGGCGGTGATCGCCGCGCAGCAGACGCCCCAGGCCTCGGCGCGCGGGGCCCAGCGGGCGCTGCGGTACGCCCACGCGGCGACGGCGAGTCCGGCGATCGCGACGGCGGCTCCGGCGGCGGTGGCGAGCAGTCCGGGGTTCTCGGTGTGCAGCAGGCGGGCGACGGCGCCGCGCACCGACTGGTTGTCGACGATGACGGTCTTGCCGACCCGGGTGGAGTCGAAGAGGTACTTGGTCCAGAAGCCGTACGTGGCGTCGGGCAGGACCAGGGCGCCCAGCAGGAAGGTGCCGAGGAAGGTGAGGCCGGCCGTGAACGCGGCCCGGACCCGTCCGGTGATCAGCAGGTAGACGGCGAACAGGCCGGGGGTGAGCTTGATGCCGGCGGCGATGCCGATGGCGACGCCCTTGCTGCGGTGGCCGTCCGGCCGGGTGAGGTCCCAGAGGATCAGGCAGGCCAGGGCCAGGTTGATCTGGCCGTAGCGCAGGGTGGTGAAGACGGGTTCCAGCCAGACGCCGAGGCCGGCGACCAGGACGACGCCGACCGGGCGCAGCTCGCGCCGGGGGAAGCCGACCAGCTTGAAGGAGAGTGCGGCCAGCACGCCGAGCAGGGCGACGTTGCCGGCGGTGATGGCGACCCGCAGGAAGCCGATCCCGAACCAGGTGGTGGGGACGAAGAGCATCGCGGCGAACGGCGGGTAGGTGGCGGGCAGGTTCCACTCGGTGACGCGCAGCGCGTAGAGGTCCTGGCCGTGGGCGACGGCGGCGCCCTCCGCCCGGTAGACGATCATGTCGACCATCGAGGTGCCGACGAAGTGCCGGACGGTGGCGTAGGCGAGCAGGGAGACCAGGGCCGCGGCCGAGGCGATCGCCATCGGGCGGCGCGGGGCCTCGCGGACGGCCCGGGCCGCCTCGACGTACGCCCGAACGGGTGAATTCAGGGCGCGGCGCCAGGCGGGCGCAGGGGGCTGCTGGGGGCGCTGTCGGGGCGTCCCGCGTTCCTCTTGCACCGTGGTCACTGCCTTGCTCCGTCCGCCGATGCCCCCGGGGTCGGGTCCGGTGGGCCGACCGCGACCCTACCCGACGGTGCGGCGCCCGCCACCGGTCGAGATTCCCTGGTGACGGCGGCCGGCCCAGGGAGCGGAAGCGGGGGGGGGGGGGGGGGGGGGGGGGGGGGGGGGGGGGGGGGGGGGGGGGGGGGGGGGGGGGGGGGGGGGGGGGGGGGGGGGGGGGGGGGGGGG
>NZ_JBICYJ010000034.1:0-97824 GCF_043200835.1 Kitasatospora sp. NPDC048365
CCGGAGGTGTGGGCGAAGACCGCGCTGTTCATCACCTACGACGAGAACGACGGCTTCTTCGACCACGTCGTGCCGCCGTTCCCGCCGTCCTCGGCGAACCAGGGCCTGTCGACGGTGGCGACGGGTGCGGACTACTTCGGTGGCAACGTCAGCTACGGCGCGGGTGCGTACGGTCTCGGGCAGCGGGTGCCGATGCTGGTGGTCTCGCCGTGGAGCAAGGGCGGGTTCACCTGCTCGGAGACCTTCGACCACACCTCGATCATCCGGTTCATGGAGCGGCGCTTCGGTGTCGCCGAGCCGAACATCTCGCCCTGGCGCCGGGCGATCTGCGGTGACCTGACCGCGGCCTTCGACTTCACCGCCTCGAACTCCGCACCGGTGACCCTGCCGTCCACCACCGGCTACCAGCCGCCGGACCGCAACCGCCATCCCGACTACGTCCCCGCCCCGCCGGCGATCGGCACCATGCCGAAGCAGGAGGCCGGCAGCAAGCCGACCCGTCCGCTGAAGTACGCGCCCTACGTGGACGGTTCGGCGAACATCAGCACCGGCAAGTACGCGCTGACCTTCAGCGCGGGCGCGGCGGCGGGCGGCCAGTTCCTGGTGACCTCGCCGAACCGCACCGACGGCCCGTGGACCTACACCACCGAAGCCGGCAAGACCGTCACGGACTCGTGGAACACCTACTACTCCGGCGGCGTCACCGACCTGACCGTGCACGGGCCGAACGGCTTCCTGCGCCGCTTCCGCAGCCCCGGCAAGACCGCCGGCCCGGAGGTCGTGGCCCGCCACAACACCGGCACCGGCAACCTCGACCTGACCTTCACCAACCCGGCCGGCGCCGACGCGGTCCTGACCGTCACCAACGCCTACGCCGGCACCCCGCAGACCGTCACCGTCCGCAAGGGCGCCACCGTCAACCTCACCGTCGGCCTGGGCACGTGCCGCAACTGGTACGACGTCACCATCACGTCCAACGTCACCACCGACTTCGTCCGCCGCCTCGCCGGACACGTCGAGACCGGCGCCGCCGGCCTCTCCGACCCCGGCCTCATCACGTACTGAGGTCGGCGTCCGGCGTCAGCCGTACGAGTAGCCGAGCGGCGTGATGTCGTCGACCTGGGCGGCCGTGGTCGGCTGCCACGGGTCGAGGACGGCGTCCGTCCCGGCGAGGGACGGGCGCCCGGAGTGGGTGAGCTGCCAGTGGTCCCAGACCCGGTCGACGTTGGCGTGCAGCAGCCAGAAGATCGGGTCCTGGGTGGCGGTCATCGGGTCGCTGATGGTGCCGTTGCACCAGTTGTGGACGTTGTTGTGGGCGTCCGTCTCCAGGTGCGAGGTGAACCCGGTGTAGGTGCGGCGGTGCTGCAGGCCGTCGATCACCGCCTGCGTGGGCAGGTGGTCGCCGGCCGCGCCCGGGACGCCGCGCTGCACGCCCGGCGGCTGCCACACCCAGTCCGGGCGGTGGTGGTCGGTGGCGAAGTCCCAGTACGGGATGGTCAGCCCGGGCTGCTTGCGCCGCAGCAGGTCCTCGCAGCGCAGCGTGTACAGGCGGTGCCAGGGCAGGAAGCGCCGGGTGCCGATCGGGCCCATCATCGAGTGCATCATGTGGCCCATGTCGGCGTGGATCGCCGCGAACGGCTGGTACGAGTGGTCGGCGTGGGCGTCCTTCAGCGCCTTGTTGAAGCGGTCCTTCGCGGCCTGGTCGAGCCGCCGGTGGTCGACCCGGACACGGGAGAGACTGCTCGTCAGCTGCACCAGCCAGCGGCGCACCTCCGCCACCGGGACGGTCGGCGCGCCGTCGGCCCCGGCCACGCGGACGGCGGCGGGCGGAGCGGGGACGGTCGCCAGGTGGCGGTCCAGGCGCAGTGCCAGCGCCTCCGGGTCGACGGCGGGGCGCAGGCCCCACTCGTCCTCCAGCACGCGCAGCTGCTCGCCGCTGGGGAACCGTCCAGCGGGTGCGGCGACCGCGGCGGCGGTGGTCTTCCTGGTGCGGGTGGTGGCCTTCTTACGAGGGGCGGGAGGCATGGGCGGCGGGTCCTCTCGGCAGTCCCGGTCGGCCGGTGCGGGCCGCCGGGGGCGGCTCCGGCACCGTCCACCATGAGCGGGGCGGGCCGCGAACCGGCGGCGACGCCCGGTCGCCCGGGACGAGGACCACCCGGACGGACGGGCGTACGCCGGGTGGGGCCGGCGAATAACCCTGTGCGGCCTGTCAGTGGTCGGTGGTAGACAGCCGAGGTGACGACGACAACGCTCGAATTCCCCTTGCTGCTGCGGCTGATTGACGAACGATCGGCCGCCCTCCGTGCCGCGGTCGGCTCCGCGCCGAGCCTGGACGCGCAGGTGCCGAGCTGCCCGGAGTGGACGCTGTTCGACCTGGCCCACCACTTGGGCGAGGTCCACCGGTTCTGGGCGGTGGTGCTCGGTGCCGGGCCTTCCGCCGTGCGGCCCGAGGTGGAGCGGCCGGTGGCGCCGCGCGAGCGGGAGGCGCTGCTGGCGTGGTCGGCGGAGTCGACGGAGCTGCTGCTCGGCGCGCTGCGCGAGGCCGGTCCGGAGCGGGGCTGCTGGACGTGGTGGGCCGGCTCGGAGTCGCCGCGGAACGCGGGCGCGGTGGCGCGGCGCCAGGTCCAGGAGGCCATGGTGCACGCCTACGACGCCCAGCTGGTGGCGGGTGAGCCGGAGCCGCTGCCGGTGGTGGCGGCGCTCGACGGGGTGGCGGAGTTCCTGGCCACCAGCAGCGCCGGGGCCGCGGGCTGGCCGCACGGCGAGGCGGTGATCGACTACCACGCGGGCGAGGGCGGGTCGTGGCGCCTGGAGCTGTCCGCGGAGGCCGTTCGGACCGCCGCGGTGGGCGAGGTGCGGCCGGGCGTGGTGTTCGCCTCGGCGAGCGGCCCGGCCGCCGACCTGGTCCTCGCCCTGCGCGGCCGCATCCCGCTGGACTGGCTGAAGCTGGACGGCGACCTCCGGCTCTTCGACCTGCTGGAGGAGTGGGAGCCGGAGGTGTGACCCGTGGAGGCGCTCGACGGCCCCGGCTCACACGGTGACGTCGGGGCTGTCCGCGCCGAGGTGGGCGACGGTGGTGCCGTCGCCGTGCGGGGCCAGGAGCGCCCGCAGCTCCTCGGCGGCGGTGGCGAGGTGGTGGCCGTCGCGGTCGGCGCGGAGGGTCTCCAGGAGGAAGGTGACGTGCGTGGAGTCGGCGGTGACACGGGTGCGGTGCGCGTCGCGGTGGTTCCAGTGGCGGGTGAGCACGCCGGTGGTGTCGGCGTAGACGATCTCGCCGGGCCGGGGGTGCTCGACGGTGTCGGGTTCGCCGAGCGGGGTGAAGGTCTCGGTGCCGTCGGCCGGGCGGATCACGACGCCGCCGGTCACGTGCGCGAGGTCGAACGCCCCGGCGGGCAGGCCGTGGCGGACAGAGACGGCGTTGTAGGAGTCGACGGCCGGGTTGATCCGGGGCAGCAGGCCCTGCTTGGCGAGCCGGCGTCCGAGCGCGTCGACGCTGGGCCGGATCCGGCGCGGGTTGGTGCCGAAAGAGCGGTAGGCGGTGTGCCAGGCGTCGATCCGCGGGTCGCTCTCGCCGGCGGGCTGCCAGGAGCCGTCCGCGAGCTGCCGCTCCAGCGCGGCGAGGGCGGCGTCGGTGGCCGGCCAGGGCTCGTGGCCGCGCAGGCTGGTCGCGGTGACCAGTGCGATCCGGACGTCGGGGAAAGCGGCGGCGACGGCGGGCGTCAGGTGGAAGGTGGTCGGCATGGCGGGGTCCGCTCCCAGAGGGTTCGTCAGGCGAGGGCGAGCAGGCTGACGGCGACGGCGGCGACGCCGAGGCCGAGGAGTTGGCTGCGGTGGATGCGTTCGCCGAGCACGCTGCGGGCGAGCAGCACGGTGCCGGCGGGGTAGAGCGCGGTGATCACGGCGACCACGGTCAGGTTGCCGTCGCGGACGGCGAGCAGGAACAGCAGGTTCGCGACCGAGTCCAGGACACCGGCCGCCGCCGAGATGCCGTACGCGGGCCGCTCCTCGCCCAGCCGGCGCCGCAGCAGGAGCGCGGCGGCCAGGGTGACCGCCGAGGACACCGCGCGGCCGACGATCAGCGGGGCCACGCCGCTGTCGGACGGCGCCCGGTCGAGGCAGACCAACTGCAGCGCGATCGCCGTGCCCGCGCCGAAGGCCAGCAGCAGCGCCGTGCGCGACGGGCGGGCCGCGCCGACCCCCGGGCCGGCGCTGACCAGGACGACGGCCGAGAGCGCGAGGACCAGGCCGAGGACGCCGACGGTGCCGAGGTGCTCGCCCTGCAGCAGGCCGACGGCGACCGGCAGCGCCGCCGAGACCAGCGCGGTGACCGGCGAGAGCACGTTCATCGGCCCGATCGCGAGCGTCCGGTACAGCAGCACGAACGCCGCGGCGGACGCGGCGCCGGAGGCCGCTCCCCAGCCCACCGCGCCGGTGCTGAAGTCGGCCCCGAGGAACGGCCAGATCAGCAGCTCGACGGCGAGGCTGGCGGGTGCGGCGATCAGCACCGTGCGCAGGACGTGCGCCTTGCGGGCGCCGAGTCCGCCGAGGAAGTCGGCGCACCCGTAGGCGAGGGAACTGCCCAGGGCCAGCAGGAGAGCGATCACGGCAGATCCTTCGGCGTTACAGTGGAACGACTGAACGGTACAACGGATCGACCGATTTAGGCCAATGGAGTGACCTGGGCGGTGCACTGCAGTGGTCGAAGGCGTGGAGGGGACAGCCAGGTGAGCGAGACGGACGCCACGCTGCGCGCGGTCGCGTACAACGTCCGGTCCGCCCGGCTGCGGGCCGGGCTGTCACTGGAGGAACTGAGCCGGCGGGCCCAGGTCAGCAAGGGCGCGCTGGTCGGACTCGAACGGGCCCAGGGCAACCCCAACCTGGCCACCCTGGTCCGGCTCGCCGACACCCTCGGCATCTCGGTGTCCGACCTGATGCAGGGCCGCGCCGAGGGCCGCGTCCGGGTGGTGGCGGAGGACGCGACCGCGCCGCTCTGGACCGGGGCGCGGGGGAGCGAGGCCCGGCTGCTCCTCACCACCACCGGCCCGGTACCGGTGGAGATCTGGCGCTGGCGCCTGCAACCGGGGGAGGAGTACCCGAGCCACCCCCACCGGGCCGGCGTGGTCGAGACCGTCAGCGTCACCGCCGGCCGGATGGTCCTGCTCGTCGACGGCGTCGAACACCCCGTCCACGCCGGCCAGACCGCGACCTTCGACGGCGACACCCCGCACGGCTACCGCGGCGCGGGCGACACGACCTGCCACCTGATCATGACCGTCCAACTCCCCCCGGGCCCCGCCACCACCGGCTGAAGGCCGCCGGCTGGGGGCTCCCGGCATCGACACCCGGGGGCTCCGCCCGGCCTTCCGCCACGGTCGGGACTGCGTATCCGTAGGCAGCCCTGCCGTAGGGGTCGGCCTACATCAACTCCAGAACGGACGCGCTCCATCCGAGAGCCTCAGGGGTGTGCCAGCGGGGTCGCTGTCCTGTCTCGGCCATGGCCCGGCCCGCAGCGAACAGGTGCTGATGGGTCGGGTTTTGCTTCTGGACCCGTTCCCACAGCATTCGCGCCTGCGCGTGATGTCCGGTGCTGACGAGGAACTCGAACAGGTCCTGAGCGAATCCCCATGCGGTGAGCAGAGCATCGGGGGCCGCCGGCGCGGCCTGATCGGGGTCCGCGGTGGCGGCGAACCACGGGAGTGCGGTCTCGCGAAGGTGCGCTGCGAACTGTTCCAGCCTTGCGGGGCGATCCTCGGGCCGAGTCAGCACCACGAAGTACTGCCTCGACATGTCCAGGAAGCTGGTGGCGCAGACGATCGACTCCACCGGTTCCGGCCGGCCGACGGTCAGCTCAGGATTGGCTCGACGCCACGCGCCCAGGCCCTCGTCGAAGACCGTCAGGCTCGTGACCGTGAACTTGATCAGGCTTTCCGATCGGTTCCACTTGCTCTTCTCCAGCTGGATCACCTCACGGCGCCCTGCCTCCCGCCGCTCCAGCGACTGCCGCGACCTGACCCACCCGAACCCGCCGAGCAACCGGGCGAGGCAAGCGGCTCCGGCACGGACGACATCGGCCGGCTTCTCGGCCTGGACGAGGCGAACGGTCAGATCGTCCGGCTGTGTCAGCTTCACCCGCCCATGATGCCGCACGAAGATCCGCAGCCAGGCCGCGATCGGATACAGAAGCGAGCGTCTGCTACTCGGTCGTGGCCGGAGACTCCCGCTCCCTTCGGCGCTGCTCGTACCGTGAGGGCGCGCGGAGTATCCAGGACCATGACTCGTACTCGTCGACGGGTCCCACCCGGTCGGCGCCGTCGATACAGCGCGGATCGTCCCGCTCGGCCAGTCCGTAGACGGCCCAGATGCGGGTCTGCTGGTTCTCCTCGTCGAGCAGGCCGGCCAGGGTGTCCCCGATGGCGGGTTCGGGATTCAGGCTGTGCGCGAGTCGGTAGCCAGCGACGTGGCGAACGGAGGCGTTGGCGTCCCGGGCCAGCGCAAGTACAGCGTTCAGCCCCTCGGAGGTGAACGTCTGCCGCCCAGACCTCTCCGAGTTCACGATTCTCAGGGTCGAGAGCACCCTGGCGCGTACCCGCGGGGCAGGGTGGGCCAGGTATGTGAGCCCCAGCGGCTCGATCCTCGGGTCCTCATGGTGGCTCAGGCCGGCCAGGGTCTCGGCCAGGACGTCCGGGTGTTCCTCTTGCTGTGCCCAGTCGAGGAAAAGTTCGAGCGTGCGCTGCTCGAACGGGCTCGGGACGTTCGTATGGTCAGCCTCGAGGTGGAGGCAGACGAGGACCTCTGCGCCGAAGCGGCGGTGCAGGGGATCGGGATGGTCCCGCAGTGCCGCCGCAGCCTTCCAGGTCTCGTCGTTCTGCCTCTTGGCAAGGGTTGTGACGATTTCCGACCAGACGGCGTGTTCATAGTCCGGGTACTCGAGTGCGCACGCGCGCGCCGCCAATTCGTCAATGCCCAGGTGCAGTCCGAAGTACTTCTCAAGAAGGGTGAGGATCCCTGTGTGGCCGTCGCGGACGGTCATTCCACCGAGCCGGAGCTCGTGGTAGTCGGTGAACCATTCCCTGTCCCGGACCCGAACCCGCTCGACCTCGTCCGAGGCGCCGGTCCGCTGTCGCAGCATGGCGACCGGGCCCATCTCATGCCACTGCCGGGCGCGTGCCAGGAGTTCCACCCGGGTGGCCTCGCTGATCAGCGCCGCGTCACCGAGCAGGCAGAAGACGAGGCCGATGGAGCCCCTGTCGATGGCCCGCAAGAGGGGCGTGGTCCCGTCGGGCAGCCGGCGGTCCGGGTCCGCGCCGCCTTCCACCAGATAGCCGGCGATCGTCAAGTTGAACGCCGAGATGGCCAGGCAGAGTGCGGGGGTGCCCTGCTGGTCGAAGACGTCGGGGTCCGCCCCGTCCTCGAGCAGTATTCTCACCGCGTTCTCGTCCCCGTTCCGCACCGCCGTGATGAGTGGATCCTCGCCCATCCCCAACCCCCTGTTGCGCTCGATGGCCACGCAGCCGCAGGCCGGGGGACGTCACCGTCCGATGTCCGCGCGGATGCGGTAGCGGAGATCCCGCCACCTGCTCGACGCCCTGCTGAACCCAACGATCACCCCCCGCAGGCTGCTGCACCGGTCGAACCGGCGCAGACACCAGCAGGCAACGGCCCGTCGCAGCCGCCACCGGCGGCGACTCGCCGCCTCCTCGACCGGATGGACCGCGAAGTCGCACGGGAGCGCTAGCCGAGGACGAGTTCGTGCTCGACGGACGACTCTTCGCCCGGGACGGGGACGGAGTGGCCGCTGCGGGTGAAGCCGAGCTTGCGGTAGAAGGCCTCGGCCCGCTGGTTGTCCTGGTGCACGTACAGGCGGACGCGGGTGACCTTCGGCTCGTCGAGCTCGTGGGCGAACGCGATCGCCGCGTCGAACAGGGCGCGGGCCAGGCCGGTGCCGCGCCGCTCAGGGCGGACGAACACGCCGACCAGGTGGGCCTGGTCGACGGTGGTCGGCGTACACAGGACGTCCTGGTGGCCGGCCCGCTCGATGAGGACCGTCACCGATCCGTCCCAGCCGCCGTCCGTCCGCTCGGCGACGAACTGCTGCGCGATCATGTCGCCGCGGGAACCGGCCGCGCGTGCCTGCCAGAACTCGTCCGGCTTGGAGGCGGCGCTCTCGTACGTGTCCAGGAAGGCGATTCCCGCGACCGGATCCCGCAGGGCCTCCAGGCGCAGCTCCTTGACGTGCTGCCAGTCCTCGCCGGTGACGGCTCGTACGACGTGGTTCATGTGCCGATCCTCGGGCGCGCGCGGAGATCGGGGCAAGCGGGTTTCGGTCGGTCTTCCGCGGGCCGCCCCGGTCTCACCGGCCGGGTGGCGCCCCGGCGAGACCGGAGAGGGCGGATCGGACCTGCTCGCGGAACCAGCGCTGCGCCGGGTCGTTGTCGTGGCGCGGGTGCCAGCCCATGGAGATGTCGATGGGCGGCAGTGGCAGGGGAATCGGCAGCGGGACGAGGCCGAGGGCGGCGACCAGGGGCGCCCCGGTCCGGGCCGGGACCTGGCTCACCAGGTCGGAGGCGGCGACGAGTTGGAGTGCGGAGGCGAAGGTCGGCATCGCCGCGACCACGCGCCGCCGCAGCCCGACGGCCTCCAGTGCGTCGTCGAGCGGTCCGCGCAGGCGGCCGCGCCGGGACGGGGTGACGTGCAGGGCGCCGGCGAGCGCGGCGGGGGTGAGGGGGCCGAGGGTGAGCGGGTGGCCGGGGCGGACGACGGCGACCATCTCGTCGACGAGCAGCGGTTCGATCCGGGTCTCGGGTGCCGGGGCGGTGATCACCCGGACCTCCAGGTCGGCCGTTCCCTCGCGCAGGACCAGGTCGTCGGGGTAGGGGCCCTCGGCGAGCAGGACGACGGTCACGCCGGGCGCGGTCTGCCGCAGGCGCGGGAGGAGGCGCGCGGCGAGGGTGCCGGCGAGCAGGTCGTTGGCGATGATCGTGAACGCCCGGTCGAGCCGGGCCGGGTCGACCGGGCGGCCTTCGGCGAACAGTGCGCGCGAGCGGTCGAGGAGGGCCTTCACCTCCGCGTGCACGGCCTCCGCGCGCGGTGTCGGCACCATGGACCGCCCGGAGCGGACCAGGATCGGATCGGCGAACGCGGTGCGGATGCGTGCGAGCGTGCGGCTCATCGCGGGTGCGGACAGGCCGAGCCGGTCGGCGGCGGCCGAGACCGAGCACTCGTCGAGCAGGACGTCGAGCGCGACGAGGAGATTCAGGTCGACGTCCCGGGCCGCGGCACCCACGATTTCTCCTCCCACCTGCAGAATTGTGTCTGCTGCAACATACTCTTGTGATGCGTGCATTTGAAGTTATGGTAGCCCGCTCCTAGCGTCCTTCCCGTTGAGGTCCGAGACCCGGAGGGGACGACGTGGAGACCAAGCAACTACCGGCCACCGAGCAGGCGGCGGCGGACCGGCCGAACGCCAGGGCGACCGTGATCCTGATGTCCCTGTGCGCGGGGACCCTGCAGGCGATGGCCGCCGCGATGAACCTCGCGGTGCCGTCGATCGCGCAGAGCGGCCTGCACCCGAGCCCGACCGCCCTGGTGTGGATCGTGGACGCCTACCTGATCGCCTTCGCCTGCCTGCTGATCCCCGGCGGCGCGCTGGCCGACCGGCTCGGCCGCAAGGGCGTCCTGCTGGCCGGGCTCGGCCTGTTCGCGGGCGGCGGCCTGCTCGCGGCCGCCGCCGGGAACGTGCCGCTGCTGATCGCCGGACGGCTGGTCGCCGGCGCCGGCGCGGCCCTCGCCCTGCCCGTCACCCTGGGGCTGCTGATGCTGGTCGTCCCGCAGGCCGGCCGCCCGGCCGCCGTGGCGACCTGGACCGCCTCGCTCGCCGTCGGCGGCATCCTCGGCAACGTGGTCGGCGGCGTGGTGCTCCAATTCCTGCCCTGGCAGGGGCTGTTCCTGGTGTTCGGCACCGCCGGCGCGCTGCTCCTCGGGGTCTCCGCACTGCGGGCGCCCCGGACACCCCGGCGCGCCGTGCCGCTGGACGTCCCCGGCTCGGTGCTCCTCGCCGCCGCGATCGTCGCGCTGATCCACGGACTGATCGAGGGCCGCGAGCGCGGCTGGACCTCCGCCTGGGTGCTCGGCTCCTTCGCCGCCGCCGGCCTGATCGCCCTGGTGTACGTCCGCGTCGCGCTGCGCCGCAGCCAGCCGCTGCTCGACCCGCGGGTGTTCGCGCTGCGCCCCGTGCGGGCCGGCACCATCGGCGTCACGGTGGCGTTCGCCGGGGCGTTCGCCATGTTCTACGTCAACGCCCAGTACCTGACGCTCGCCCACGGCTACTCCCTCGCGCCGGCGGGCTTCGCGATCGCGCCGATCGCCGTCGCGATGACGCTCGCCTCGCGGTCCTCCACCGGGCTGGTGAAGCGCTGGGGCGCCAAGCGGGTGGTGGCCCTCGGCTTCGCCGGGATGGTCGTCGGCCTCGGCGCCTTCTCCTTCGTCGGCGCGGGCACCCCGTACGCCCTGTACATCCTCTGCCCGGCGCTGGCCCTGGCCGGCATGGGCCTGGCCCTGCCCTCGCTCTCCGGCGGCATCATGACCGGCCTGCCCGCCGACCGGGCCGGGATGGGCTCCGGACTCAACGGCGCCGCCCGCGAGGTCGGCAGCGCCGTCGGCGTGGCGGCCATGGGCACCGCACTCGGCGCCAACGCCGCCGGCACCGGCGCGTCCGCCGCCGCACTCAGCGCCGCCATGGACTCCGGCTTCCGCGTGATCGCCGTCGCGGTCGCCCTGGCCGCCGTCCTCGTCGTCCGCTGGACCGACTGAGCCGGGTTGCAGCCCCCGGAGGCCGACGACGGTGGGCCGGTCTCCGGGAGTCTTTGCCAAACGGTCGACCAATCGGCGCTCCCGGTCGGGTAGCTTCCAAGACATCCAAGAAACGTGATGAGCGGGCCCGTTCGGCTTGACCGAGCAGGTCCGGCGGGAGGCGTGTGCCCATGAACGTGATCAACCTGACCGAGACCGCGGCCGGCCTCCCGGAGGCGTGGAGCTCGCTCCTGCTGGGCCGGGTGGGAACGGCCGGCGTGAAGGTCCTGCGGATGGACGGGACACCGGTGGCGGAGGAGAGCCACGACGCCGACGAGGCGCTCCTCGTGCTCGACGGCCGTATGGAGTTGGTGGTGGACGGCACCCCGGTGTCGGTCCGGGCCGGAGAGCTGTACCTGGTCGCGGCGGGAGCGGTGCACGCGGTCGCTCCGGGCAGCCGGGGCACGCTGGTGATCGTGGAACTCCCGGAGGACTGACGGTTCGTCGGATCGGCGTCGTTCTCACCGTCCGAGCTTGCGGCCGGCCTCGGCGGCGTCCGACAACTGGCCTTCCTCGTCCGTGCGTTGACGGGACCGCAGCACACCCAGCGCGAAGGCGATGCCGGGCGGGGCCTGGGCCGCGACCTCGTGCAGAGTCGTCTCGCCCACCACGCCGTCCTGGTGGGCGCCGAGCGCCTGCTGGACGCGCTTCGTACGCTTCGCCTGCCGGCGGGCGTGCTTCCCGAGGAGCGGCTCGCTGCTCTCCGCCGCGTAGCGGGCCCGCTTCGCCGCCTTGCGCGCCCGGTGCAGGGCGAGGTCGCGGTCGTGCCCGGGAGACAGGGCGAGGGCGGGACGCAGGCGCTCCACGACCCGCTTCCGCTGCTTCGCCATGGCCTTTTGGGCCTGCTTGCGGCCGCGGCGGGCCCTGCCCCGCAGCGGCGGATCGGCGGCGAGGTCCTCCAGCGCGTCGACCAGCGCGAAGTAGCGGGGCCGCTCCATCGCCTCGACGGCGGCACGCCAGGCGCTCGCGTACCGGTCCCGGAAGACGGCGTCCAGCAGCCGGCGGGTCGCCCGCGGCCGGAGGTCGCCGGGCAGGTCGGACGCGGCGGCGCCGAGCCGCTCGCCCATGACCTCCGCGTCCCGGGCCCGCCCGAGGATGCGGCCCAGCCGGCGGAGCTCCCTGTCGACGTCCTCCACCGCGTCCCGGCGGAGGAAACGGCGGTGCGCGGCCAGCACGCTGCGCAGGCGGCGGATGTGGACCCGCATCCGGTGCACGGAGTCGGGCTCGTCGAGCCGGACCGCCGCGTCCAGTGACTCCATCGCGGCGATGTGGGACCGCAGGTAGGCCGTGAGGCAGTCGCCGACCGAGTCGCAGGTGTCCGGCCCGGGCGGGGGCGCGGACCGGGTGCGGGCCGGGAGCGCGTCGAGTCGCCCCTTCAGGGCCCGGCCGAGCTTCGTCGGGGAGTCGGACGGCCGCAGCCCGTCCGCGAGCAGCCGCTCCTCCACCGCGTCGAGCAGCTCCGGCCCCGCCTCCGCGAGCTCCACCTCGGTCTCGGTCCAGTCCAGGGGGTGGGCCGCCGGATCGCCGGCGCCGAGCGGTTCGGCGGACACCGTGTCCCGGACGAGCTCGGCGAGGGTACGCCCGTCCTCGTCCAGCAGCAGCGTCGGCTCCCGCCGCGTCCGCAGGTGGGCCACCGCGTCGAGCCGGCCGCCACGGGCATGGACCGCGGCACGGGCGAGAAGCTCCTCCGGCGGCCCGTCCCGCTCCCCGGCGCCCGCGGGCAGACGGGTCTCGGTACGGCTCCCGTCCAGTGCGGGCGTCTTCAGATGCCACCCCGCGTCACGGCCCCCGGTGCGCCGGCGCAGCGTGACACCGCGGCGCAGCAGACGCAGGTCGGGGGTGTCGAAATACACGGCGTCGAGCCGCATCACCGGCTCCCGGCGTACGGACGCCGCTCCCGGCAGGCCGTCCGCGGCCAACGGCGTGCGCGGGGCGCCGTCGTACGACCGCTCTGTCTCCTGATGTTCAGTCGCCACCCCGGGCGTCTGCCCGAACCGGCCCGTCCGAATCACCCCGACCGGGGACGGCCGGGGCCGGATCGGCTCACACGCCGGGCGCCCACGCGGGCCGGTAGTCGGGATGTCCGGCGAACGGGAGGGCGAGCAGCCGGAGCGTCCACTCCGTCGTCACCGGCGGCGGGGCATGCCGGGCACCGGAGTCGTCGTACAGCCACCGCCCGTCCGCCTCCTCGTGCAGCGGGCCCATCCAGTGCAGACCGCACGACCTGCTGAACGCATGCTCGACGGCGCAGCCCGGCGAGCAATCGATGTTGGAGACCGCCACCAGCTGCCGCTTCACCGCCGTCTCCGCCAGCACCCGCGCCGGCGCCCAGCGCGCGACGTGATCGCCACCGGTCGCCGGGCCGGCGGCGGCCGCCCGCGCGATCTGCGCGTCCTCGTCGAGTCGGGCGCGCAGGAACGCGACCAGGTCGGAACTCATGCGCTCATCCTCCCCGGACGGCGGCGGTCCAGTCGAGCGTGCGAGGCGACATCGGACGGGTTCCGTTCCCGCGCCTGTGTGCCGTCAGCGCGCTGCCCGGCGCTTGGTCCTCGCCCGGACGCGCTCGCGCAGCAGCGCCCGGTAGTGCGCCGACTTGCCGTCACCGAGGTCGAAGTACTCGCAGAGATCGGCCACCGTCTCGGCGTCCTGCGCACTGCCGGTGAGCCCGGCGCGCACGAGCGGCCAGAAGCCCTCCTGCATCAACGCCCGGTACTCGTCGTTCGCCCGCTTCGACGGCCGCGCGCTGTTGTACCCCGAACCGTGGGCCACCGACAGCAGCGTCTCCAGAAACTCGGTGCGGACCATCGGTGAAACCTCACCCGCCAGCGCCGCGAGGATGACGCCGACGGCCGGCACGGTGCACTCGGCGAGGACGCAGCTGTACTCGACATGCCCGAAGAGTCCGTATCCGGAAGCGTCCTCGGGACTCTCGGCAGTCAGCAGCGTCTCGAACACCAGCGGCAGATGCTCTGCCCAGTCCCCGCAGGCGCAGCTCAACGCGGACCAGTCGTGCCGCGCCAGCTCGGCACGCACCAATGCACTGACAGCCATCCCCACCCACCCCAGTCGTCGACCCGGCCAGCCGCCCGAGTGGCCAAGGATCTCCTACCCGGTCACCGCCTTCCACCGTGACCGGGGCCGCGACACCTGGGCGGACGTGATCTTTGGTACCTGGGGTGGCGGAACGGAGACGTGGGACGACCACGTCGCCTTCGGGTGCCGGGTGGGGCCCGTGCCCGGGCAGGCGGCGCCGGCCGCCACGCTGGTGAGTGCGGGGACGATCTACCCGGACGGTCCCCTGTTCGGGCGGAAGCTCGATCGTGCGGCCGGGCTCGTGCGCCCGCTGCTCGCCGACTTCTGGGCCGTGGTCGACTTCGTTCTGGAGAACGATCCGCTTGTCCGGGGCCACCTCTACGGTTGAGCTGCCCGCACGGGCGGCGGATGGAAGGGAAGGCGTTGATGCCTGGTCAGGCGAAGCGGAAGCGGCGGCAGGAGCAGGCCCGCCAGGACCGTACCGCGACGACGTGTCCGGCGGACGTCGAGGCGTGCTGGCAGGTGGTCTTCGAAACTCAGGACTACGACGACTGGCAGGCGTACCTGCGTCGCATCCGGGCTGAGCGCACGTACGAGGGCGAGTCGGAGCTGCGGGTGGACACGCTCTGCGGACGCCTTGTGCACCCGACGACGTACCGCTTGAGCGTGCGGCTTCCCGGAGGAGTCGTCGCAGCTCCTCCGGCGGAGGGGTGAGTCGTGCGGCCGGGCGGGCGGGGGCCGGCTCGTCAGCCGATCTGTTCGGCGAGGGCGAGGAGGATGCCCGAGGGGCCGCGGAGGTAGCAGAGGCGGTAGATGTCCTTGTACTGCGCCACCTCGCCGAGCAGTTCGGCGCCGTGGGGGCGCAGGCGGGTGATGGTGTCGTCGATGTCGTCGACGGCGAACATGACGCGGTGCAGGCCGACCGTGTTCGGCGGTGGAACGTCGGCTCCGGCGCCGATCGGGGCGGGGTGGTGGTACTGGGCGAGCTCCAGCTTGCTGTGACCGTCGGGGGTGCGCATCATCGCGATGTCGCTGCGGACTCCGTCGAGCCCGACGGCCTGGTCGGCGAAGTGGCCCTCGATCTGGGCCCTGCCTTCGACCACCAGTCCGAGTTCGGTGAAGAAGGCGACGGCGGCGTCCAGGTCTTCGACGATGATGCCGACGTTGTCCATCCGCTGGAGCGTCATGACGGTTCTCCCTCTGCGTGTGCGCGGCCCTCTGACGCCCCAGGTATACCGAGGACGGTCCCGGTGGACCGGTCTCGACACCCGGGAAGGGCTGAGATCCGGAATCGGTGTGCATGGTCCCGGGAGACGGGGGCACGCGAGGGGGCAGCCGTACAGGACGTTGCGTCGAGAGGAGACGCCGTGAGCACGGATGACAAGGCTTCCCACGCGTTCCGCGACTGATGTGCGGGCGGCGGCGGCCGCCGGGCACCGGTACGCGACGAGGACGCACCGAAGTTGCAGGAAAGAGGAGGTAGTTGTGAGCACCGGTCTGTGGGGATACGGGAACGCCGAGGGCTACAGCGCGGGGAGCGACCTGACGGGGTTCCGCGTGGAGGCGGAGGACGGCCACATCGGCAAGGTCGACAGGCACACCGACGAGGTGGACTCCGCACACATCGTGGTGGACACCGGTCCGTGGATCTTCGGTCGGGAGGTTCTGCTTCCGGCGGGGACGATCCAGCGGGTGGACGTCGAGGGCAAGACGGTCTGGGTGAACCGGACCAAGGAGGAGATCAGGAACTCCCCGGAGTTCTACCGCGACAGGCACCTCGACGACCCGGAGTACCGCGCGCAGGTGGGCGGGTACTACGGCGGCGGGATCTTCTGACCGCGTGACGCCCGAACGACCAGCGGCGGGGCCCCGATCCTCTGGGTCGGGGCCCCGCCGCCGTTCCCGGTGGCGGACCCGCCGGTGGGCGGTCAGTGGGGCAGCGGGGTGGTGTCGAGCCGGCCGGCGGCGAGGGCGGTGAGGACGGGGAGGGTGGGGGTGAAGGCGTAGAGGGTGCCTTCGGTGCGGACGAAGCGGGTGAAGTGGAGGGGGGTGACCCGGCTGCCGGTGCCGCTCGGGGCGGGGGTTTCGAAGGCGATGGGGCTGTCGGGGCCGAGGACGGGGTCGGTGCCGGGCTTGGGGGTACGGGCGGGTGGGAAGTCGGGGGCGTCGATCCAGGCGCGTTGGATGAACTCGAACTGGGCGACCAGGTCGGCCTGGTGGCTGAGGAAGACCATACCGCGGGCGGCGGTGGGGCCGTTGGGGCCGGAGTCGTGGCCGGGGAGGAAGGGTGCGCCGTACGGCAGGCCGCGGCGGATGATCCGATGGCCGTCCAGTTGCGCCGCGGGGAGCGGGCGGGAGCCGGGCGCGAGGACGAGTCCGTCGCGCGGGTTGCTCTTGCGGATGTGGGCGAAGAGCGGGGTGGTCCAGCCGTCGGGGTCGGTGGCGTAGCCGATGTCGTTGTCGGGGGTGCGGCCGGTGCCGGGGTCGGCGTGCGGGTGGGCGGCGAGGGAGGCGCCGGAGGGCCAGCGGCCGACGAGGCGGGCGCCGAGCCATTCGGGTGGGGCGTCGGCGGGGGCGGTGCCGACGGCCTGGAGGGTGGTGAGCCGGCTGCGGATCTGGGCCCACCAGCCGGGGACGTCCTGGGCGAGGCGGCGGACCACCAGGAAGCTGCCGTCCCGGGCCCAGCTGGGGAGTCCGCTGGGCAGGCCGTGGGCGCGGGGGTGGCCGACGAGGAACTCGCCGGCCGGGACGAGCCGGGTTCCGGGGGCGCCGGCGACCTGGTCGGGGTGGGCGGGGTCGGCCGGGTCGTAGCCGTGGACGCCGGGCTGGCTGATGCAGTCGCGGAAGCCGAAGTGTTCGCGTTCGCCGGGCAGGGCGGCGGCGGGCTGCCGGTGGACGAGGCGCAGGCCGTGCTGCCCGGCGTCGGAGAGGGCGGCGGTGACGGCGGCGGCGAGTCGGCCGGGGTGGTCGGCGGCGACGGTGAGGACGGCGTGGACGGTCGGCCGGGTGGGGCCGCCGAACAGCCAACTGCCGGGTGCGCTGGGGCCGGTGTCGCCGAGCAGGGCGGCGCGGGCGGCCGGGCCCCGGCGGAAGGCCTCGGCGGTGCCGCCGACGGCGGCGACGGGCAGCGGGTCGCGGCCGGCGAGGTGGGCGAGGCCGTCGTGGGTGAGGGCGAGGCCGGTCCACAGGACGCTCATCGCGCCGGGGTCGGGCTGCCCTTGGTGGGCGTGGGCGGCGACGCGGTCGTTGACGGCGGTGACGTCGGCGGTGGTGGCGAGCCGGGGGACGAGGGCGGCCAGCCATCGTCGGGCGGTGTCGGCCGGTCCGAAGGTGAGCAGGAGCAGTTCGGCGCGGCTGCGGCGGAAGCCGGCGAGGATGTCGCCCTGGATCTCCCGGCTCCCGCGCAGCGACGTGGCGGCGGAAGGAGCGGCGGAGGCGGCAGGAGAGGCGGAGGCGGCGGGTGCGAGGGCGAGGCCCGCGGTGGCGGTGGCCGCGGCGGCTGCGGTGAGCAGGGTGCGGCGGGTGAGGGCGTACGGGCAGGCGGTGAGGTCCACGGGCCGGGCAACTCGCTTCCGGGGTAGGGGTGTTCGCCGCCGCACCCGCGCAGGGGTGGCGGGCGCGGCGGCGAAGGGTGGGGGAGTCCTACTTGAGGGCGGTGGCGCTGCGGAGGGCGTCGGGGGCGAGCTGGACCCATTGCGCGGTGCTCGGTACGCCGTTGGCGTCGAGCAGGAAGAGCATGTACCAGCCGGGGACGGCGGCGGCCGCGCTGGGCGGGGCCTGGAGGGTGAGGGTGTTGCCCTCGCGCGCCTTGATCCGCAGCTCCAGGTGGCGCTGGCTGGTGTTGACGGCGTGGGTGGCGGTGGTGGGTGACAGCAGGACGGCGCGCTGCACCTGGTCGGGGGTGGAGGTGGTGACGGTGAACCGGGAGTCGTACCCGAGCGCCTGCTGCGGGACCTGGTCGAGCGCGGGGCGCGGGCCCTTGTGCAGGTAGGCGGGTTCGTAGATCTCGATCGTGCCGTTCTGGTCGCTGGTGATGTCGGGGTTGTTGGCGAGCTGCTGCAGTTCGTCGCCGGTGACCATGATCCGGCCGTCCGGCATCACGACGGCGTTGGAGTGGTAGCCGCGCGGCAGCCGCTGGACGGGGCCGAGCTGCCACTTGCCCTCGGCGTCGCGCAGTTCGACCTGGCGGTACTTCAGGTCGGCGTTGGGGTTGTAGGTGCCGTTGCCGTAGTCGCGGATGTCGTACGCGCCGTTGACGGTGAACAGGGTGCCGTCGGGCAGGATCAGGGTGTCGTCCTGGGTGCGGCCGAAGGCGCGGGCCTGGTCGGCGGTCCACTTGCCGTCGCTGAAGCGGTAGGTGCCCGGGTCGTCGCGGTCGCCGCCGAGGATCAGCGCGGAGTTCGGGCCCTCCCAGCCGCCGGGCAGCGGGACGGCGGAGCCGTAGTTGCGCATGGTGCCGTCGGGGCGGGCGGGGAGGTCGGAGCGGGTCTCGGCGACGGGGTCGAACACCCACTGCTCGGCGGCCTGCCGGCCGAAGGCGTACACCTGGCCGTCGCGCAGCGAGAAGAGGTGGGGGTAGTCGCGGGTGAACGGCGCGTCCGCCTTGAAGCGTTCGATCGGCTGGTTGCGCGGCACGTCGGTCTTGGCGTACGGGACGGGGCGGCTGAGTGCGGGGAAGCGTTCGACGATCGGGGTGGGGGTGCCCCAGCCGAGTTCGGACTGGCCGGACATGATGAGCTGCCGCCCGTCGGCGCCGGTCACCACGGAGGGGTACCAGCGGCCGGTGGCCATGTCCTGGTTCTGCGCCCAGGTCTCCGTCCACGGGTCGAAGACCAGGGAGAGCTTGGCGCCGCTGCCGCCGTTGCCGCCGAGGTTGCCGCCGAAGACGCCGAGCATGCCGTTGGGCAGGAAGGAGTGTCCGGCGCAGAAGAACGGGGCCGGGCGGGCGATGTTGAGGCCGTCCGGCATCACCACCGTGGGCGGGGTGACCTTCTTGAACGCGTCCGTCCCGGTGCCCTTGGCCGGGTCCCAGACGAAGGCGCGGCCGGCGTTCTCGGCGCCGATGGTGTCGGTGGGCGCCGGTTCCTTCTGCGGGTTGGTCTCGATCCGTTCGAAGGAGAACAGCAGCACCTTGCCGGTGGGCAGCATCGCCACGTGCGCGGCGAAGTCGGGGGAGGGGAAGTACTCCTTGAACGCGCCGAACGCCGAGGCGTCGAAGCCCGCGTTGATGCGCGCCTGGGTGTCGGTCAGCTCCTTCAGGCGGGCGGTCCGGGTGGACTGCGGGTACTCGCCGACGGCGCGCAGGCCGAGCCGGGCGCGGGCGTGGGCCTCGGCGTGCTCGGTGCCGAGCGCCGCGGCCTCGCCGGGGTCGACCTCCGCCCGGACCTCCGCGGCGGTGAAGGACCGGCCCTCGGCGGCGGGGGCCGGGTGGTCGTGCGCGGGAGGGGCCTGGGCGGGACGGGCCTGGGCGGTGGCGGGGACGGCCACCAGGACAGCCGGGGCCAGCAGGCAGGCGGCGAGCAGCCGGGACGGGCGATGACGGGACATCGGTCTCCTCAGGACGGGCCGGGGCAAGGGGGGACCTACCGCGGGGTAGCGCTGCGGACGCAGCGGGCGCCGGCACCACAGCCAAGTGTTCGAGTACAAACCGATTGCTGTCGCGCCGGACGGTCCGCCGGGGTGAGGAGTCGGGGCAGTGGGGTGACGGCGTGTCACGTTCAGCCGAGCTGCTTGAGGAAGTCGATCCGGTCCAGGGCCTGCTGGTACGCCGTCGGATCGACGTGCACCGAGCCGCCGTACGGGTGGTTGATCTGCAGCACCAGCCAGATGCCGAAGGCGAAGAGCACCCCGATCACCGAGATCGCCACCGTGCCCCGCCGCCCGCGCGGCCAGCCCATCAGGACCAGGAACAGGATGGTGAGCACCGAGGTGCCGACCAGGAAGAAGATCAGCGGGTACGGCAGGCCCTCCTGGGCCTGGGCCAGCCGGTCCCGGCGGTGCCCCATCACGCCGTGCATCGAGTCGTGCAGGTCGGCGGCGGTGTGCGCCGGGGTCTGCGGCTGCGCGGCGGCGGCGTTGACCCGCAGCGCCAGCTGGTACGCCGCCTCCCGGGTGGGGAAGTCCTGGTGCCCGGCGGCCAGGGCGGGCCACTCGTCGCTGATGATGCGCCGGGTGTAGTCCGCCAACTCCTCGCGCAGCTCGCCGCGCTGCGGCTCGGCGAGGTCGTGGGTGGCCATGTAGAGGTCGCTGATCGCGCCCGCCTCGGCGTACGTGCCCTGGCGGGCGGCGCCGAGACTGGCGGTCGCGGTGACCGTCATGAAGGCGATGGTGAAGATGAAGAAGGAGGCCACGGCGCCGGCCGCGGTGCCGATGGCCGGGCCGGTGTCGGGCACCTTGTCCCGGTGGACCAGACGGTGGCTCAGCCAGGCCATGCCGGCGCCGAACAGGGCGGCCGCGACGGCCGCGAGCAGGAGGGTGATCACGGGCGGCGCCCGGGTGCGGGCGCGGCGGCGGAAGGTCGGTTCGTGTACGGGGTCATGGTGGGAGGGCATACCCCCGGGCCCGGCCCGAGCGATCACCGCGGCGGCCGTTCGGCGCAACGCCCGTCACCGGCCCGCTTCGCGCAGCGCCTTGCGGGTGGTGCCCAACTTCTGCAGGACGGCGGCGACATGGTGCTCGGCCGTGCGCTCGGAGAGGAACAGGGCGGCGGCGATGTCCTTGTTCCTGGCGCCGCGCGCGAGCAGGTCGGCGACCTGCCGTTCGCGCGGGGAGAGCAGGCCGGACGGGTCGCGGGGGCCGCGGGGCTTGGAGCGGTCGAGGGCGCGCAGCCGGTGCCGGCAGCGGGAGGCGTCGGTGACGGCGCCGAGCCCGTCGAGGACGGCGATCGCCCCGGTGAGGGCGGCCGCCGCGGTCTCCGGGTCGGCGGTGCCGGCCGCGGCGGCCCGTTCGGTGGCCAGGGCGGCGGGGTAGGGGCGGCCGATCGCCTGCCAGCCGGCGCGGGCCCGGTCGAAGGCGGCGGCCGCCTCGGCGGGGGCGTCCTCGGCCAGCAGCAGGCCCTCGGCGAGACGGTGCTCGGCGTCCGCGCCCGGGCACTCCAGGCCGGCCGTCCCGGCCGCGTGGTCGGCGACCAGGGCGCTCGCGGTGGCCCGGTCCTTGCGCAGCAGGGCGGTCTCGACGGCGGTCGGCAGCAGGTCGAAGGCGAACGGCCACAGCTCCCGCCGGCGCAGCAGCCGGACGGCCGGGGCGAGCACCTGCCAGGCCGCGTCGGGGTCGGCGGCGGCCAGGGCAAGCCGGGCCAGCCCGGCGGCGGAGGGCAGGGTGAGCACGCCGGTGGCGTCGTGGCCGACGGCCCGGCGGAACCGCTCGGCGGCCTCCCCGGCGTGCCCGCGGGCGGCGGCCACCACGCCCTGGGCGGCGCCGAGCAGGCCGATGTCGGCGACCGGGCCGTCGGGGAAGCGGGCCCGGTACGCGGCGAGCGCGGTGTCCCAGCGCTGCCAGTTCCCGGAGGTCCACTCCAGCAGGACGGGGTAGCTGCTGGAGTACACCACCAGCCCGGGCAGATCGGCCCGCTCGCCGAGCGCGACGGCCTCCTCCGCCCACGCGGCCACCCGCCCGTCCAGGCCCGCGCAGAGGGCGATCTCGGCGGCGTTGGACAGCCCGATCACGGTGGTGAACAGCAGCCGGGGGTTGTCGCTGTGCCGGGGAAGCGCGGCGATCAGCCCGGGAATCTCGGGGGAGACGCAGGCCGGCAGGGAGACCAGCCGGTTGATGTGGACGATCGCCGCGGTCTCCGGGTCGTCGATCCGGTCGAGGATCGCCAGCGCGCGGTCCATCCACGCGGTCCGGTCCGCGGCCGGGGCGTCGCCGGTGTCCATCGCGGCGATCACGGCGAGGGTCTTGGCGGCGTGCGCCGGGTTGTCGGCCTCCAGCTCGCCCGCCGCGGTCTCCAGGTCCTCCACGCCGGCGGAGCCGCCGTCCCGGGTGCGCAGGATGTTGCCGATCCGGGCCCGGATCTCGCCCCGGACGGCGGGTGCCAGGCCCGGGGTGGCGACGATCCGGCGCAGCGCGGCGATCGTGGTGTCGGTGGCCTCGGCGGTGTAGCCGATCGCCTCGGCGAGCGAGCGCGCCGCCTCGCCGAGGTCGGCGGTGGGCAGGCCGGGCAGGTCGAGGATCTGCCGCAGCAGGGTCGCGGCGGTGCCCTGGTCGCCGACCGCCAGGGCCTGGTCGATCGCGGCCCTGGCGTGCCCCAGCCACCGCTCGGTGTCGCCCAGGGCCCGTGTGTGGTGGGCGAGTTGGACCAGTGGCGGCGGGTCCTGCGCGGACAGCAGGGCGAGCACCCGCCGGTGCAGCCGGGTGCGGCGGGGGCCGGGCAGCCCGTCGTACACCGCGCGGCCCGCCAGGGCGTGCGAGAACCCGTAGGCGTCCGGCCCGAGTTCGACCAGGACGGAGCGGGCCAGCGCCTCGACGAGGGCGTCCGTGCCGCGGGTGTCCGTCAGGTCGGCCGAGCGGAGCAGCAGGTCCTCGTGGGCGGGGACGGCGACCACCGCGGCGGCCTCGACCAGCGCGAGGGCCGGCCCGGACAGCGGCTCGATCCGGGCGGCCAGCACCTCGCGCAGACTGCGCGGCACGCCCAGCAGTTCGGGCCGCTCGGCGGCGTCCGGCTCGGCGGCCAGGGTGATCAGGTCCTCCTCGGCGATCAGCGGCAGCCCGGCGCTGCGCTCGTACAGCACCCGGGTCAGCTCGCCGGACGGGCGGGTGTCGAGCGCGGCGCCCGCCAGCCGGGAGACCGCGGCCGGGTCCAGCCGCTGGAGGGCCAGGTCGAGCAGGGTGGTGCCGGCCGGGCGGCGGAACGCCTGGCCGAGCAGCGGTCCGGCCTGCTCCTCGCCGCGGAAGGTCAGCACCAGGCCGACGCCGTCCGGCAGGCCGCCCGCCAGCAGCAGGAGCAGCTCGCGGGTGGCGTCGTCGGCCCAGTGCAGGTCCTCGACGGTGAGCACCACCGGCGCGGCGGCGGTCAGCAGCGCCCGGGTCGCGCCGAGGACGGCACGCAGCTGACCGGCCGGGCCGGCCGGCTCCTCGGGCGGCGGGGGCAGCCGGTCGGCGAGGTCCGGCAGCAGCGGTGCCAGCGCGCCGGCCGCGGCGCCGATCCGCGCGTCCGGGGGCAGCAGCGGGCCGATCGTCTCCAGCGCGTCGATCACCGGGCCGAAGGGCAGCGGCTCGCGCAGCGGATGGCAGCCGCCGAGCACCGAGCCGACGCCCCGGCCGCGCAGCACCGCCGAGGCCTCCGCGACCAGCCGGGACTTGCCGACCCCCGCCTCGCCCTGCACCAGGACCACCGCGGGCCGGGCGGACAGCGCCCCGACCACGGCGGCGAGCTCCCGCTCCCGGCCGACGAACGCGAAGCCGCGCGGACCGGCCGCCCGGCCCCCGCGCCCAGCCGCGTCCTGTGCCATGGTCCGCTCCCGGTCCACCGGCGGGCCCGCCCGCCGGTGGACCCACGCTACTGCGGCGCCCCGGCCGACGCGCGGTGCGGGAGTACCGGGGTTCCGCGCCGCGACTACCCGGGATCGCGCGGGGGAGCTGCGGAAATGGGCACCGGCGACCGTGGCCGGGAACCGTCCGGCGGGCCTTCCCTGGAAGCAGTGAAGGACATCGCAGGAGGCGAGAGGCCATGAACACCAGGATCCGGCCGGTGGCGACCCGGCCCACCGCGATCTACCTGCGGTGCTACCCGTACGACGCGGCCTACCTGCTGGACTTCTGGGACGTGCTGGCCCGCCATGCGCTGGACACCGGGCTCGGCGAGGCCACCGTCTTCCTGGACAACGGACGGCGCTCGGGCGGCCCGCTGCCCGCGCTGGCCCAGCTGCTGCGGGCCGCCGAGCAGGGCAGCGTGCAGGCGGTGGTGGTGCCCGGGCCGTTCGTCTTCTCGCTGAACGACGAGGTGGCGCGGCGGACCGTCCGGCAGCTGGCGGAGCTGGGGTGCCGGGTGCACGAGCTGCCGGGACGCCCGGCCGATCAGCCGGCCGGGTCCGGTCGGTCCGACGGGCTCCCGGCGACGATCAGCCGGCCGACGGACTCCTCCAGCACCGCGCGGGCCGGCGCGTCCAGCCCGTCGTCGGTGACGAAGCAGTCGATCTCGGTCAGTGCCGCGAAGGCGCTCAGCCCCACCACGCCCCACTTGCTGTGATCGGCGACCGCCACCACCCGGCGGGCGGCGGCGATCAGTGCGCGGTTGGTCTGCGCCTCGGCGAGGTTCGGCGTGGTCAGCCCGGCCCGTTCGGAGACGCCGTGCGCCCCGATGATCAGCAGGTCCACGTAGAGCGAGCGGATCGCCTGGTCGGCGAGCGGGCCGACCAGGGCGGCCGAGGGCGTGGGGGTGCCGCCCGTGAGCAGCAGGGTCGGGCCGGTGCCGGCGGGGTCGGCGGCGTTGTCCCGGAGCAGGTCGGCGACCGGCAGCGAGTTGGTGACCACGGTCAGCCCGCGGATCTGGAGCAGCCGGCTGGCCACCGCGTACGCGGTCGTCCCGGCCGAGACCGCCACCACGCTGCCCGGCTCCACCAGGGCCGCCGCCGCGTCGGCGAGCGCCGCCTTGGCGCCGGACGCCAGGTGCGTCTTGGCCTCGAAACCGGGCTCCTCGGCGCGGGCGCCGCTGGCCACCGCGCCGCCGTAGATCTTCTCCACCTCGCCGGCCCGGGCGAGCGCGTCCAGGTCGCGGCGGATCGTCATGTCGGAGACGCCGAGCTGTTCGACCAGGTCGGCCACCCGGACCGCGCCCGAGCGCTTCACCAGGTCGAGGATCAGCGCCCGGCGCTGCGGCCCCAACAGTCCGGGGTCGGCCACGGTCTCACCCTCTCCTCGCGGAAATCATCAGGAAGCAACAGTCTAGGCCGGGCCTGTTCGCCGGGTGAACTCAACAAGATCGAACATCAACGGCGGCATATGTCCTAGTTTTGGCCGGGACTTCGCGCGAGACCCCTTGACACAACCCAACATCGCTCCGAGACTCTCCCGCAATCGCCTGTTTGCGCGAACACGGTGCGCCCCGCGTGACACCGGCGAACCCCCACCCCACCCCCACCCGAGGTACGTGAACCATGCGGCGAATCAGAACCACCCTGTGCGGCACCCTGCTGGCGCTGTCCCTCCCCGTGACGGGCCTGGCGGCGAGCCAGCCGGCCCAGGCGGCGCAGGTGACCGTCACCAACGGCACCCAGTTCACCGACACCACCGGCGCCGTCGTGCACGCGCACGGCGGCGGCGTCCTCAAGGTCGGCCAGTACTACTACTGGTTCGGCGAGGACCGGAACGCCGACAACACCTTCCGCTACGTCTCGGCCTACCGGTCGACCGACCTGAAGACCTGGGAGTTCCGCAACCACGTCCTCACCCAGGCCACCGACCCCGAGCTCGGCTACGCCAACATCGAGCGGCCGAAGGTGATGTACAACGCCGCCACCGGCCAGTTCGTGATGTGGATGCACAAGGAGAACGGCAACGACTACGGCGAGGCCCGGGCCGCCGTCGCCGTCTCCTCCACCGTCGACGGCGACTACAGCTGGCGCGGCAGCTTCCGGCCGCTCGGCGAGATGTCCCGGGACATCACCACCTTCGTCGACGACGACGGCACCGGATACATGATCTCCGCCTCCAACGAGAACCGGGACCTGCACGTCTACCGGCTCACCGCCGACTTCACCGGCATCGACGCCCAGGTGCAGAGCCTGTGGAACGGCTGGTCCCGCGAGGCCCCCGCGATGTTCAAGCGGGGCGGCGTGTACTTCCTGCTGACCTCCGGCGCCACCGGCTGGGCCCCCAACCAGCAGATGTACGCCACCGCGAGCAGCGTCACCGGCAGCTGGAGCGGCCTGAGCGACATCGGCGACGGCGTCACGTACGGCAGCCAGACCGCGTACGTGCTGCCCGTCCAGGGCACCTCCGGCACCGGCTACCTGTACATGGGCGACCGCTGGGGCAACTCGATGGGCGGCACCGTCCAGGACTCCCAGTACGTGTGGCTGCCACTGAAGTTCCCCACCGCCACCACCATGACCATGGGCGCCTCCCCGCAGATCACCGTCGACACCGCCACCGGCACCGTCGCGGGCCTCAACGCCACCTGGGAGTCGCTCACCGGGCGGCAGAGCGGCAAGTGTGCGGACGTCTCCGACTACGCCTTCGGCCAGGGCGCCCGGGCCATCCAGTGGTCGTGCGGCAACGGCGCCAACCAGAACTACTGGTTCAAGAGCGCCGGCAACGGCTACGTCCAGCTGATGGCCCGGCACAGCGGCAAGTGCCTGGAGGTGAACGGCGCCTCCACCGCCGACGGCGCCCTCGTCGTGCAGAACACCTGCTCCGCCGCCACCTCCCAGCAGTGGCAGGTGCAGAAGGTCGACAACACCTACGTCCGCCTGATCGCCCGGCACAGCGGCAAGTGCCTGGACGTCACCAACCAGTCCACCGCCAACGGCACCGCGCTCGAGCAGTGGACCTGCAACACCGGCACCAACCAGCAGTGGAAGCGCACCACCGTGAGCTGACCCGCCGTCCGACCCCGCCCCGGCACGCCCCTCCACCTCGCAGGCCCGAGGGGCGTGCCGTCGTGTGCCCGCCCCCCGCGCACCCCCGCACCGTTCCCGAAGGGAGCCCCGATGCCCAGAGGCATCCGCACCACCGGCCTCGGCCCGGCCCTCGCCGCCGCGCTCGCCGCCGGCGCCCTGGCCGCCCCGCCCGCCGGCGCCGCCGAGGCCGCGGCGCACGTTACCGTCCGGCTCGACCCGAGCTACCAGCAGCAGCCGTTCCAGGGCTTCGGCACCGCGCTCGCCTGGTTCGCCAACGTCACCGGCGGCTGGCCCGACAGCATCCGCAACCGGCTCGCCGACGACCTGTACGGTGCCGACGGCCTCGGCTTCACCGTCGCCCGCTACAACATCGGCGGCGGCGACAGCCCCGAGACCGGCCCCTACCTGCGGGCCGGCGCCGCCGTCCCCGGCTGGTGGAACCGCCCCGCCGCGTACGCCCCGCCCAACGCCGAACCCGCCGGCTGGTGGAACCCGGCCGACCCCACCCACTGGAACCCGCAGGCCGACGCCAACCAGCGCTGGTGGCTGACCGCCGCCAAGAACCGCGGCGCCGACACCTTCGAGGCCTTCTCCAACTCCGCGCCCTACTTCATGACCGAGAGCGGCCTGGTCTCCGGCGCCGCCAACGCCTGGCAGGACAACCTCCGCGCCGACCAGTACGACCGCTTCGCCGCCTACCTCGCCGGCTCCCTGCAACGGGCCCAGGCCGCCGCCGGCGTCACCTTCGGCTCGCTCTCGCCGGTCAACGAACCCGCCACCTGGTACTGGCACGCCGGCGGCCCGCAGGAGGGCTCGCACTGGGAGCCCGCCTCCCAGGCCCACATGATCACCAGCCTGCGCACCGCCCTGACCGCCGCCGGCCTCGCCACCCCCGTCGCCGCGATGGACGAGACCGACCCCGCCCAGTTCCGCGGCGACTGGAACGGCTACGACACCGCCACCCGCGCCGCCGTCGGCAAGCTCAACACCCACACCTACAGCACCGCCGGCCGCGGCGGCGTCCGCGACCTCGCCCGCGGCGCCGGAAAGCCGCTCTGGATGTCCGAGACCGACGTCGGCGGCACCGTGCCGCAGAGCTTCACCGCCATGTCCCCGGCCCTCGACCTCTCCCGCCGGATCACCGGCGACCTGCGCGAACTCGAGCCCGGCGCCTGGGTGATGTGGCAGGCCGTCGAGGACTACGAGAACATGACGCCCGGCCACGAGAACTCCAACTGGGGCCTGATCCAGGTCGACCTCACCCCCGCCGACCCGGCCGCCGAACCGATCCGCAAGAACAAGAAGTACTGGGCGATGGCCAACTACAGCCGCTTCGTCCGCCCCGGCGCCCGGGTGATCGCCACCGACAGCGCCGACACCGTCGCCGCGCTGCGCCCCGGCGGCACCGGCGCGGTCGCCGTGTACACCAACACCGGCGGCGCACCGCAGACCGTCACCCTCGACCTGGCCGGCTTCCAGAGCGTCGACACGTCGGTGCCCGTGCAGCAGTGGACCACCGACGCCGACAAGAACCTGCAGCGCGAGGCGGACCTCACCGCGACCGCCGCCAGGACCGTCACCGCCACCGTCGGCCCCGGCTCGGTCACCACCTTCGTGCTGCCCGGCGCGACCGGCGTCTCCACCACCGCCGCGACCGCGCCCACCGGAGGCGTCCGGCAGATCCTCGGCGACCACAGCGGACTCGCCCTCTCCGCGGGCGCCACCAACCAGAGCGCCCCCGTCCAGCGCACCCCCGACGCCGCCGACGCCGCCCAGCAGTGGACCTTCACCAGACTCGCCGGCGGCTGGGACGCAACCGCCCTCTACCGGATCATCAACGGCCGCAGCGGCAAGGCGCTCTCCGTCGCCTCCGGCACCCTCGGCTTCGCCAACTCCGGTACCTCCACCGCCCAGCAGTGGATGCTCTCGACCACCGGCGACGGCCACGCCACCCTGGTCAACAAGGCGAGCGGCCTGCTGCTCGACGTCGCCAGCGCCGCCACCGCCGACGGCGCACCCGTCGGCGTCTGGCAGCCCACCACCGGCGACAACCAGTCCTGGACCGTCCGCAGCGCCGCGCCCGACACGTGGAAGACACTGAAGGGCCGGCAGAGCACCAAGTGCGCAGCCGTCCAGGGCGCCTCCACCGCCCCTGCCGCGCCGGTCGTGCAGAGCACCTGCGTGACCGGCACGAGCAGCCAGCAGTGGGCGCTGCGGCCCGGCGGCCCCGGCCAGGTCACCCTGGTCGCCCGGCACAGCGGGCAGTGCCTGGACGTCTCCGGCGCCTCCACCGCCGACGGCGCCGAACTGGTCCAGTACCCGTGCAACGGCAACAGCAACGAGCAGTGGTCGGTCCGCGACACCGGCTCCGGCTACGTGACCCTGCTCGCCCGCCACAGCGGCAAATGCCTGGACGTCGCGGCCGGCTCCACCGCCGACGGCGCCAAGCTGGTCCAGAACCCGTGCACCGGCGCCCCGGGCCAGCAGTTCCAGATCGGCTAGCCGGGCCGCCGACGGGCAGGTCCCCCTGTAGTAATTTACGCAGCGTGCCAGCGCCGTGTCCGGGTCACCGATGCGGCGATTCCTGTACCCAGCGGGGGACCTGATGCAGCATCCGTCCTACGATCCGTCATCCCAGCCGACGCAGCCGGGATTCGGACCGCCCTCGTACGGACCGCACGGCCACCCGCCGGAGCGGCGCTCGAACGCCAAGGTGTGGGGCGCGATCGCCGCGGTGGTCAGCGCCGTCGCCGGCGTGGCGAGCGCGGCGGCCGCCTTCATGGGCGGGGGCGACTCGCCGAACCCCGCCCCCGCACCCCAGGTGACCGTCACCGTCGCCGCGCAGGCCGGCACCGGGGGCGGTACCGCCTCGGCCCCCTCGGCCCAGGGGACGGCTGCCCCCGCGCCGGCCCCCGGCACCGCCGCGAAGGTCGTGTGGACGGGGCCCTTCCGGCTGGGCATGGAGGGCGTCGACCTGACCTCGAACCCGCCCGCCGCCGGTACCAGCGGCAGCTTCCTCTTCCTGCGGCCGGACGCCCAGCGCAGTGGCAGCAACGGCATGGTGGTGAAGGGCACGGTCGCTCCCTGGTCCGGGACCGGGGAACCGACCGCAGAGGGCTGCCGGGTCCAACTGCTCACCCAGAAGCGCCAGGAGGTCGAGGTCGCCGTGAACGACCAGGTGTGCGTGGTCGAGGGCAGCTCGCCCATCGGAGTCCTGAAGATCACCGGTGTGCACTACGACGCCGGCTCCTACGGCGAGCTCGACACCGTCCTCACCGTGTGGAACCTCAAGATGAACCGCTGACCGCCCGGACCCGCTGACCGCCCGCGCCGTCAGGTGCGGAAACCGGCGTGCACATGGTCGCGGTGGGTCCGGTCCGTGAAGAACTGATTGGCCACCGCGCCGCCGGACAACTGCCGCGGCCCGCCCACGTTGTACGAGCCGGCCGCGGCGGCGGCCCGCATGAAACCGTCGACCAGGTCGGCCGGCGTCGCCGGATCCACCACCGCCCGGCCGTCGATCTGCCAGGTGTCGAACGCCCGGCCCACCGGATGGTCGCTCGGCCGGTCCGTCCCGAACACGTCCAGCGGATGCCCCGAGCGGAGCACGCTCACCTGGAAGGCGTACGGACCGGCGAGGTTCAGCATCGCCTGCAGCACGCTGTCGTGCACCGCGCCGCTGCGCACGTCCGCGACGGCCGCCGGAGGCAGCACGATCCGGGGCTGGGCGAGGACCCGGGTGGCCGGGTCCGGGAGCTGCGCCGCCGGCGACCCGGGCTCGGCCGGGTGCAGCGCGGTCACGTCCCACCGGGGGCTCGCGGCGCTCAGCCGGACATCCACCGTCGTCCCGCCGGCCGTCACCGACCCGCCCGACGCGGACCACTGCCGGCAGACCACCATCACACTCGCCGAATCCGACAGGATGCCGCCGTACTGCGCATAGACCACCTCCACCACCGCCTCCGCCGCGGCCGGCAGCAGCGGCCCGGCCTGGTCGGCGAGCCCCGGCGGCAACCCGAGCGCCGCCACCCGCCCCCGAGCCGCCTCCACCCCCTGGCCGCCCGGCCCCCACGTACCGAGCGCCTCCACCACCTCGACCGCCCGCAGCTTCACGTCCGGCTCGACCTCGCCCGGCCCGGGCCGCCACGCGACGGCCGCAGGCAACGACGAGGAGGCCTGCGGCGTGGCGGAGGCCGACGGCATCGGAGTGGACGTGGTGGACGTGGGTGAGGCCGAGGATGCCCCGGTAGCCGCGGCGCCGCCACCACTCGAACACCCGCAGACCGCGCCGAGCGCCAGGCCGAGCCCACCGGCCACAACCGCCCGCCGCCCCATCACCGGCCCGGGACCACGCACGCCTCCCACTATGCGCCCACCACCTACCCCGCCCCGGACCGACGCGCCCACCTGGCCTTCTGCACGAGAACGGGCAGACGCGAATGCTGCCGGCACCGTGATCCCCCTGTCGGTGGCCCGTGCGAGGATCCCGGGACTGCGACACGAGGAGACCGCCGTGGGTACCTGGGACATCGGCCCGTTCGACAACGACACCGCCGCCGATTTCGCCGGTGACCTCGACGACGCTCCGATCGGGGAACGGGAGGCACTGGTCCGCCGCATCCTGAAGCGTGCCGCCGACTCCGCGGACCACCTCGACCAGTCCGACGGTGAGCGGGCCGTGGCCGCCGCGGCCCTGATCGCCGCCCAGCACGGCGGCGAACCGACCTGCCCGTTCCACGGTCCGTCCGAGCCGCTGCCGACGTTCTCCGCGGACCTCACGCTGCTCGCCGTCGATGCGTTGGATCAGGTGGTGGCGGAGCATTCCGACCTTGTCGAGGGCTGGTTCGAGTTCGCGACCTACCAGCGCTGGCGTCAGGGGATCCGGACACTCCGTGGCCTGCTCGCCCCTCCGATCCCGCCACAGGAGGACGCACTCTTCGACCTCTGACGACAGCCTCTGCTGTTCAGGCCTGCCGGGCGGTGGAGGCGCGGAGGACCAGCTCCGGGGTGACGGCGACCGAGGCGGTCGGGGACTCGCCGGGGGAGTCGATCTGGCGGAGGAGTTGGGCGACGCACTCGCGGCCGACCTCCTCGAAGTCCTGCCGGACGGTGGTCAGCGGGGGCAGGTAGTACGCGGACTCCGGCAGGTCGTCGAAGCCCACCACGCTGACGTCCTCCGGCACCCGCCGCCCCGCCTCGTGCAGCGCCCGGACCAGGCCGAGGGCCAGATGGTCGTTGGCGGCGAACACCGCGGTCACGTCCGGCCGGGCGGCCAGCTCGCGGCCGATCTCGTAGCCGGAGGCGGCCGTCCAGTCGCCGAAGCGCAGGGGTGGCACGGGCGCGCCGGCGGCCTTGAGCGCGGCGTGCCAGGCGGCGGCGCGGCGGCGGGCCGCGTAGGAGTCCTGCGGCCCGCCGAGGTGCCACACGGTGCGGTGGCCGAGGTCGAGCAGGTGGCGGGTGGCGGCGGCCGCGCCCGCGGCCTGGTCGGTGTCGACGGAGGGGAAGCGGCGTTCGGGGTCGCCGTCGGCGACGACCACGGGGACGCCGGAGGAGACGTTGAAGCCGGGCCGGTCGAGGATCTGCGCCTCGATGACCACCAGCCCGTCCACGGCCTGCTCGGTGAGCTGCCGGACGGCCTGCTGCACGGCCTCCTCGGTCTGGTCCTCGACGCAGACGACGTTCAGCGAGTAACCGGCGCGCTGGGCGGCGCGGGAGATCGCGGCGAGGGTGCGGGCGTTGCCCTGCGCGGTGACGTCGAAGGTGACGACGCCGAGCACCTGGAACCGGCCCAGGGTGAGCGCGCGGGCCGCGCTGTTGCGCTGGTAGCCGAGGATCCGCATGGCGGAGAGCACCCGGTCGCGGGTCTCGGGTTCGACGTTGCTGCGGTTGTTGGCGACGCGGGAGACGGTCTGCGAGGACACCCCGGCGAGCGCGGCGACGTCCGCCTGCGAGGGCGGCCGGTTCCGGCCCTTGGCGGCGGCGGGCCCTTCCGTCTTCTCCATGCCGGTCCTTCCCGTGATGTCTGCGTGAACATGGTACTGGCCGGAGACAGCCGGACGCCGCCGCCCTTCCCGTGTGGGGACGGGAAGGACGGCGGCAGCGGCGGGTGGGGCCGACCCTCACGGCCCTCCGCCGGTCATGGGGGCCGGGTCAGGCGGGGAGGCCGACGGCGCGTTCGCCGCTGCGGCGCTGCTGGACGACGACGGCGAGGACCAGCAGGGTGCCCTGGGCGACGTTCTGCCAGAAGGAGTTGATGCCCTGGACGGTGAGGCCGTTCTCCAGGGCGCCGAGCAGGGCGACGGCGAGCAGGGTGCCCCCGATGCCGCCCTTGCCGCCCTTGAGGGCGCAGCCGCCGAGGGCGGCGGCGGTGATGGCCTTGAGTTCGAGGCCTTCGCTGCCGGAGGTGGGTTGGCCGGAGCCGGTGCGGGCGGTGAGCAGGATGCCGGCGACGGCGGAGACGATGCCGATGAGGCCGTAGACGGCGACCAGGTACTTGTTGATGTTGATGCCGGCGAGGCGGGCGGCGGTGTCGTTGCCGCCGATGGCGTAGAGGTTGCGGCCGAGGTCGGTGTACTTGAGCAGGACGTGGACGGCGAGCGCCACCACGATCAGGATCCACACCATGACCGGCAGCCCGGCGACGGCGCCGCGGCCGAGGAAGACGAAGACGGGGTCGTTGAGAACGTAGCCCTGGGCGCGCCCGTCGGAGAGCAGCTGGGCGAGGCCCTTGTACGCGGCGAGGCCGGCCAGGGTGGCGATGGTGGGGTTGACCCGGCCGTAGACGATGACGGCGCCGTTGAGCAGGCCGATCAGCAGTCCGACGGCGACGGCGGCGGCCATCCCGGCGAAGGCGTTGGAGCCCGCGCCGGTGAAGGCCATCGCCGAGACGACGGAGGCCACGCCGGCCTGGGAGCCGACGGAGATGTCGAGGCCGCCGCAGATGATGACGACGGTCTGGACGACGGCGAGCAGGCCGGTGATGGTGGCGGCCTCGGCGATGACCTGGAGGTTGGTCAGGCTGAGGTAGTTCTCGTTGAGGACACCGAAGACGGTCAGCACCAGGACGAGGGCGCCGGTGAGGCTGAGGTTCTGCCCGTTGATCCGGGAGGCGAGGGCGGGCCGGGTGCGCGGCGCGGTCGCGGGGGTGGCGGTGGTGGTCATCGGGTGGCTCCTGTGGTGGTGGCGGCGAGGTCGTCGGCCATGGCGAGGGCGAGGATCGCCTCTTCGGTGGCGTCGCGGCGGTCGAGTTCGCCGGTGACGCGGCCGTTCTGCATCACCACGACGCGGTCGGCGAGGCCGAGGACCTCGGGCAGTTCGGAGGAGATGACCAGCAGGGCGACGCCCTGTTCGGCGAGGTCGGCGATGATCCGGTAGATCTCGGCCTTGGCGCCGATGTCGATGCCGCGGGTCGGCTCGTCCAGGATCAGCAGCTTGGGCCTGCGGGCGAGCCAGCGGGCGAGGACCACCTTCTGCTGGTTGCCGCCGGAGAGCTTGCCGACCTCGTGCTCGATCGACGGGGTGCGCACCCGCAGCCGGTCGGCGTACTCCTGGGCGAGCTGCTTCTCCGCGCCGCGGCGGACGAAGCGCAGGCGGCGCAGGCGTTCCAGCACGGCGACGGAGGTGTTGTCGCGGATCGAGCGCTGCAGGAACAGCGCCTGGGCCTTGCGCTCCTCGGGGGCGAGGCCGAGGCCGGCGCGGATGACGGCGCCGGGCCGGCCGAAGGGCAGCGGACGGCCGTCCAGGGTGGCGGTGCCGGAGCGGACGGGCAGGTCGCCGGCCAGGGCGAGGGCGAGTTCGGAGCGTCCGGCACCGATCAGCCCGGCCAGGCCGACCACCTCACCGGCGTGCACCGTGAGGTCGATGTCGCGGACGTGGTCGGTGGTGAGCCCGCGGACGGCCAGCACCGGGCGGTCGGTGGCGACGCGCCGACGGGTGAAGACCGCGGACAGGTCGCGGCCGACCATCAGCCGGACCAGGTCCGCCTCGCCGGTGGTCGAGGCGCTCTGGACGCCGGCGAGTTCACCGTCGCGCAGCACGGCGATCCGGTCGGCGAGGCGGAAGATCTCCTGCATCCGGTGCGAGACGTAGATGACGGCGACGCCCTGGGCGCGGAGCCGGCCGATCAGGGCGAACAGCGCGTCCACCTCGTGCTCGGAGAGCGAGGAGGTCGGCTCGTCGAAGGCGATGACCTTCGCCTCGCCGGTCAGGGCGCGCAGGATCTCCACCAACTGCCGCTGGGCGGGCGTGAGCTCGGAGCCCAGCAGGTCGGGGTCGAGGACTCCGGTGAAGCCGAGCCGCTCCAGGTCGGCGGTGATCCGGCGGCGCAGTTCGGCGCGGTCCAGGCGGCGGCCGGCCCGGCGGGGGAGGGCGCCGGCGTAGACGTTCTCGGCGACCGAGACGTGCGGGACGATCTCGGGTTCCTGCGGGATGATCCGCACCCCGGCCGCCCGGGCGTCCGCGGGCGAGGCGAACTCGACGCGGCGGCCGTCCAGTTCGAGGTGGCCGTCGGTGGGGCGGTGGTCGCCGGTGAGGATCTTCAGCAGGGTGGACTTGCCGGCGCCGTTCTCGCCCATCAGCGCGGTGACCTGCCCGCCGGGGAAGTCCAGGGTCACCCCGCCGAGCGCCCGGACGGCGCCGAAGGTCTTGGTCACCGCCACCACCCGGGCGGCGGCGGGCACCCCGGGCGGTGGGGAGGGGGTCTGCGTACTGGTCAAGGGGGATCACCTCGGAGCGGCGGAGGGTCTGGTCGGGCGGGGTGGTGCCGCCCCGCCCGGACGCGGGGGCGGTGGTCCGGGCGGGGCGGCGGCTGGGCCGGCCCCGGCTGGGGCGGCGGGGCCGGCGGTCGGTGCGCCGGTGGCGGTGGGCCGGGGGCTCAGCCGCAGTTGACGCCGGCGTCCTTCCAGGTGGCGGCGTCGACCATCCGGGTGGGGGCGAAGGCCTCGGCGGGGAAGTCCTTGCCGTTCTTCAGGCGGTCGACCATGGTCTGGACGGCGAGCGCGCCGACGTCCTTGCCGTTGATGAACAGCGCGGCCTTCATCCCGGACGGCTTGCCGCCGTTCCAGTCCTTGCAGGCGAGGTACGCGCCGAGGCCGACGCCGATCACGTCCTCGGCCTTGAAGCCGGCGTTGGCCAGTGCGGTGACGCCGCCCTGGACGTTCTCGTCGTTGCAGCCCCAGACCACCCAGTGCTTGACGGCCGGGTTGGCGGTGACGGTGGCGGCGATCCTGTCCTGGGCGCCGGTGGGGGTGTTGTCGGTGGCGACGTCGATGTTCTGCACGCCGCCCACGGTGGCGCCGAAGGCGTCCTTCGCGGCCTTGACCCGGTCGCCGCAGACGGTGACGTCCTGCTTCCAGGCGGAGATCGTGCGGGTCTCGGCCGGGTTCCAGCCCGCCTTCTTGAACTCCTCGGCGGCGCGCTTGCCGACCTCGCCGCCCATCTGCTGCCCGGAGAAGCCGATCCGGGGCACCAGGTTCTCCTTCGCGCAGGCGGACGGGTCCGGGCCGTTGGCGCAGATCTGGTCGTCGGAGGTGAGCAGGGCGACCTTGGCGTCCCTGGCTGCCTGGGCGACCTGCGGGCCGACGGCCGGGTCCGGCACGACGATGATCAGGCCGTTGGACTTCTGCGCGATCGCGGACTGCACCTCGCTGACCGTCTTGTTGGCGTCGTTGCCGAGGTTGACCACCTTGAGGTCCACCCCCAGCTCGGCGGCCTTGGCCTTCGCGCCGGCCGCCTCACCGACGAAGTACTCCTGGTCGCCCTGCTTCTGCAGGTAGGTGATCGAGATCCTGCCGGTGACCGGTGCGACCTGGTCGGCACCGGAGCCGGAACCGGACTGCCGGCCGGTCGAGCAGGCGGCGGTCGCACCGAGGGCGAGCAGCAGACCGGCGGCCGTGACGGCACGGCTGGCGGAGGTACGGGACATGGGGGACTCCTTCACACCGGCACGGCGGGACGTGCCGCCGCGGGCAGGGAGGGACAAGGGGGAGGGGCCACCTGGGCCGGGGGCTGGACCGGAACCGGAAGCCCAACAAGACTCAACATCACTCAACGTGATGCAACAATGAGACGCAATGGCGCAGGTCGGAGTCAAGCCGGTCGCCCCGCCGATACGCGGTCGTAACCTTCGCCGGCGGAGTCGAAAATCCGTCCACGGGCCCGAGTTGCCCGCCTGACCAGCGGAGATGCCTCCGATCCTGCGGTGGATGCCGGTCACGAACTCGCATCGCGGCGCTACGACCGCTTGACGCCCCCGCTCCGCCAGGTCAACACTTCACGCCAACGCCATGTTGGCGCAAACATCCGCCGAAGGGCCTCACCCGTGAGCACGTCGCACACCCCCCTCGCGCCCAGTCCGAAACCGCCGCCCGTCCGGCGCCGCCCGGCCGTCCCGGCCGGATCGACCAGCCGCCTCGGCCACGGGGCGTACGGCTACGCGTTCTTCGCGCCCTTCCTGGCGGTCTTCGTGATCGGCGTGGTCGCACCGCTCGGCTACGCCGCCTACCTGAGCTTCTTCCAGGACCGGCTGATCGGCGGCACGGTGTTCGTCGGACTCGACAACTACCGCCGGGCCCTGGGCGACGAGCTCTTCCGGGCCGGCCTGTGGCGGGTGCTGCTGTTCCTGCTGGTCCAGGTCCCGGTGATGCTCGGCCTGGCCCTGCTCGCCGCCCTCGCCGTGGACAGCGGACGGCTGCGCCGGGCCGGGCTCTTCAGGATCGGCATCTTCGTCCCGTACGCCGTCCCCGCCGTGGTGGCCTCCCTGATGTGGGGCTACCTCTACGGCGACCGCTTCGGCCTGGCCGGGCAGATCGGCGACCTGCTCGGCGTCGACGTGCCCGACCTGCTGAGCTCGAACTGGATGCTCGCCTCCATCGGCAACGTGGTCACCTGGGAGTACGTCGGCTACAACATGCTGATCCTCTACGCCGCGCTGCGCACCGTCCCCGAGGAGCTCTACGAGGCGGCCGAGATGGACGGCGCCGGCGAGTTCCGCAAGGCCTGGTCGATCAAACTCCCGGCCGTGCGGCCCGCGTTGGTGCTGGCCACGGTGTTCTCGATCATCGGCACCTTCCAGCTCTTCAACGAGCCGAACGTGATGCAGACGCTGGCCCCCGGCGTGATCTCCACGAGCTACACGCCCAACATGTACGCCTACAACCTGGCGTTCAACGGACAGCAGTTCAACTACTCGGCCGCGGTCGCGGTGGTCCTCGGCGGCGTGACCGCGGTGGTCGCCTACGCGGTGCAGGTCCGGTCGATGCGCAAGGAGCAGGGCCGATGAGCCGCCGTACCACCCCCGCCCGCCGCCGCCCGAGCAACGCGCTCACCCTGGCCATGGGCCTGATGCTGCTGTACGCACTGCTCCCGCTGGTCTGGCTGTTCATGTCCAGCACCAAGGACACCGCCTCGCTGATGAACAGCTTCGGCCTGTGGTTCGGCGACGGCTTCCACCTGTTCGGCAACATCGCGGACGTCCTGACCTACGACGACGGGATCTACCTGCGCTGGTTCGGCAACACCCTGCTGTACGCGGTGGTCGGCGCCGGCGGCGCGGCGTTCGTCTCCACCGCCGCCGGGTACGGCCTGGCCAAGTACCGCTTCCGCGGCCGCACCGCGCTCTCCGCCCTGGTGCTCGGCGCGATCGCCATCCCCGGCACCGCCCTGGCCGTCCCCACCTACCTGCTGTTCAGCAAGGCCGGGATCGTCGACACCCCGTGGGCCGTCCTGCTGCCCTCGCTGGTCAGCCCGTTCGGCGTCTACCTGATGCGGGTCTACGCCGCCGAGGCCGTGCCCGACACGGTGCTGGAGGCCGCCAGGATCGACGGCTCCGGCGAGCTGCGGACCTTCTTCACCATCTCGCTGCGGATGCTGGCACCCGGGTTCGTCACCGTGCTGCTGTTCGCCCTGGTCGCCACCTGGAACAACTACTTCCTGCCGCTGATCGTGCTGAGCGACCCGCAGTGGTTCCCGCTCACCGTCGGCCTCAACCAGTGGAACGCCCTGGCCACCGGCGCGGCCGGCAGCGGCGTCACCACCGTCAACTTCTACCCCCTGGTCGTCACCGGCAGCCTGCTGGCGATCGTCCCGCTGGTGGTCGCCTTCCTCTTCCTCCAGCGTTTCTGGCAGTCCGGCCTGGCCGCGGGCAGCGTCAAGGAATGACCCCGGCCGCCGGCCGTCCGTCCGGCCCAACCCTCCACCACAGCAAGGAAACCGCCATGATCCCTGTCCGCCCCCGCCGCAGACTCCTCGCGCTGGTCCCGGCGGCCGCGCTGGCCCTCGGCCTCACCGCGTGCGGCTCCTCCGGCCCCTCCGCGGCGCCCTCCACCGATCCGGCCGCCGCGCTGGACACCCCCACCACCCTGACCTTCTGGACCTGGGCACCCGGCCTCGACAAGACCGTCGCGCTGTTCGAGCAGAAGTACCCCAAGATCAAGGTCAACATCGTCAACGCCGGCCAGTCCGCGACCGAGTACACCAAGCTGCAGACCGCCATCAAGGCCGGCACCGGCGGCCCCGACGTCGCCCAGATCGAGTACTTCGCGCTGCCCGAGTTCGCCCTCTCCAAGCGGCTGGTCAACCTGAAGGACTTCGGCGCCGCCGCGCTGGAGCCGAAGTTCACCGCCTCCGCCTGGTCGCAGGTCGCCGTCGCCGACGGCGTCTGGGCCGTCCCGCAGGACACCGGCCCGATGGCGATGTTCTACAACAAGAAGCTCTTCGACGAGCTGAAGCTCGAACCCCCGAAGACCTGGGCCGAGTTCGAGCAGGTCGCGGTCAAGATCAAGGAGTCCGACCCGAAGCGCTTCATCACCTCCATCGACCCCGGCGACGCCGGCGGCCTGGACAGCCTGATGTGGCAGGCCGGCAGCCGCCCCTTCCAGCAGAAGGACGCCACCACCGTCGCCGTGAACCTGCAGGACGCCGGCGCGAAGAAGACCGCCGACCTGTGGACCTCCCTGCTCTCCCGCAAGCTCGTCGACCCCGCCCCCGGCTGGACCAACGAGTGGTGGCAGGGCATGGGCAGCGGCCAGTACGCGATGTGGCTGACCGGCGCCTGGGCGCCCGGCAACATCGCCTCCACCATCCCCGACACCGCCAAGGACTGGCGCGCCGCCCCGATGCCGCAGTGGACCGCCGGCGACAACGTCTCCGCGGAGAACGGCGGTTCGGCCGTCGCCGTGCCGTCCACCAGCAAGAACAAGGCCGCCGCCGCCGCGTTCGCGATCTGGCTCAACTCCGACCCGCAGGCCGTCCGCTCGCTCAACGAGAACGGCCTCTTCCCCGCCACCACCGAGCTGCTCAAGGACCCGGCCTTCCTCGACAAGCCGCTCACCTCGCTCGGCGGCCAGCCCGCCAACCAGGTCTTCGCCGCCTCCTCGGCCGCCGTCGGCAAGGGCTGGCAGTACCTGCCCTACCAGGTCTACGCCAACTCCGTCTTCAAGGACACCGTCGGCCAGGCCCTCGGCGCCGGCACCGACGTCAACGCCGGCCTGACCGCCTGGCAGAAGCGCATCACCGACTACGGCACCCAGCAGGGCTTCAAGGTCACCACCCCGTGACCCGCAGGCCGGCGCCCGCTCCCACCGGGCGGGCGCCGGCCCCGCCTCCCACACCCCCCCAGGAGCAGCACCACCATGCCCGTACTCGCGATCGACGGCGACGACTTCACCCTCGACGGCGAACCCTTCCGGATCATCTCCGGGGGCCTGCACTACTTCCGCGTCCACCCCGACCAGTGGGCCGACCGGCTGCGCAAGGCCCGGCTGATGGGACTCAACACGGTCGAGACGTACGTGCCGTGGAACCTCCACCAGCCCAGGCCCGACGTCTTCCGGCTCGACGCCGGGCTCGACCTGCCCGCCTTCCTCGACCTCGCCGCCGCCGAGGGCCTGCACGTCCTGCTCCGCCCCGGCCCGTACATCTGCGCCGAATGGGAGGGCGGCGGCCTGCCGTCCTGGCTGCTCACCGACCCCGACATCCGGCTGCGCAGCCAGCACCCCGCCTACCTCAGCGCCGTCGAGGGCTACTTCGAGCAGCTCCTGCCGCCGCTGCTCGACCGCCTCGCCACCCGCGGCGGACCGGTGATCGCCGTCCAGGTGGAGAACGAGTTCGGCGCGTACAGCGACGAGTGGGCGCACCTCCACCACCTCGCCGAGCTGCTGCGCCGCCACGGCGTCGACGTCCCGCTGTTCACCTGCGACCAGCCCGCCGACCTGGCCCGCGGCAGCCTGCCCGGCGTCCTCGCCACCGCCAACTTCGGCAGCCGCGCCCGCCAGGGCCTCGCCACCCTGCGCGCGCACCAGCCGGACGGGCCACTGATGTGCACCGAGTTCTGGATCGGCTGGTTCGACCGCTGGGGCGGCCACCACGTCGTCCGCGAACCGGCAGCGGCCGCACAGGAGTTGGACGAGCTGCTGGCCACCGGCGCCTCGGTCAACCTGTACATGTTCCACGGCGGCACCAGCTACGGCTTCACCAACGGCGCCAACGACAAGCACACCTACCGGCCCACCGTCGGCTCCTACGACTACGACGCCCCGCTCGACGAGGCCGGCGACCCGACGGCCAAGTACCACGCCTTCCGCGAGGTGATCGCCAAGTACGCGCCCGTGCCGGAGGAGCCGGTGCCGCAGCCGTCGCCGAAGCTCGGCGGCATCACGGTGCCGCTGATCGAGAGCGCGCCGCTGTTCGGCAACCTGCCGGTGCTCGGCACCCCCGTGCCCTCCGAACGGCCGCTCGCCATGGAGCAGTTGCAGCAGGACTTCGGGTACGTGCTGTACAAGGCGATCCTGCCCGGCGCCGGACCGGCGGTGCTCGAACTCGAGGACGTCCGCGACCGGGCCCAGGTCTTCGTCGACGGACAGCCGGTCGGCGTCCTCGAACGCGAACGGCACGAGCGGGCCCTCGCGTTCACCGTGCCGCGGGCCGGCAGCGTGCTGCGCGTCCTGGTCGAGAACCAGGGCCGGGTCAACTACGGGCAGGGACTGCACGACCGCAAGGGCCTGCTCGGCCGGGTACTGGTCAACGGCGTCGAGCTGACCGGGTGGACCAACCTGCCGCTCACCCTGCGCACCCTCGACGAGATCGGCTTCGGCGCGGGCGAGGGGCCGGTCGTCGGCCCCGCCTTCCACCGCGGCACCTTCGAGGTCGCCGAGCCCGCCGACACCTTCGTCCACCTGCCCGGCTGGACCAAGGGCAACGTCTGGGTCAACGGCTTCCACCTCGGCCGCCACTGGTCGCGCGGCCCGCAGCGCTCGCTCCACCTCCCCGGCCCCGTCCTGCGCCCGGGGCCGAACGAGATCACCGTCCTGGAACTCCACGCCACCGGCCCCGCCCGCACCGTCGAACTCCGCGACCGCCCCGACCTCGGCCCGACCGAGGAGTAGCCGAACCGGCCGCGCTCCTCCGTGCGAGGGGCGCGGCCGTCAGCGGGTCAGACCTTGTAGTACAGGTCGAACTGGCGGGTGCTGCCCGCATTGTTGGTGATGCCGAAGCACAGCCGGGGCGCGCCGCCGCCGGTGTAGATCGCCATGCCTTCCGGCTCGCGGGGGTCGGCGGCGGCGTCGGCCTCGGAGTGGGTGGACTTGATGTAGCCGGTCGCGGGCAGGTTGCCCGTGCCGTTCAGGTCGAAGGAGGTGGTGTGGATCGCGTACTTGTCGACGCCGGTGAGCGTCGCCGAGGGGGTGGTGACGCGCGGGTCGCCGTCGAGAATGTAGACGTACTGGCCGTACGAGGTGAACCCCTGGAACGTCGCCGGGGTGTTCGGGTCGGGGGTGCCGTCCGCCTTGTACTTGTACAGCGGCGGCTGCTGGATCCGGGCCAGCGGCGCTGGCAGGGTGTCGGCGCCGGCGGTCGCCACGGTGGCGGCCAGGTCGTAGGCCGCGAACCAGTGCGCCGAGCCCAGCGCGTAGCGGATCACCAGGAGGTTGTGGTCTACGTCCACGGACGGCGTCATCGAGGTCGCCGCCGGGTCCGGGGAGCCGAAGCGCCGGACGGCCGGGTGGCTGGTCCACAGCACGCCCTGGTCGGTGAACGGGAAGCGGACGACCTCCTGGCCGTAGCCGCTCTTTCCCGCCCCGGCCTCGGTCCAGACCTGCGCCGGGGCGCTGCCGTTCGCCGGCTCGATGCCGAGCGAGACGCCGTGGCCGAAACCCAGCAGGTACATGAAGCCGGTGACCGCGCCGGTGGTCAGGTCGTGCCGGGTCAGGCACAGGTCGCCGGACTCGGCATGGTCGTCGCCGCCGATCGCCTGGGTGACCGCGACCTGGCTCCCCGACCGGAGGTAGGCGACCTGGCTCAGGCCCGCGATCTGCAGCGTGTAGAGGTGCTTGTTGACCGAGTCGAAGGCGATGCCCTGCAGGGTGGTGGAGGAGTCCTGGTTGCCGACGCCGGCCAGCCAGCGGGTCGAGCCGTTCGAGACGTCGATCAGGGCCGTTCCGGTCGGGACGTTCGCCGGGTTGGAGCCGGCCGCCTCGGCGACGGTGCCGGCGCCGGGCAGCGCGAGGGCGGCGACGGTGCCGGCGGCGAGGCCGGTGCCGCCGCGTATCAGGTTCCGGCGGGTCAGGTTCGATGTCATGATCGCGACTTTACCGGCCGGACGTGCACCGACCACTCACAGGTGCAGCTCCGGCGGGAAGCCGGTCCACCGCAGGTCGTCGGGCAGGTGGCCCAGGTCGTTGAGGAGCGCGACCGTCGTCGGGCGGCCCGGTGCGTAGCGCAGCACGGTCAGTGCGGCGTTGGCGTGGTTGAGGCCGAGCCAGCGCCACGGCGGTGCGTCCAGGGCGTGCCGCACCAGCCAGCCGATCAGGAAGTTGTGCGTCACCACCAGCTCGTGACGGTCCGTGCCGCCCGGTGCCGGGCCGGTGAAGCGGGCGACGGCCTCGCGGGCCAGCTCCGGCCCGCGCTCGCGCTCCTCGTCCGTGGCGGAGGAGAGGAAGCGCAGCAGGTGGTCGGCGCAGTCCGGCGGCAGCTCGTCCCGTGCCGGGACGTACGGCACGTAGTCGCCGGCGCACTCCTCGGCCCGGACCTCGACGCCGGTGAGTTGCCCGGCGATCAGTTCGGCGGTCTGTGTCGCGCGGGGGAGCGGCCCGTGGTGCAGCACCCGGATCGGACGGCCCGCCAGCCGGCGGCCCAGCAGCTCGGCCTGGCGCCGGCCGCGCTCCGACAGGCCGCTCTCGTCCGGCAGTGCCTCGCCGTGGCGGACCAGGTACAGGTGACGGGTGGCGCTCGCGGCGGTGTTCACGGTCATGGCAGTGGTCCTCCGGGCGGCTCGGGTTCGGGTATGTCCTGGCTGGACGCCGGGAGGTCGACCTCGCCCCCGCCTCCGCGAGACCCTCGCCGACCTGCCGGGGCTGGGCCGCCTCGCCCGCTGACGGCGCGTTCAGTCCGGGCGGTTGGTGACGGTACGGCCGTGGTGGGCGAGCAGCGCCCGGTGGACGCTCGCCAGGGTGCCCAGGTGCTCGGTGAGGGTGTGCAGGGCGGCCGCGACCAGCTCGGGGTTGCCGGGGTCCAGGCGCAGGTCGACCAGGTCGGTGGCCACGTCGAGTGCCGCCTCCGCGCCGACCGCGTGGGCCTCCAGCTCGACGTCCTCCTCGCGCGGGTCCGTCCACGGGACGCGGCCGGGGGTCCGGTCGGCGGCGGGTCCGGCGTTCTCGTCGGTGTGGATCAGGCGGGTGAAGCGGCTCCTGGTGAACGTCATCTCCACCCGCGCCGCACGCCAGTTGTCCTCCGGCAGCGGCCAGCCGTGCGGCATCACCGCACCCGCCCGGCGGGCCGAGCCCGCCGCGTCCGGCCCCGTGCAGTTGACCAGGTTGTAGGTCGAGCTGGTCATCGCGCGCTGCAGGTGCGCGGAGAGCGCGGCCAGCCGCCTGCCCTCGTCGCGGTGCTCGATCTCGGCGGGCACCGCCAACCCCAGCGCGGCGTGCGCCGCCCGCAGCTGGGCCTCGTCCGGCAGGAAGTCCTCGTACACGCGGTCAAGCATGCCGCACGACCGGCCGGGAGCCGCGGCGGGACACCGCCGGCGGCACCGGGTGCGGCCGTCCGCTCCCGCCGGTGGTGCGGGCGGGGATAGGTTGGCCGCATGCGTCTGACCAAGTACGGCCACGCCTGCGTCCGCATCCAGGACGGCGACCGGGTGCTCGTCATCGACCCCGGCGTCTTCTCCGGCGCCGAGGCCCTGGCCGGTGCCACCGCCGTCCTGATCACCCACGAGCACGCCGACCACGTCGACCTCGACCTGCTCGCCGCCGCCCGGGAGCTCGACCCCGCGCTCACCGTCCACACCCACCCCGACCTCGCCGCCGCCCTCGGCGACGGCGCCACGGGCGTCGCGCCCGGCGAGAGCTTCACCGCCGCCGGGTTCGGCGTCACCGCGGTCGGCGGCCGGCACGCCGAGATCATCGACGGCCTGCCGGGCTGCCCGAACATCGGCTTCGTCGTCGACGGCGTCTACCACCCCGGCGACTCGCTGTTCGTCCCCGAGCAGCCGGTCGACACCCTCCTGGTACCGGCCTCCGGGCCCTGGCTGAAGCTCGCCGAGGCCATCGGCCTCGTCCGTGCGCTGCGTCCGGCCCGGACGTTCCCGATCCACGACGTCAACCTCAGCGAGACCGGCATGGCCAACTTCGACGGCTGGCTGGAGGCGGAGAAGGGGACCGCCTACGCCCGCATCCCGCTCGGCGAGTCGGTGGACCTGTAGGAGCCGGCCGCCCCGAGCTGCGCGGGGCGAATAGTCGGATGACCGTGGCCGGAGGGTCTGTTAGAACGTTCGGCATGCCTTCTCAGCGCACTCTGCTGCCACGTTCGGCGCCGGCGGACACCGGGATGTCGTCCCGGGCGATCGCCGCCTGGCTGGACCGTCTCGAAGAGCGGTCCGGCGAGTGCCACTCGATCATGGTCGTGCACCGGGGGCAGGTCGTCGCCGAAGGCTGGTGGTCCCCGTACTCCGCACAACGGCCGCACCTGCTCTACTCGTTGACCAAGTCGTTCACCTCGGTCGCGGTGGGCCTGGCGATCGCCGACGGGCTGCTCGCGCTGGACGACCGGGTGGTGGACGTCCTGCCCGAGCACGTCCCGGTCGACGTCTCGGAGCAGGGCGGCCGCATCACCGTCCACCACCTGCTGTCCATGACGGCCGGGCATCCCGTGGACAGCCTCGCCGCAGCCTGGCACCTGGAACCCGACGACCTGGTGAAGGGCTTCCTGCGCCTGCCGTTCGCCGCCTCCGAGGGAACGCGGCACACCTACGACAACGCGACCACCTTCCTCCTGGCCCGGATGGTGGAACGGGTCACCGGCCGCGGCCTCCCGGAATTCCTGGACGAGCGGCTCTTCGAACCGATGGGCATCGACCACGCCGAATGGGACCGGGTGGGGAGCGGCGCCGCCTTCGGATTCCACGGACTGCACCTCAGGACCGAGGCCGTCGCCGCGTTCGGCGAACTGCTGCTCCGGGGCGGACGCCGGGGCGACCGGCAGCTCGTCCCGCGCGAGTGGGTGGAGCTCGCGACCGGGTGGCAGGTCGACTGCGCGCCGTACAAGGACGACGGCTCGCACGACGCCGACTTCTGCTGCGGCTACGGCTACCAGTTCTGGATGTCGCGTCACGGGTACCACGGCCACGGCGCGTTCGGGCAGCAGTGCGTGGTGGTCCCCTCGCACGACCTCGTGATCGCGGTGACCGGGCAGGGGGAGGCCCAGGAGGTGCTCGACGCCCTGTGGGAGTGCCTGCTGCCGGGCGTCGGCCACCCGGCAGGCCCCGAGGACGACGCGGCCCTCGCCGAGCGGCTGCGGCGGCTGTCCCTGCCGCCGGTAGCGGGCGCACCCGGCCCGGCCCGCCCGGTGGAAGCGCGCCTGGACGCCTCCGCCGAGGGCTCGGCGCTGCCCGACGCAACCACGGTCGTCGTCGAACCCTGCGACGGCGGATGGCTGATCCGGCTGGGTGCCCACCTCGCCGTCGAGGCCGGGCACGGCGCATGGCGGGAGAGCTCCCCGCTGGGCCGGCCGGTCGTCGCGGCCGGGGCGTGGCAGGGCCGGCGGTTCGTCGCCGACCTCTACGTGATCACCACCCCGCACCGGGTCCGCCTGACCGTCGACGCCGACACGGGGACCGCGAGCGCGACGTGGAGCACCGTGCCCCTGACCGGCCCCGACCTGGACCTGCACCTGCGGTCACCGCTCATGACGCGCCCCGACGTCGCATAGGCCCGCTCTTTCGGATCACGGCCTGACGCTCCGGCCCCGGCGCGGGAGACCTGCTGTCACTGGCCGCCCTGGCCGGCGCTCCCCATCGGGCCGATCTTGACCGGGGAGCCGCCGCCCTCGGTGACGGGGAGCGAGCCGGCGCCCGGCCACGGCAGGGTGACCGGCTGGGTCTCGTCCGGCGGGGTCACCACCAGGCCGGTGATGCGGATGCCGGTGCCGCCCGAGGTGTTGGCCGGGTAGCTGATGCCGAAGTACGTCGACTTGCCGTTCGCCACGACGCCCGAGACGACCGGCTCGCCGGAGCGCTTCGCGGAGATCGTGCCCGCGGTGGTCTTCAGGTCGACGCCCGCGTACCCGGCGAGCGTGCAGTCCTTGCCGCTGTGGTTCTTCAGCTCGACGACGACGGTGTTCTCGGCGTCGCCGGTGATGGTGCGGTCCGCGGCGGTGATGGTCAGGTCCGTGGTCCGGCACCGGGCGGCCTTCCCGCCACCGGTGGAGCCGGTCGGCGCGGCGGTGGGCGACGCGCTGCCCTTGCCCGGGGCGCCCGAACCCTGACCGCCGCCGGTGGGGGAGGCCGTGGCGGACCCCGTCGGGGTGGCGACCGGGGCGCCCTGCGCGGTGCCCGGCTCGTCGTCCTCGCAGGCGGTCAGCGAGAGAGCGGCTGCAACGGCCAGGGCGGCGAAGGCGAGCTTGCTGACGCGCATGGTGTGTTCCTCCGGGCGGGGCGGTGGTGTCGGGTGCTCGGTGCGAGCGGGTTTCCGAAGAGCAGGACCGCCGGCCCGGACGAACCGTTCCGCCCGGGCCGGCCCCAGGACAGTGCTGTGACACGACGGCCTGTCACCACCCCCGGAACCTGCCGTCGCGTCAGGCCTCCGACCTGCCCTGACGCCGTCTCACCCGGTCTTCGCGCACCGCCGACGCCGTCACCGGCCGCCGGGACACACCCGTGACCCGGACGACCTTGACCGCGCGTCCGCAGGACCGACCGGTGTCGTCGCCGGGTGGTGCTTCCGGCGGCCGACGGCGGGCCGGAAGGTACGCGTCCGGCGCATGGCAGCTCTGCGAGGTATCCGCGGGTCGCAGTCGCGGCGCCTGCAACGCTGGACCGCATGACCACACCGCACACCACCGCCACCATGACCCTGCGCCACGGCCCCGACACCTTCACCGACCTCTTCCTGCTGGTCCGGACCGGGGACGGCTGGCGCATCGCGAACAAGGCCTACCACCGGCATCCCTGAGCGGCCCGTCCCCCCGGCGCGGCTGCCGGGCTTCACGGTCGCCCCCCGGCGCGGCTGCCGGGCTTCACGGTCGCCCCCCGGCGCGGCCGCCAGGCTTCACGGTCGCCCCGGCGCGGCCGCCGGGCCGGGGGCCGGGTCCGGCGTAAGAATGGGAGCGACCTGCTGTGCCCGCCCCCTCCGGAGGTACCGGTGAGCGATCTCGAGTTCGAGCAGAAGCGCACACTCTCCCGCACCGAGGCAGCCGACCAGCTGGAGGCGCTGGCGGCCGCGATCCGCCGCGGCGGCCAGGCCGAGCTGGACCTCGGACCCGGAAAGCTGACGCTCCGGATCCCCGACGAGCTCCGCACCGAACTCGAGGTCGAGCTGAAGGACGGCGAGATCGAGCTGGAGATCGAGATGTCCTGGCGCACGGGCCAGCCCGGCGACGACGACTGACGCACCGGCCCGAGCAGGAGCCGGCGCATGTCACCACCCCCCGATCGCCCGTCCGACGGCCGCGACGAGACCCCCGAGGAACGCGCCGACCGCCTGTGGGGCGAGATGCTCCAGGAGGTCCGCGTGTGCCAGACCGGCGCCCAGATCCTCTTCGGCTTCCTGCTCAGCGTGGTCTTCACCCCCCGCTACCGCACGCTGCCCGCGTTCGACCAGCACCTCTACGTGGCCACCGTCTTCCTCGGCGCCCTCGCCACCGGCACCCTGATCGCCCCGGTCGCGTTCCACCGCTTCCTGTCCGGCCACGGCATGAAACCGGAGCTCATCCGCGTCGCCGGCCGGCTGATCTCCGCCGGGCTGGTCCTGCTGGCCCTGACCATCAGCGCCGCGCTGCTGCTCCTGCTGCGCACCGCCACCGACCTGTCGCCGGTGGCGTGGGTGCTGTCCGGGGTGGCGCTCGCCTGGTTCGCGGTGGGCTGGCTGGTGCTGCCCCGGTACGTCCTGCGGCGGGGCGCCCGGGCGGGGAGGCGGAGCAGTGCGCAGGAGTGACCGCACCGACCGGACGGAGAGCTGTTCTCGCCGGACAGCAGCCTGCCGGCCACCACCGGCGGCACCGGAACCGTGTACCTGAACGACACACGCACGCTCCAGCCCGTCCGTGAGCTCAGCGCCGCGCGCCTCGGTGGACGCGGCGTCGGGACGGCCTTCTCCCCGGACGGCAGGATGCTCGCCACGACGGACAGCGCGCGTGACCTTGTGGGGCCTGCCGTAGCCCTGGAGATCGTCTTCCGGCCGACCGGGATCCGTCCATGAAACGATCTCCAGGACTCCCTCCGCGGCACCCGACGGCCGCTACCCCAGCGCGAGCATCGCCTCGGCGACCTCGCCGGCCGCCGCCCGGGGGAGTGCGGTGGCGGCCTCCTCCAGGACCAGCAGCCGGGCCCCGGGGATCTCGCGCGCGATCGCCTCGCCGTTGCCGACCGGGAAGAACCGGTCGTGGCGGCCGTGGACGACGAGCGTGGGGACCGCGATCCCGGGCAGCCGCTCGCGCCAGCGAGGCGCGCAGTCGAGCCGGGAGAACACCATGCGCAGCTGGTTGGCGGTCTGGACCGGGGGAGCGGTGCCGGGCGTACGGTCCCAGACGCGTCCGGCGAGTGCGCGGGCGGCGTCGGGGTCGTCGCCGAGGATCTCCGCGCCGGTGGCGGCGAACTCCGCGACCGCCTCGCGGTCGGACCAGTCGGGCATCGGGCGGGCGAACAGCCGGCCCATCGTCGCCGGGTCGTGGCCGGGGAGGTCGTCGTCGGGCGGTCCGGGCGCCACCGGGCGGGTGCCGACCACGGTGAGCGCCGAGAACGCGCCCGGACGGTCCAGCACGGCCACCTGGGCGACCATGCCGCCGACGCCGATGCCGGCGAGGTGCGCCGGGCCCCCGCCGAGGGCGTCGGCGAGGGCCGCCGCGTCGGCGGCGAGGTCGCGCAGGGTGTAGGCGGGCGCCTCGGGGTCCGCCGTCGTCGACTCCCCGCTGTCGCGCAGGTCGTAGCGCACCACGCGGCGGCCGCCGGCGGCGAGGCGCTCGCACAGCTCGTCGGGCCAGGAGAGCATCGTCGTCCCGCCGGCGAGCAGGACGAGCGGCGCGTCCTCGTCGCCGAAGGACTCGATGCCGAGGGCGGTCCCACGGACGTGGACGGTGGTCATCGGATCTCCACAGGAACGGTGCGGGTCGGGCAGGTCGAGGCCGGTAGGCCGGTCATGGGTGGTGTCACACCAGGTCGGACCGGATCCGCCGGCGAAACTCATCGCTCGCGCGTGAAGCAATCGGCCACGGTCGCGCGCCCGCCGCCCGGTGCGTACGGCGTCAGCGCGCGGGGTGCCACTCGGCGAGGAGGACGGTGGCGTCGTCGCGCAGCCGGTGGTCCTGGTGGAGGACGATCTGCTGGATGAGGCGGCGCAGGGCCTCCGGCGCGGGCAGGCCGTCGGCCATGGCGCGGACGACGGTGTCGGCGAGGCGCTCCTCGCCGAAGAGCTCGCCGGTGGCGGCGGCGCGGGCCTCGGTGACGCCGTCGGTGAACATCAGTACGCGGTCGCCGGGCTGGAGCTGGGCGGTGTGGACCTGCGGCGCGGGCAGGTCGGGGGCGTTCAGGCCGAGCGGCAGGTGCGGCGGGCGCAGCAGGGCGTCGGTCACGATGCGGCGGCCGCGGATCAGCAGGGGTGCCGGGTGGCCGCAGTTGATCCAGTCGAGCCGGCCGGTGGTGGTGTCGAGGTCGGCGACGAGGCAGGTGAGCAGGCGGTCGGGGATCCACTGGGCGAGGGTGCGGTCGATCCGGTCGGCGATGTCGGTGAGGCTTCCGCCGGCCCGGCGGGTGGAGCGGCAGGCGGCCAGTGCGACGGCGCTGCAGCCGCCGGAGGCGAGGTCGTGGCCCATGGCGTCGAGCAGGGTGAGGTGGAGGCGGGTGCCGGCCAGGCTGTGGTCGAAGGCGTCACCGCCGACCTCGTACGCGGGCTCCAGCAGGGCGGTGGAGGTCACCGACGCGGCGCCGATGGTGAGGGGCGGCACGAACGCCCACAGCAGTTCCGCCTGCAGCGTCATCGGCCGGCTGCGCACGGTCTGGGCGAGGACGTCGCTGTGGGTCCGCCTGGTCGCGATGATCATGGCGGTGAGGGAGGCGAGGGCCTCACCGCGCCGCTGCAGGGGCGGGTCGAGCGCGGGGGCGGTCACCCGCAGCACGCCGAGGCGCCCGATGCCGTCGACCAGCGGCAGCCAGCCCAGCGCGCCGGCCGGATCCGTGCCCGCCGGATCCCCGGGCGAGGAGATCTGCGCCGTCTCGGTGCGGTACGCGCGCCCGGCGAGCGAGGCGTCCACCGGCAGTGTCTCCAGCTCGGCGTCCGCGCCTTCGGCGATCAGCTGCGCCTGCCCGGGGGTGGGCAGGGCGACCAGGTTGTGCTGCTGCACGTCGGCGACGTAGACCCGGGCCTCGGACAGTCCCAGGCGTCGGCCCGCGTCCTGCACCAGCGCGGGGATCTCGCGCGGCGCGAGGCGGTGGGAGGCGGCCAGCGCGTCGGCCAGCACCTCACCGAGGTCGGAGTCCTCGACCGGCACGGGCCCGCCCTCCGCAGACGTCCGCCGGCGGTCCCCGGCGGTCTTCCCATCATCGCGCCGGAGCGAGGACCGGGTCGCGGCGGCGCGTGCTGCCGCAGTCTCCCGGGCTCGCAGCGCAGGCCGGCCTCACAGCGCCGGCTGGGCCCGGACGAACCCCAGGAACGCCCGTGCCGTCGAGGCCGCCGCCTGCTCGCCGGGCCAGGCCAGCGCGTACGTCCGCCGGCCGGTGCCCGCCGGGAGGCCGAGCACCGCGCAGTGCGCCATACCGGCGAGCACGGGGGCGATGCTGGCCGGGACCACGGCGGTGCCCAGCCCGGCCGCCACCAGCCCGGCGAGCGCGGCGCCCTGGGTGACCTCGAACGCGACCTGCCGTTCGGCCCCCGCCCGGGCGAACACCTCGTCGGCGAGGGCCCGCAGCTCGAAGCCGCCGACGAACTCGACCGTGGGCATCGCCGCCGCCAGCTCCTCGACCGTGATGCGGCGCCGCCGGGCGAGCGGGTGCACGGCGGGGACGAGGGCGGCGAGGTCCTCGGTCACGATCGGCTCGACGCCGATGCCGGCCGGCGGCGCCCCCTCCCGCAGGTGGACCAGCCCGAGGTCGATCACCCCGCGCCGCAGGTCGAGCAGGGTCTGCTCGGAGCGCAGGGCGCGCGCGGTCAGCTGGACCTCGGGGTGCAGGGCCTGGAAACCGGCCAGCAGCGCCGGCAGGTCGACCCGGGTCAGACCGGCCGGCATGCCCAGCGCCAGCCGCCCGCTGACCGTGCCGTCCGTGGACCGGGCCGCCGCCTCCGCCGCCTCGGCCTGGCGCAGCGTGCCGCGGGCGGGCGGCAGGAACTCCCGGCCCGCCGCCGTCAGACGTACCGCCCGGGTGGTGCGGTCGAAGAGCCGCACCCCGAGCGACTCCTCCAGCCGGGCGATCTGCTGGCTCAGCGCGGACTGGCCGATTCCCAGCTCGCGCGCCGCCCGGGTGAAGTTCAGCTGCTCGGCGGCGGCGACGAAGCACCGCAGCTGCCGCAGTTCCACGCGCACCTCCGCCGCGGCCGTGCCGTCGTCCCGCATTCATCACCCGGGCTAATCAATAGCAGGGACCGAGGTCCGATTGAGTAATGCCACTCCCGGAACGAACCTGGAGAAAGCACCACAGAAGGAACCAGAAGCATCCGGAAGGACCACGCCTTGCGCGCCCTCACCCTCGTCCCGGGACAACTCGACTCCCTGTCCGTCACCACCGTGCCGCAGCCCGAGCCCGGTCCTGGCGAACTGCTGGTCGAGGGCCTGGCCGTCGGCGTCTGCGGCATCGACCGCGAGATCGTCTCCGGTGCGTACGGCTGGGCGCCCGCCGGCGAGGAACGGCTCGTCCTCGGCCACGAGTCGCTCGGACGGGTCACCGCCGCCCCGGAGGACAGCGGATTCGACCCCGGCGACCTGGTCGTCGGCGTGGCCCGCCAGCCCGACCCGCAACCCTGCGGCGCCTGCGCCCGCGGCGAGTCCGACATGTGCCGCACCGGCCGCTACGCCGAACGCGGCGTCAAGCTCCGCCACGGGTACGGCTCCCAGCTGTGGACCGTCGAGGCCGACCACGCCGTCCGGATCGACCCCCGGCTGGAGAGCGTCGGCGTCCTGCTGGAACCCGCCGCGGTCGCCGCCAAGGCCTGGGAACAGATCGACCGGGTGACCGCCCGCGCGTGGTTCGAGCCCCGCACCGTGCTGGTCGCCGGCGCCGGCCCCACCGGCCTGCTCGCCGCGCTGCTCGGCCGGCAGCGCGGACTGGACGTCCACGTCCTGGACCAGGTCGGTACCGGCGTCAAGCCCCGGCTGGTCGCCGGCCTCGGAGCCACCCACCACTGCGCCCCGCTCACCGAGGTCGCCGCCAAGCTCCGCCCCGACATCGTCATCGAGGCCACCGGCGACGCCGCCCTCGCCCTCGACGCCGTCGAGTCCGCCGAGCCGGCCGCCACCGTCTGCCTCATCGGCAGCTCCGCGGCGGGCGTGCGCACCGTCCCGCTCGACGCCGGCGCGGCCGGGCGCAGCCTCGTGCTGGAGAACGAAGTCGTCCTCCGCACCGTCAGCGCCAACCGCCGGCACTTCCTGCTGGCCGCCGACGCCCTCGCCGAAGCCGGCCCCGGGTGGCTGGAGCGGCTGATCACCCGCCGCTTCCCGCTGAAACAGGCCCTGGACGCCTTCGAACCCGCCGACGGCAGCGACGTCAAGATCGTCATCGAGCTGAACCCCTGACCGGCGCCGGCAGCCCGACCCGCCGGACCGCCCCGCGCAGAGAACAAGGAACACCCATGAGTCAATGGCTCGTCAGCATTCCCACCCGCACGCCCGAAGGGCGGAACGGACAGCACGTCTTCGTCGTCGAGTCCCCCCACGGCAGGACCGCCCGGCACGAGGCGGAAGCCTACGCGCAGACCGCGGCGGCCTGCCGGCACCGCCGCTTCACCCCCCTCGACCCGGCCGGACAGGTCACCGTCGAGGCGGCGACCACCGGCGGCCTCGACCGCTACCGCTGACCCGCCGAACCACCGGCACCTCAACCGGGAACCCGCTATCGTCCAGAACCATGGGCGAACCAGCAGGCCGTTGGCGGGAGTTGAACAAGGCGTACTGGGACGAGCGGGTGCCGATCCACCTGGGCGGCGCCTTCTACGACGTGGACGGCCTGCGCGCCGGGCCCGACTCGCTGAAGGACTTCGAGACGGCCGAGGTCGGCGACGTCAGCGGCAAGAGCCTGATCCACCTGCAGTGCCACTTCGGCCGGGACACGCTCTCCTGGGCGGCCCGCGGAGCCACCGTCACCGGACTGGACTTCTCCGCGCCCGCGACCGGGGCGGGCACCCGACTCGCGGCCGAACTCGGCCTCGACGCACGGTTCCTGACCGCGGACGTCTACGACGCGGTGTCGGCCGTCCGGGGGCAGACCTTCGACATCGTCTACGCCAGCTTCGGGGCGCTGAACTGGCTTCCCGACATCGGACGCTGGGCGGCGGTGGCCGCCGAACTGCTCACCCCCGGCGGGTTCCTCTACCTCGCGGAGTTCCACCCCTTCAGCTTCGTCCTCGACGACGAGACCGCGAGCACGGTCACCCACGACTACTTCGACGAGGGCCCGGAAGCCTCCGGCGGCCCCGGCACCTACGCCGACGAGACGGCACAGACCGAGCACAACGACACCGTCGAATGGCGGCACAGCCTCGCGACCGTCGTCTCGGCGATCGCCGCGGCCGGACTGCGGATCCGGTTCCTCCACGAGCACGACCACACCTTCTACCGGCAGCGGCAGTCGCTGGAGAGCCGGGACGGCCAGATCTACCGCCACCCGGACGGCGTACCGCGGACCCCCCTCACCTACTCGATCCGCGCCGAAAAGGCGTGAGGCGCGACGAGCCTGCGCGAGCCGGTGGCCCGCGGACGGACCCGGGTGCCCCGGGCGGTCGGTGATGTCCGTCGCGGCACGTATCGTGGCGTCGATCATCGTCACAGCGCATCGCACGGGGGCCACACATGACTGTTCATCGACCGGGACTTCCGTCGGACCTTCCGCCGGCGGAGGAGCTGTGGGCGCGCTGGGCGCTGCTCGCCGCGCTCGGGGCGAGCAGCGAGGACGAGGAGACCCCGTCGGTCCACCGGAGCGGCCGGTGGATCGACGACGAGGGCCTGCACTGGGACGACTGCGGCTGCACCTGGTGGATCATGTCGAGGGAGGGCGACGGCTGCTTCGTGCTCTACGGCGAGGACGAGTCGAGCGGCGTCAAGTGGCACGAGCCGGCGATCGACGTGCTGGCGGGCGGCCCGGACTGGCTGCCCTACGAGGAACTGCGCTACCGACTCGAGGGGAACGAGATCGGCTGCGTCTACTGGTACGAGAACGGCACCTGGGCCCGCGCGCCGTACCCGGACGACCTGGACGACGACGGCCTGGACTGCGGCCTGAGCTCCTTCATCGAGCGCGGCGAGGTCCTGGACGAGCTGACGGGCCATCTGGACGGCTCGGCCGGAGGGAAGGACGCGTCCACCCTGCTGGCCGACGCGGAGGCGTACCGGCTGGAGCCACGGACGCTGCTGGAACGCCTGGGCGCGACCGACCGCGACGGCGATCCGCTGGACCCGCCGGCCGTCCTCCGGGCGCTGGTGCGCGCGGGCCTGACGGGGGAACCCGCGGCGACCGACGCGCTCTGACGGCCGGGACGGCGCGGCGGCCCGGGCGGGGTCCGGACCGCAGGAGGGGGACATTCCATGGCCATCACCGCGATGCACGCCGGGCGCGGCCGACTGGACGCCAGCCAGGACGACCTCGGGTGCGGCTGGGCGTGGCCGGCGATCCACCGGGTACGGCCCCGGGTGCCACTGGCCTGCCCGGAGTGCGGGCACGGCGTGCACCCGAAGGTCTCCTCGGGCGGGCTGCGGTTCTTCGCCCACGACGCCGGGGCACCGAACTGCGCGCTGGCGCAGGAGAGCATGGAACACCACCTGCTGAAGCTGGAGCTCGCCCAAGCCGTGCGCGCCGGCGGATGGTTCGCCGAGCTGGAGGTCCGGGCCCCGGACGGGGCCTGGCGGGCCGACGTGATGGCCTCGTCCCCCGACGGCGGCCGCCGCATGGCGTGGGAGGCACAGCTGTCCCCGATCACCCCGGACGAGATAGGCGAACGTACCGCCCGCTTCGCCGCGGACGGCGTGCGGGTGTGCTGGGTGGGGGTCCACTCCCGGCCGTGGCTGGGCACCGTGCCCTCCGTGATGGCGGCCGCTCCGGGCAGCGAGGGCGCGCCGTGGAAGGTGGTGGGCGGGCTGGCCCGCTTCGACGTGCCGAACTGGTTACCGGCCAACGCCGCGCTGCGCGACTTCGTGGCCTGGGTCCTGGCGGGGCGCGTCGTCGGCCACCGCTTCGCCCGTCCGCAGCGGCTCGACGGCCGCATCCTCTGGCCGGCGGCCTGGACGGCCCCGCGCTACGTCGAGGACGCCGCCGAGTGGGAGCGGCTCCAGCGGCAGCTCGACGGCCGGCGGGTCCAGGCCGTGGAGCGCCAGCTGCGCCCGGGGACGGGGTGGCGCGGTACCGCGGAGTCCCCGCGGCACCTGCTGCGCGATCCGCACCGGGTCATGGTGCGGTCCTGGCGGCTGTCGGTGCCCTCGGACGATCGCCGGCGGATGCGCGAGGCGGCGGCGGAGTGGGTGCGCGTCCACCACGGCACCCAGCCGTACTTCGGACACGAGGACTTCGACCCCCGCTGGGCGGGAGGCATCCCGCTGTGCGCCGGCCACGCGGACGGGCCGGTCGTCGCGCTCCTGCGCCCCAAGCCGGCCCTCCTCGACTGGGAGCGGCTGGACGGGGTCGTCGTCCTCGCCGCGACCGAACCGGACCGGGAGAAGCTGGCCGCGACGGCACCCCGGGGCGCGCGCGTCATCGGCCTCCCGGCGCCGCGCTGAAGCGGAGGTGTCATGGGTCACGCGCACATGGCCGTCCGATCAAGGGTGGATCTCTCCGCCATTACCGCGCCTCCTGACGGGTCGCATGATTCACGTCACAGCCCCGCCGCACAGAGCCCCGACGGTCCCACCCGCCCGGATCCGGCTCGGCGAGGCCCACGGTCGTGTCCACCCCCACCCAGGAGCCCCTCCATGACACGTCTGCCCGGCAAGTCCCGCGCGCGGCAGGGCATCCGCCGCTGGATCTCCGCCGCCGCCGGCGCGGTCGCGCTCGCCGCCGGCCTGCTGACCGTCGGCGCCCCCACCGCCTCCGCCGCCGCCCTCACCCAGGTCACCGGGTTCGGGTCCAACCCCGGCAACCTCGGCATGTTCGCGTACGCCCCGGACGGCCTGCCCACCGGCCGGCCGCTGGTGGTCGCCCTGCACGGCTGCGTGCAGAGCGCCTCCGACTACCACAGCCACTCCGGCTGGGCCCAGTTCGCCGACCAGTACGGCTTCGCGGTGGTCTACCCGCAGACCACCAGCGCCAACAACTCGCTGAGCTGCTTCCGCTGGTTCGACTCCGCTCAGAGCACCCGCGGCAACGGCGAGGCGCTGTCCATCAAGCAGATGGTCGACAAGGCGGTCGCCCAGTACGGCAGCGACACCCGCCGGGTCTACATCACCGGCCTGTCCGCGGGCGGCGGCCAGGCCGCGAACCTGCTCGCCGACTACCCGGACGTCTTCGCCGGCGGCGCCATCGACTCCGGCCTCCCCGCGCAGTGCGCGACCGCGCAGGCGGGCGCGTCCAGCTGCCAGAACAACGACATGGGACTCACCCCGGCGCAGTGGGGCACCAAGGTCCGCAACTCCTACCCGGGATGGACCGGCCCCTACCCGCGGGTGGCGATCTGGCAGGGCAGCTCCGACACCACCGTCAAGCCCGTCAACGGCACCGAGCTGCGCGACCAGTGGACCAACGTCTGGGGCATCCCGCAGACCCCGTCCAGCACCCAGACCCTCACCGGCGGCACCACGCTGACCCAGTACAACGACGCCAACGGCAAGCCCGCCGTCCAGCTGTACTCCATCTCCGGCATGTCCCACGGCCTGGCCGTCAACCCCGGCACCGGCACCGGCCAGTGCGGCACCACCGGCGCGTACTACCTCAAGGCGATCTGCTCCAGCTACTACACCGCCGCGTTCTGGGGCCTCGACGGCTCCGGCACCGCCACGCTGCCGGCACCGACCGGTTTGGCGGTCACCGGGACCACCGACACGACGGCGTCGTTGAGCTGGTCGGCGGTGAGCGGGGCGGCCTCGTACAAGGTGTACCGGGGTGGTGCGTTGGTCGGTTCGGCCACCGGCACGGGCTACACCGACTCCGGTCTGACCAGCAGCACGGCCTACGCGTACACGGTGGCGGCCGTCGACTCGGCCGGGACGGTCGGCGCGCAGTCCGGCGCCGTCACCGCCACCACCACCGGCGGCGGGAGCACCACGCTGCCGGCGCCGACGGGTCTGGCGGTCACCGGGACGACCGACACGACGGCGTCGCTGAGCTGGTCGGCGGTGAGCGGGGCGGCCTCGTACAAGGTGTACCGGGGTGGCGCGTTGGTCGGTTCGGCCACCGGCACGGGCTACACCGACTCCGGTCTGACCAGCAGCACGGCCTACGCATACACGGTGGCGGCCGTCGACTCGGCCGGGACGGTCGGCGCGCAGTCCGCCGCCGTCACCGCCACCACCACCGGCTACACCCCGCAGTGCTTCACCGCGAACAACTACAACCAGGTGGTTGCCGGCCGCGCCCACACCAGCGGCGGCTACACCTACGCCAACGGCTCCAACCAGAACATGGGCCTGTACAACCTCTACGTCACCCACACCCTCAAGGAGACCGCGGACGGCTACTACGTGATCTCCGACAGCGGCTGCTGACCCCCTGCGGCAGCCCCGCCCCGCCCCGTCCGTGCTGACGGGGCGGGGCCTTTCGGGGTACGGACGCGGCCGGACCTACCGGCTGTCGGGGGCGCCGTCGACCAGGAGGTGTTCCAGGACGGGCAGGGCTGCCAGGAGCACGGCCTGTTCGTGGGCGGTGAGCGCGGCGGCGCGGCCGGCCAGCAGTTCGGAGCGCTCCTGGCGGATGGTGGCGAGTAGGTCGGCGCCAGCCGGTGACAGCTCGACCAGGGTGGAGCGGCCGTCGTGCGGATCGGGGACCTTGCTGACCAGGCCGGCGGCCACCAGCGGACCGACGGTGCGGGTCATCGAGGGGGCGGCGACGCGTTCCAGGGCGGCGAGCTCGCCGAGGCGGAGCGGTCCGTGCTGCTCGATCCGTGCGAGCGCCGACTGCTGGGCGAAGGTGAACTCCTGGCCGGTGGAGGCCTGGGCGAGCTGCCGGTACAGCCGGGCGATCACCAGGCGCAGCCGTACGACGGCGGCCGGGTCGATGAGGGCCGGGTCGACGGCGGCGGCCGGGCCGTGCTCCTCGGGCGGCTGCTGGGGGGAGGCCCCCGCGGCGTCCTCTGCGGGCAGGTCCGGGGCGTCCGGTGTCTCGTCGCGGGTGCTCATGCGGTGCCCCGGCCCGCGGCGGCGTCCCGGCCGGTGGCGGGCGGGTCGGCGGTGGGCTCGGCGGCGGGCGGGTCGGTGGCCGCGGGCCGGCCGGTGGTGCGTCCGGTGCGTCCGCGCAGCAGCGAGGCCGCGGCGGCGACCAGGGACATCGCGATGGCGAGCGAGAAGACGACCATCAGGCCGTCGTGGAACGGGCCGGAGATCAGGTGTGGGAAGAACTCCCGTCCGGTGAGCGTCCCGGCGTTGGCGGCGGGCAGCGTGGACAGGACGTGCGGGCCGAGCAGTTCGCGGATCGGGTTGTAGCCGAGGAAGGCGGCGAACAGCGTTCCGACCGGCGGAAGTTGGGCGACGGCGTTGGCGTCGGCGGCGGGCACACCCTGGGCGGTGAGGCCGCCGGTGAGGGCCTCGGGCAGCGAACCGGCGAGGCCCGCGACCATCAGCGAGAAGAACACGCCGATGGAGAGCACCATGCCGGCGTTCTGGAAGGTGGCGCGCATGCCGGAGGCGGCGCCGCGGTCGGCCGCGGGGACGCTGGACATCACGAGCGCGGTGTTGGGTGCGGCGAACAGGCCGCCGCCGAGGCCGTTCAGGAACACCAGCAGGGCGAACGCCGGGTACCCGAAGTCGGTGGGCAGCAGGAGCAGCCCGGCGAACGAGGCGGCCATCACGACCAGGCCGCCGGCCGCGAACAGGCGGGCGCCGAAGCGGTCCGACAGGTGCCCGGCGATCGGGCCGGCGGCCAGGAAGCCGACGGTGAGCGGGACGAGGTAGATGCCGGCCCACAGCGGGGTGTCGGCGTAGTCGTAGCCGTGGAGCGGGAGCCAGATGCCCTGGAGCCAGACGATCAGCATGAACTGCAGGCCGCCGCGAGCGATCGAGCCGAGCAGCGTGGCGAGGTTGCCGCCGGCGAAGACGGGGTCGCGGAACAGCCGGAGCGGGAACATCGGTTCGGCGACCCGGGTCTCGATCAGGCAGAACACGCCGAGCACGGCGGTGCCGCCGATCAGGCCGGCCAGCACCCAGGGGTTGGTCCAGCCCATGGTGTGGCCGCCGTACGGCTGGATGCCGTAGGTGATCGCCGCCAGCAGGGCGGTCAGGCCGACGGCGAAGGTGATGTTGCCCCACCAGTCGATCCGGCCCGGTCGGCGCACGCCGGTCTCGTGCAGGGAGCGGTACGCCCAGACGGTGCCGATGATGCCGATCGGGACGTTCACCCAGAAGATCGACCGCCAGTTCCACTCGGCGAGCACCCCGCCGAGCACCAGGCCGACGAAGGACCCGGCGATCGCGGCGACCATGTTGACGCCCAGCGCCATGCCGCGCTGCCGGGCCGGGAAGGCGTCGGTGATGATCGCGGCCGAGTTGGCCATCAGCATCGCGCCGCCGACGGCCTGCACGACGCGCCACCCGATCAGCCAGAGCGCTCCGCCGGCGCCCTGCAGGGGGTCGAGGGAGAGCACCACGGAGGTGACCGTGAAGATCAGGAAACCGGCGTTGTAGATCCGCACCCGGCCCCAGATGTCGCCGAGCCGGCCCAGCGTCACCACCAGTACGGCGGTGACCAGCATGTAGCCCATCAGCATCCACAGCAGGTAGCTGACGTTGCCGGGCCGGAGCGGGTCGAGGTGGATGCCGTTGAAGATCGCGGGCAGTGAGATCAGCACGATCGAGGAGTTGATCGTGGCGATCAGCATGCCCAGCGTCGTGTTGGAGAGCGCGATCCACTTGTAGCGCGGATGCCCGGCCCCGATCCGGCCGCCGCGTCCGTCGTCGCCGAGTCCGTCGTCGGCGGCCGCGCCGGGCCCGGCCCCGCTGTCCGGTGTCGTCATTGCCCGTGCCTCCCCGCCCCTGATCCTTAGCTGACGTTAACTAAATTTACTCCGCGCCGGGGACACCTGCCAGACCCGGCGACCGGCGGTCCGGGGATCTGTCGGACCCCGGGGATACATTCGGTCGCACGGGGTGCGGCGGCCTTGCCGCGCCGGAGTGTCGACTGCCGGAGGTCCTCACGTGTCGCTGGTACGGGTCCACAACTTCTCGGTCTCGCTGGACGGCTTCGGCACCGGCGAGGGGCAGACCTTCGACGCGCCGTTCGGCCACGCCGGGCACCGGCTGCACGGCTGGTTCTTCAACACCCGGGCCTTCCGGTCGATGCAGGGCGCGGAGGGCGGCGCCTACGGCGTGGACGACGCCATGGCCGGCACGTGGGGCGAGGGGATCGGCGCGGAGATCATGGGCCGGGGCAAGTTCGGTCCGCAGCACGGCCCCTGGGAGGACCACGACTGGAACGGCTGGTGGGGGGAGGAGCCGCCGTTCCGCACGCCGGTCTTCGTGATGACCCACCACCCCCGTCCCTCGGTGGAGATGAAGGGCGGCACCACCTTCCACTTCGTCGACGGCTCGCCGCAGGAGGTGCTGGCGCAGGCCAAGGAGGCCGCGGGCGGCCTCGACGTCCGGATCGGCGGCGGGCCGAGCACCCTGCGCGCCTTCCTCGCCGAGGACCTGGTCGACCACCTGCACGTCGTCGTGGTGCCGATCCTCCTCGGCCGGGGCGAGCGGCTCTGGGGCGGCCTCGAAGGGATGGAGAGCCGCTTCCGCATCGAGACGGTGGCGACCCCCAGCGGCGTCACCCACCTGACGTTCACCCGCGCCTGACGTTCACCTGCGCCCGACGTTCACCCGCGCCCGACCGGGCCGGGCGCGTTACGGAGGCCGGCGGCCCTCGTCCGTCAGGCGGCTTCCGCGATCCGCGGTGCCCGGGACAGGGCCCGGCGCGGGGGGAGCTGCAGCAGCCTGCAGCCGTGCCGGTCGAGGTGGCGGAGCGCCGCCGCCACCTCCTCCTCGCGCAGGCCGAACACGTACAGGCCGGGCACCAGGACCGCGGAGATCCAGCCCTCACCGACGGCCCGCAGCAGTGCGTCGAGGGCCGGCAGGCCGTCGGTGACGCGGTGGCCGTTGTCGATGAACAGTTGCGGCTCGGGAAGCCCCGCGGCGGCGGCCAGGTCGGCGAGCGCCCAGCGTTGGCACTCCATCCCGCTCGGGTCGGCGGGGTAGGCGCGGAGGTAGGCCGCGGTCCGCGGACCTCCGGGGTCGCCGGTTCGCTCGAATGCGTCCATCGGTGCCACCTGCCTGTTCTCGGGACCGCACCGGAGTGCGGCGGCAGGTCCAGCACACCCGGTGGATCGCCGGGTGTTCAATGGCGGCCCTGCCTATTCGCCCCTCACTGATGCGGACGATCCCGGGTGGGCGTTCAGTTGCAGCTGCCCGGGTACCACCGAGTGCGGTGTGACTTATGCGCTCGTGCGGGTGGCCTCGGCGTATCGCTACCGGCGCGTCATGGTTCGTGTGCCTATAAAGGGCCCGTCACGTTGACCGACCGATGGGCTCTCACCATGCTGCAAGCCGCTCTGCGGGTGCTCGCCGCCGCCTCCCTCGCCTCCGCCGTCGCCTCCGTCACGGCCGCCCCGGCAGCCGCCGCCGCTCCGGCCGTGCCCGCGGTGCGGGCGGCGGCCGACGACGACCTGACCACGCCCTGCGGGCCGGTCGTCGACTACCGCGCCTGGGACTGGTGGCGCACCACCACCCAGCCGCAGATCGCCCAGACGGTCGCGGCCTCCGCGGCGAACGAGCGCTGGCAGTGGCGCAACGACGTCAACACCCTCTGGCGCGGTGACACCCGGGAGAACGTGGAGGACATCTTCCGGGCCGGCTTCACGCCCCGCGGCGAGGCCGTGACCCCCCTCGCCGAGTACATCGTCCAGGGCGGCGGACAGAACAGCGCCCACCTCAGCACCAGTTGCGCGATGTGGGTGGCGCAGAAGTTCGCCACCTACGGCGCCGCCAAGACCGGCTGGGTCTACGAGATCTACGCCCCGGGCGGCATCGACGTCAACGCCACCGCCCGCCTCAACGGCTACCAGTCGCCCTACCTCTGGAACAAGGAGATCGACTTCCCCGGCGGGGTCGAGGGCCGGTACATCAAGGGCGCCTGCAAGTACCACCTGACCGGCACCGATCCGGACACCAAGGTCAGCACCTTCGAGAACCTCGGCTGCAAGAACAACGCCGACTTCGCGCCGTTCCGGAGCGAGGCAGCGGTCGCCCACTGACGCGCTCGCCTCCTGTCACGACCCGAAGTGTCGGGGTGCCGCGTCCGGCGCCTGTCGGCAGGTCGTGAACGCGGATCGGCCGCCGGCCCGCCATCTGGCGTGGCTCGCGGCCGATCCGCGCGCCACGTGCCCGAATGCCTTCAATTCTTGTACACAGCGCCACCGTTGACATGTAACATGACCTACTGGCTTCATGGTGCCTGCACATGTGGGAGCGCTCCCAATCCGTCGTGTCCGGCGTCGCGTCGACGCCCCGAAACGAGAGAGGTCTCACCGTGCCAGGTTCCGTGCTCCTCCGAACGCTGCGCGCCGCACTCGCCGCGTTCTCGCTGGTGGCCGCCACCGTCCTCCCGGTGGCGGCCGCCGGCCCCGCCGGTGCCGCCACCACCATCTGCGACAAGTTCGGCAGCGTCGCGGTGTCGAACGGCGCGTACATCGTGCAGAACAACGAGTGGGGCGACTCGATCCAGCAGTGCATCGACGTCTCCGACAACGGCTTCCGGGTCACCACCGGCAACCACAACGTCGGGACGGGCGGCGCCCCCGCCTCGTACCCGTCCATCTACGCCGGCTGCCACTACGGCAACTGCTCCCGGGGCAACGGCCTGCCGCAGCAGGTGTCCTCGTTCACCAACCCGCAGTCCAGCGTGTCGTTCGGCACCGCCGCCGGCTCCTGGGACGCCGCGTACGACATCTGGTTCGACAGCCACCCCAACCCCGCCGGGCAGAACGACGGCGAGGAGCTGATGATCTGGGTCAACCACCAGGGCCCGCCCGCCCCGTTCGGCTCCAAGGTCGCCACCGTGTCCCTGGAGGGCGCGACGTGGGACGTGTGGGAGGGCCGCCAGGGCAGCAACCCCGGCTGGAACACCGTCTCCTACGTGCGGCAGTCCGGCACCGACGCGATCACGGTGAACATCAAGGACTTCACCAACGACTCGATCAGCCGCGGCTACCTGCAGCCCTCCTGGTACATGACCAGCGTCCAGTTCGGCTTCGAGCCCTGGCAGGGCGGCCCCGGCCTCGCCGTGAACTCCTTCTCCTACACGCCCAACGGCACCGGTGGCGGCACCGGCGGTGGCGGCGGCACCAGCATCGTCGGCCAGGGCAGCGGACGCTGCCTGGACGACCAGGAGGGCGGCACCGCGGACGGCACGCCCGTCCAGCTCTACGACTGCTACACGGGTACGGGCGGTTGGCCCAACCAGCAGTGGAGCTGGTCCAACGGCGCGCTGGTGAACACCAGGTCCGGCAAGTGCCTCGACGTGGCCGGCGGCCGCGTCGACAACGGCACCCAGGTCCGGCTGTGGAGCTGCAACGGGCTCGGCGCCCAGAAGTGGCAGGCCAACGCCAACGGCACCCTCACCAACCCCGCCTCCGGCAAGTGCCTGGACGCCGTCGGCCGCGGCACCGCCAACGGCACCCTGCTGCAGATCTGGGACTGCTACGGCGGTGGCGGCACCCAGTCCAACCAGGTCTGGAGCTTCCGCTGACGACTGTCCCGTCCCAGGGCTCCATGACTACCCGGACAGCGAACTACGCGCCGTGATCCGGTACGTCGCACCGGTCTGTCGCCGATGGCCCCGCTCCACCTCGGAGAGTGCTGCTCTGCTCGGGGAGAGATGGGGGAAGCCTGCCGAGCTTGAGCTCTGCGTAGATCGCGTCGGGGGAGGTGCGGCTCACTCGATGGGCGAGATCTTCGAAGTACCGCATGGGGGTCCGCTGATGGGCTTGACGCTCCAGGTAGATGAACGGAGCGAGAATCAGCCACGCCCGCAGGATGCTCCGTCCGTAGGAGCCGATGATGAGGGTCTCGTCGACTACGCGGTGGGCGACGAGCTTTCCGAGGTCGTCGAAGAAGAGTCCGACGCGCCGGACATGGGACTTGTGGGGCTCTGCGAGATCCAAGTAGGAGATCGGCCGCGGGTAGTCGTCGACGAGACGGTAGAGCACGTACTCGATCGCCTCCGAGTACGCGGGATCACGGCTCTCGCTGAAGCCGTCGAGGATCATCGCCAGGACATTCGCCCCCTGGGAGGACCGGAGTTGCCGCAGCGCCAGATACCCGGAGATGAGGAGAGCGAGGACGGATACGGTCAGAGACACGATGTTGACCAGCACGATGGCTCCGAGGTCGGAAGGGTCGCGGAAGGCGGGGCCTCAGTAGCTGGGGCCCTGCTGGGGAGCGGGGGCGACCCGGGTCGGTGGTGTGCCGGCGCTGCGGAGCTCGCGGAGGTGGTGCAGGTTGGCCGCCGTCCAGGCGGTCTGCGGATGGCTCGCTCCGAGTACCCTCGTCCGCAGCTCCAGGACCGTGGCCAGTTCGTGCTCGGCCGTTCCGAGGTCGGTGTGGTCCCAGGCCAGCAGGGCGAGCTCGGTGCGGGTGATGAGGGTGTACGGGTGGCTCTCCCCGAGGATCTCCGTCCTGGCAGCGAGCACCTCTCGGAACCCGGCCTCGGCCTCCTCCCACCGGCCGAGCCTGCGGGCCACCACCGCGAGGCTGTGACGGGTCGCCAGCGTGTCGGGGTGGCGCTCCCCGAGCACGTGGCGGCGTGCGCTGTGGACGATCCGGTACTCCGCCTCCGCATGAGGCAGGTCGCCGCGCTCACGAGCCACCCGGGCAAGGCTGTATCGGGATGTGAGGGTATCGGGGTGCGCCTCGCCCAGGAGGCGGGCCCGGATCTGCCAGACCTCCCGGTGCGCCTGCTCGGCCTCGTCCAGCCGCCCCAGCTCGCGCAGCACCATGGCCCAGGTGTGGCGGACGGAGAGCCCTGCGGCGTCGTCCTCACCGAGGAGTCGGCGCAGCTCGTGCGCGAGGGTCCGGAGCTCCTCCTCGGCCTCCTCCAGCCGGCCCTGCTTGCGCGCGACCCGGGCAAGGTGGTAGCGGGCGTCCAGGGTTGCCGGATCGTGCTCCCCGAAGCGGGCGCGCCGCCCCAGGTAAACCTCCTGGATGCGGTTCTCGGCCTCCGAGTAGAGGCCCCGAAGATCCAGGTATCTGGCGACGAGCAGCGCTGCGGCCCCTGCTCCGAGGACGCCGTCGGCGTCGGCGTCGTCCGCTGCCTCGACGGCCAGTCGGTGGGATCGGAACACGTGCGGTGCCAGCGCGTGCCACTGCGGCCATGAGGCGGGGTCTTCGACACGGTCGCCAAGGGTGCCGACGGCCTGGTTCAACAGCAGGCCGGCTGTCGGTGGCGCCCAGGGCGCCTCCTCCGCGCGCGCGGCGTCGCGCACCAGGGGATGGAGGCGCAGCACGGGCAGAGCCGCCGATACGCCGTCGAGTTCGATGAGGCTCAGGTCGGCGAGTGCCTTGAGGAGTCGCCAGAGCTGGGCACCGTCGGAGATGCCGAGCTGGGGCACGGCGGCGACCCGGTCCGGCCGGAGCACCGTCACATAGGGCAGAGGAGCGCCCGCGAAGGCGGACAACAGTCCGATCAGCGGGCGTGCCTGCGGAAGGCCGCGGCTGGCCAACTGGTCGAGGTTCAGCATGGTGGCGCTCCTGATGACTCCGTTCGGGTCGAACCGATCGGGACGTCCCTCCTCGATGGCCTGCCGGTAGGCCGAGAAGGTCAGGGTGGCGGCAGCATCCGGCCAGGGCTGCTCCGACACGTCGGCGAGGTAGCTGCCCGCAAGCCGGAGAGCCAGCGGCAACCCTCCCAGGCGTTCCGCCAACGCTTCGGCGTCCCGCAGGGGCCCCTTGTCGGGACCCGCGTAGTCGATGAGGACCTGCGCGGCGGGGGACGGGGTCACCGCCTCCTCCCCGCCCGGATCCGCGGACGCCAGGCCGTTGATCTGGTGCAGCCGGAAGCCCGGCCCCCATGCCGCGGCCGTCCCGTTCCGCGTGGTGATCAGCACCAGTCCGGTCCCTCGGTGCGGGCGGATCCAGCCGGTGCCGTCGCTCAGGCGGCCCGTGCCGTCGAGGAGCCCGGGATCGTCGATGCCGTCCACGACGAGCAGCCAGGGCCGGTCGTACCGTTCCAGAGCCTGCCAGAGCACGTCGGCACCGTCGCGGGTGCGGAGATCCTCGTCGGTGGCACTGGCCTGCCGGGCGACCGTCAGCAGACCCGACGCCAGCGCGTCCTGATCCGAGGGCCCGATCCACCAGACCCTCAGGTTGTCCGCGGCGGCGCGATGCGCCGTCTCCAGGGCCAGGGTGGTCTTGCCCGAGCCGCCCATGCCGTGGAGTACGTGGGCCCCGCCGTCCGAGGAGTCGGCCAGCAGGTCTGCCAGGGATTCCAGGAGGGACTCCCTGCCGCGCGGCGGGTGGTCGGGGTTACGTCGTCCCAGGGGCGGGCTGAGGGTCGTCGCGCCCGTTCGTTCGTCGTGCTGGATGTAGACGTTCAGTTGGTCCACCCGTCCGGCGGCCACTCCGGTGTGCCCGACGGTGAGCGCGGTACCGACCGTCCCGGCGGCGAGACCACCGGGCTCGGCAGTGAACCTGGCGTCGCCGCCCAGTGCCAGCGAACCGTTCCCCAACGCCGTGACGGCCGTCGCCGCGCGGGACAGCCCGACCACCTCGCGCAGCAACAGGACGGCCGACTCGCGGTCGGGACCGTCGAGCTGCTGGAGCAGGGCCTCGAAGTGTGACCGCCAGATCGCGGCGGCCGGTTCGAGGCTGCCCGCCGCACTCCCCGGCCCGGCTGAGAGCCGGTCGAGCTCGGCGGACACCGCACCGATGTCCCGCGACCCGGACCGGCTGAAGAGCCGCACGACCCGCTCCCGGACCGCAGCCCACACCTCGGTCCCTGCGGCCTGTGCCACCGCAGTCCCACCCGCGGTCGCGAGCGCCCCCAGCGCTTCCGCCAGCATTCCCGCCCCTGTCAGTCAGCCGTGTGTGGGCAGCCCCTGGCCCGCTCGACCTGCCTACCCGAAATCCGGGTACCGAAGCGCGGGTTCCCTTCGGATTCCAGTCTTCAGGAATGTGACTGACTGCTCGTCAGAAGAGGCGCCTGTCGAACCGGTGCGGACGGGCCGATGCCAGCCGAGGACGGCGGGACTGCCGCGGGATCCGACAACCCCGTGGGGGACGGGTCCGGATCTTAGCGTCGGTGGCACGGTGTCACAGGTGCTTCGGGGGGATTCACCCGAAGGATGAAGGCGCGGTCGCGGTCGTACGCCGCATCAACGCTGCGGTACGCGTCTTACCCGGGCCGTTCCCCGCCGTCGAGACTGGGTGACGTTCGCGGCCTGGTACCCGGGACCGGCCGCCTTCCGGTGGGGGACGCCGATGGCCGAGCCGTTCGAACTGCCCGACTTCTGCCTGCCGCATCCGGTGCGGCCGAATGCCCACCTGGCGCGTGCCCGAAAGCACACCCGGGAGCCGGCCCGCGGCATGGGCATTTTGGAGGGCAGTGGCGTCCGGGGGTCGCCGACCTGGAGGCGCACGACCCGGACGAGGCCGGCCGGGCCCGGTTCCGGGAGAGCACCGGACACCTGCTGCACGAGCCGATCCGAGAGCTCTCCGACATCAGCGAGGGCCGGGTGGCCGACCCGGGCGAGTACAGCGAGCTGTGGCGCACGGTCGGCGGTGCCCCGGGCTGGCTGCCGCAGCCCGCTGACAGCCCCGCGCCGGTGCGCTCCGCCGGCTCGGCACCCGGGTGATCCGCTCACTCCGCTGCCGTAGTCGGAGGGAGCCGACGGCGTGAACGGGAGACGTTGCCCGCATGATCCGAGCTGGTGGGGGCAGCCGAATGACAGGTTCGTTCACTGACCGGAGGTGCGTATGTCCACTGCCACGGTGCTGCTGCTGGCGCCTCTTGCGATCGCCGCGGTGCTGACCGCCACCGCCTCCCGCCCCGGCCCCCGCCACCGCGGGCCGCGGGCCGAGTCCGGCCGCAGCGACAAGGCCGGCCGTCCGCGTCACGCCCGCACCGGCGGCTGACACCCGGAGCGCAAAACGCGCGCGCCGTAGCCGGTGGCGGGGCGGGGCATCCGGTGATGCCGCGCGCCGGCGACGACGACAGCGTGTATGGCGTCGGCTTCGGCGCTGCCCGGCTGTCCGTGACCGCGGTCGGCCGACGTTCCTGATCGACGGTCACGACCCGGTCGTTGAGGCCGACGATGCGGTCGAGGCGCGGGCGCTGGTGGTGACCCAGGTCCGGCAGGCGCGTGAGGCGTCGGCGCGTGGGTGGCCGCCGGAGGCCGCGGTCAGGGAGTGGCGGGCCTCAGTGCCGGTGGTCGGGGTCGTGGGTGGTGGGTGTCGCCCCGGCGGTCGGTGTCGCCGCGGCGGTGGGTGCCGTCCCGGTGGTCTGGGGCGCCGGGGGAGCGGTGGTCGTCGCGGGGAGGGTGAAGGCGGCGGTGTGCACGGTGTCCTGGTGCTTGAAGTCCAGGAAGAGCCGGTAGTCGCCGCTGCTGGGTGCGGTGGTGGTGAAGGAGACGGCGGGGCCGCCGGTGGTGCCCTCGCCGTCGGGGTGGACGTGGAGGTAGGCGAGGTCACCGGCGCGCAGGGCGACCAGGTGGCCGGCGGCGCCGAGGTACGGCTGGAGGTCGGTGACCGGGCGGCCGTCGCGGCTGACGGTGAGGGTGAGCCGGCCGGCCCGGCCCGGGGTGAGGTCGCCGGTCAGGGCGACGGTGTAGCCGTCGGCGGTGACGGTCCGCCCGGTCTGCGGCAGTGCGGAGGGGCGCAGGTCGCCGGCGGCGTGCAGGTCGGCGCCGAGGGTGAGGCCCTCGTCGGTGCCGGTCGGCGCGAAGTCGGCGATGACCCGGTACTCCCCGGCGGCCGGGAGGGCGACGGGCGTGCTCCAGGTGCCGTCGGCGGCGCGGACCGGGTGCAGGTGCTGGAAGGTGGAGAGGTCGCGCGGGGCGACGATCAGGTGCAGCTCCTTCTCGTGCTGCGTGCGGTACTCGGTGACCGGTCGGCCGTCCGGGCCGAGCACGCGGAACCGCAGCTCGGTGGGGGCGCCGGCGGTGACGAAGGGGTTCTCCAGGCCGAGCGTCCAGCCGCGGTCGGAGACCTGGAGGCCGCCCGGTAGGTGTTCGCCGGACTGTGCGCTCGGCGTGGCGGCGGGTGTGTGCCCGGGGTGGGCGGCGCTGTCGGACGTCCGTGACGGCGGTGTGCCGGTGCCGGTGGCGTGGCCGACGCCGTACGAGGCGCCGAAGACGGTGGCGATGCCGGCGACGAAGGCGGTGATCTTCAGCGCGGTGTTCATGAGGGCTCCCTCGTACACGTGGAGTGGTCGGTGCGTCGGACCTCCGACGCCCGCATTACATACCCCCTGGGGGTATGTGGTCAACCTGCGTCCGCGGATCTGCGGGGATGCCGCGGATACCCCTAGGGGGTAGCTGGCGGGGTAGCCCGCTCCGCCGGTCCGCCGTGGTGGTCGATCGGGCAGGCCGTGCGGAAGCGCTCGCGGTACGCGGAGGGTGCGACGGCCAGCGTGCGCTGGAAGGCGCGCCGCATCGTCTCGGCCGAGCCGAACCCCGAGCGCCGGGCGACCGCCGCCGTGTCGGCGTCGGTCTCCTCCAGCAGCCGCTGCGCGGCGCGCACCCGGACTTGCTCCACGTACCGCCCGGGGGTGACGCCGAGGTCGCGGGTGAAGGCCCGGGAGAAGTGGCGCGGGCTCATCCGGGCCCGCTCGGCGAGGCGCTCCGTGCGGTGGTCGCCCGCCGGGTCGTCCGCCACCGCCCGGACCGCCGCGCGCAACCCCAGGTGCCCGACGTCCGCCGGTCGGGCGGTGGTGGCGAACTGGGCCTGCCCGCCCGGACGGCGCAGGTAGACCAGGAAGAGCTTGCCGATCCGGCGGGCGAGGTCGGCGCCGTGGTCCTCCTCGACGAGGGCGAGCGCCAGGTCGATCCCGGCCGTCGTCGCCGCGGCGGTGGAGACGCGCCCGTCGCGCACCACCACCGCGTCGGGGTCCACCCGGACCGCCGGGAAGAGCGCGGCGAGCTCGGCGCAGGACGACCAGTGGGTGGTGGCCCGGCGGCCGTCCAGCAGTCCGGCGGCGGCGAGCACGAACGCCCCCGTGCAGACCGAGGCCACCCGTCGCGCGCCCGCCGCCAGCCGTCGGACCTGGTCGAGCAGGTGCCGGGCCGCGTCGGAGGCGTCGGTGGCCGCCGCCTCGTCGCCGCCCGCCACCACAAGGGTGTCCACCGGTCCGGTGACGGACTCGAGCGCGGTGTCCACCGCGATCCGCACCCCGCCCGAGGCCCGCACCGGCCGGCCGCCCGGCGAGGCGACCAGTACCCGGTACCCGCCGGTGCATCCGGCGGCCTCGGCGAACACGTCCAGCGGGCCCGCCAGGTCGAGCATCTGGACACCGTCGTAGACGGCGATCACCACGAGGCGGACGGGCTTGGGCGCGGCGTCGGCGGCCGCTGCACTGTCGATCATGTGGCCAGCCTGGTCCGCCGCCGGTGGTGGCCGCAATGACATCCGCCCCGCGGATCCGGCCACCGGTCCGATTCGCCGGCCCGCCCGTCCGTGGCCCGGCTGCTGCCTGTCCGTCGCCGGCTCGTTCCCGGCCGGTCGGTCCGGATCTGCGGGGTGGATGGCATTGCCGCGATCTCCGCCGCGCCGCGAGGGTGGATCTGCGGCCGAGGGTTGCGACACATACCCCCTGGGGGTATAAAGAACTCGCCGCAAGAGATACCCCCTAGGGGTATCCATCGAACTGACTGCACCGGAGGAAGCCATGTCCTGCTGCTCGACCGAAGGCACCTGCTCCACCGCCACCGCCACCGCCACCGTCGCGGTCGAGAACGCGCCCACCACCACCGTCTACACGGTCGCCGGGATGACCTGCGGCCACTGCGAGCAGGCCGTCGGCAAGGCCGTCGCCGCACTCCCGGGCGTCACCGCCGTCTCGGTCGACGTCAAGGGCGGCCTGGTGACCGTCTCCGCCGAGACCGCGATCGACGACGAGGCCCTGCGCGCCGCGATCGACGACGCCGGCTACGAGCTCACCGGCCGTGCCTGACGCGCTCGCCGACCCACCCGCCAGGAGGCTCACGGTCCCGTTACCCCCGGGGCAACGGGACCGGCCCCCGGCGCCGCCCCACCGACGACGCGACGCCGCGACGACGACCCGACGACCCGACGACCACGAGGAGCCCAGATGACCACCCAGGCCCCCGCCTCCACCGAGGTGGAACTCCAGATCGGCGGCATGACCTGTGCCTCGTGCGCCGCCCGGATCGAGAAGAAGCTCAACCGGATGGACGGCGTCGAAGCCACCGTCAACTACGCCACCGAGAAGGCCAAGGTGGTCGTCGCCGAGGGCATCGCCGTCGCCGACCTGATCGCCACCGTCGAGGCCACCGGCTACACCGCCGCCCTGCCCCGGCCCCCGGCCGCCGAACGCCCCGCCGGCGAGCAGGCCGAGCCGGCGGACGAACTCGCCCCGCTGCGCACCCGGTTGTTCACCGCGCTGGCCCTCGCCGTGCCCGTCATCGCGATGGCGATGGTGCCGGCCCTGCAGTTCGACAACTGGCAGTGGCTGTCCCTGACCCTGGCCGCCCCGGTCGTCACGTACGCCGCCTGGCCGTTCCACCGGGCCGCGTACACCAATGCCCGGCACGGCGCCGCGACGATGGACACCCTGGTCTCGCTCGGCACCGGCGCCGCGTTCCTGTGGTCGCTGTGGGCGCTCTTCCTCGGCGACGCGGGGATGCCTGGCATGCGGCACGGCTTCGAGTTCACCATCGGCCGCAGCGACGGGGCGTCCAACATCTACCTGGAGGCGGCGGCCGGCGTCACCGCCTTCATCCTGGCCGGCCGCTACTTCGAGGCGCGCTCCAAGCGCACCGCCGGCGCTGCTCTCAAGGCGCTGCTCGAACTGGGCGCCAAGGACGTGACGGTGCTGCGCGGAGGCGGCGAGGTGCGCGTCCCGATCGCCGAACTCGCCGCGGGCGACCGCTTCGTGGTCCGGCCCGGCGAGAAGATCGCCACCGATGGTGTGGTGGTCGAGGGCGCCTCCGCGGTGGACGCCTCGATGCTGACCGGCGAGTCCGTCCCGGTCGAGGTCGGGCCCGGCGACACCGTCACCGGCGCCACCGTCAACGCCGGCGGCCGCCTGGTCGTCGAGGCCACCCGGGTCGGCACGGACACCCAGCTCGCCCGGATGGCCAAGCTGGTCGAGGACGCGCAGAGCGGGAAGGCCGCCGCCCAGCGCCTCGCCGATCGGATCTCCGCCGTCTTCGTGCCGATCGTCATCACCCTCGCGGTCGCCACCCTCGGCTACTGGCTGGGCACCGGCGAGGGCTGGACCGCCGCCTTCACCGCCGCCGTGGCGGTGCTGATCATCGCCTGCCCGTGCGCCCTCGGCCTGGCCACCCCGACCGCGCTGCTGGTCGGCACCGGCCGCGGCGCCCAGCTCGGCATCCTGATCAAGGGCCCGGAGGTCCTGGAGTCCACCCGCCGGGTCGACACCGTCGTCCTGGACAAGACGGGCACCGTCACCACCGGCCGGATGGCCCTGCTCGCCGTCCGCACCGCCGAGGGCACCGACGAGATCGAGGTGCTGCGGCTGGCCGGCGCCCTGGAGCACGCCTCCGAGCACCCGATCGCCCGGGCCGTCGCCACCGTCGCCGCCGAGAAGCTCGGCGCCCTGCCCGCCGTCGACGGCTTCGAGAACGTCCCGGGCCTGGGCGTCCAGGGCGTGGTGGACGGGCACGCCGTGGTGGCCGGCCGGGAAGCCCTGCTCGCCGACTGGGCCCAGCACCTGCCGGCGGACCTGGCCGCGGCGAAGACCGCGGCCGAACGCGCCGGCCGCACCGCGATCGCGGTCGGCTGGGACGGCGAGGCCCGCGCGGTCCTGGAGGTCGCCGACGCGGTCAAGGAGACCAGTGCCGAGGCCGTCGGCAGGCTGCGGGAGCTCGGTCTGACCCCGGTCCTGCTGACCGGCGACAACCGCCTGGTCGCCGAGGCCGTCGCCGCCGAGGTCGGCATCGCCCCCGAGCAGGTGATCGCCGAGGTCCTGCCCCAGGACAAGGTCGACACCGTCCGGCGCCTCCAGGACGAGGGCCGGGTCGTCGCCATGGTCGGCGACGGGGTCAACGACGCCGCCGCCCTCGCCCAGGCCGACCTGGGCCTGGCGATGGGCGCCGGCACCGACGCCGCGATCGAGGCCGCCGACCTCACCCTGGTCCGCGGCGACCTGCTCGCCGCCGCGGACGCGATCCGCCTCGCCCGCCGCACCCTGGCCACCATCAAGGGCAACCTGTTCTGGGCGTTCGGCTACAACGTCGCCGCCCTGCCGCTCGCCGCGGCCGGGATGCTCAACCCGATGATCGCGGGCGCAGCGATGGCCTTCTCCTCGGTCTTCGTGGTCGGCAACAGCCTCCGCCTCCGCACCTTCCGCTGACCCCGCCCCCTGCCGGCCCCGGAACCCCGACGGTTCCGGGGCCGGCGTCGCAGGCTGCCTCCGAAGGGGTGCCCGAACCTCATTGTTGACGGTGCTCACATCGTCTCCTACAGTCATGTGTGCACCGCTTACATGGCCAGCAGGGAGGAGCCGGGCCATGCCGTCGGCGCAGACGAAGGACCCCACCGTCGAGGTCGACCTCGGAGGTCGCACGGTCGCCGTCCCGAAGGGGGGCCTCTACGACCGCTACCGGATGGATCCGGACCTCGACGAGATCGCCCGTGACCCCCGGGTCGGCGGTGTGGACTTCTTCCGGCAGCTGCCGAAGACCAGGGTCGACTCCCCGATCGGGCCGACGCTGACCCCGAACTTCTACTACGCGATCTCGACCGCCCGGGTCACGATGCTGGCGCCCTCCGGCGCGATCCGCGGCCGCCTTCCTCGCGAGCTCGAACCGCTGGAGCTCGTCCCGGGCCTCGGACTGGTCTCGGTGATGTTCTTCCGCTACGACGTCTGCGACATCGACTTCTACACCGAGGCCGCCGTCGGCATCGCGGTGAAGCCCGCGCGGCACGGGAGGCTCGGGTTCTTCGACCTCGTCTCCGGTCTCAAGAACGAGCACCTGGACTCGTACGTGCTCTCCCTGCCGGTGAGCACCGAGATCGCCCGGGTGCGCGGCCGCGACGGCTACGGCTTCCCCAAGTGGGTCACCGGCCTCGACGTCGACATCGACGCCGGGCGGACGAGCGCCCGCGTCGCCAACGACGCCGGCGGCGTCGACCTGTCGCTCCTGGCGGCCACGCCGAAGCAGAGCGCCCACCCGAGCGGCGACCGGGTCGGCTCGCTCACCTCGTACACGCGGATCAACGGCGCCTGGCACTCCACCCTGAGCCAGACCCACGTGCTGAAGGCCGGGACGGCGCGCGTCCCGCGGGACGTCCGCCTGCGGCTCGGCGAGGGCCGGATGTCGGACGACCTGCGCTCACTGAGACCGATCCGGACCGTCCGGTTCGACGTGATGACCGAGGGCCAGCTCGCCCTCCACATGCCGGTGCCCACCTCGGTCCCGCGCCGGACCGCTTAGCGGGCGGCCGTCGCCACGGCCACCGCGCGAACGCGCCGCCACCACCGATCTGTGGGCAAGCTGAGCAGGTCGGTGGGGCACACAGGAAGGCGAGACCATGAACCGAGTCCTCTTCGTCGTGACGGCGGCCGACACCTGGACGCTCAAGGACGGGACCAAGCACCCCACGGGCTTCTGGGGCGAGGAGCTGGCGGTGCCGCACAGGATCTTCGCCGAGGCCGGGTGGGAGGCCACGATCGCCACCCCGGGCGGGAAGCGGCCCACCCTGGACAGGATCAGCATGGGCCGCACCGCCGGCCTGCCCGGCACCCTCCGCGAGGTCGCCGACCACCTCGCCACGATCCAGGGCGAGCTGCGCAGCCCGGCCGCCCTCGGCGACATGGACCCCGACGACTTCGACCTGGTCTTCTACCCCGGAGGCCACGGCCCGATGGAGGACCTGTCGCACGACGAGGTGTCGGGCGCGCTCCTCACCAGGAGGATCGCCTCCGGCCGGCCGCTGGCCCTGCTCTGCCACGGCCCGGCGGCGCTGCTGGCGGCCAGGAACGACGACGGGTCCTGGCCGTTCGCCGGCTACCGGGTCACCGCGCTGTCCAACGTCGAGGAGAAGCTGAACAGCTTCGGCCGCAAGGCTCCCTGGTACCTGGAGGACAGGCTGCGCGAGAGCGGCGCGGACTACGCCAAGGGCGCCCTCCCGCTGGTGCCGCACATCGAGGTCGACCGCGCCCTCTACACCGGCCAGAACCCCGGCTCGTCCAAGCGGCTCGCCAACCGCCTGGTGGCCGACCTGTCCTGACGGCCCGGAGGGCCGGCCCGGCCCCGCCGGAGCCGGCCGGTCAGAAGGTGATCTCCAGCGCCACGACGGGGCGCCGGCGCCGCCGGCCGGTCACGGTGGCGTAGATGTCGCCCACCCGGGCCATCAGGTACTTGCGGCCCAGCAGGCGGCGGACCTTCTCCCTGCCCTCGGCGTCGAGCACCCGCCCGGTGCCCGCCGCCTTGGCGGCGCCGGGCTTGATCCGGCCGCGGACGTCGCAGACCACGACCTCGGCGCGCGGGTCCCGGCGCAGCCGCTTGACCTTCCACGAGTCGGCCTCGGTCCAGACGTACAGCAGGCCGTTGTCGACCACGTGCCACACCGGGGTGGCGACGGGCGTGCCGTCCTTGCGGAAGGTGGTGAGGCTGACGTAGCGGGCGCGCGTCAGTGCGTGGAGGGTGCTCGGGTCGAGCGCGGTCACGGCGGGTCCAATCTCGGGGGCTGGGTGCTTACGGCTGAGCGGTCGGTGCCGGTGGGGTCACGGTGAGCAGGGCCCGGACGGCGGCGTGGACCTGGTCGGAGACGGCCTCGGGGGTGGAGGTGTCCAACTTCCCGTCCAGGTGCAGGAAGGCCAGGCCGTGCACGAAGGCCCACACGGCGGTGGACAGGGCCTCCGGGTCGGAGTCGGGGAAGACGCCGTGGACGATGCCGCGGACGTACTCCCGGATGGCGGTGGTCGCCGCGACGCGCTCCTCGTCCGTCGGGTCGCACGGCTCGGCGAACATCACCCGGAACATCGCCGGGCGTTCCAGCGCGAACCGGACGTAGGCGACCGCGATCCCGGCGAGGTCCTCGGGCGTGCGCGGTGCGGGGTGGGCGGCCGTCAGGTGGCCCGCGAGTTCGACGTAGCCCTCCGCCGCGACCGCGGAGACGAGCGCGTCGCGGTCGGCGTAATGGCGGTAGGGGGCGGTCGCCGAGACGCCCGCCCGCCGCGCCACGGCCCGCAGGGACAGCCCCGCGCTGCCGTCCTCCTCCAGCAGCTCCCGGGCGGCGCGCAGGCACGCGGCGCGCAGGTCGCCGTGGTGGTACGAGGCATTCGCCTGTGTCATGGGTCACCCTCTCCGATGTTTACACCGCCTACATTGCCCCTCTAATGTGAGCGATGTACACATATTAGTCGACAGGAACGAGGGACCGTCCGATGGCCGGCGAACTGTTCACCCCGCTGCCCCTGGGCTCCGGGGCGGTACTGCCCAACCGGATCGCCAAGGCGGCCATGGAGGAGAACCTGGCCGGCACCGGCCAGCTCCCCGACCGGCACCTGATCGAGCTGTACCGGCGCTGGGCCTCCGGCGGCACCGGACTGCTGATCACCGGCAACGTCATGGTCCACGCCGAGGCGCTGACCGGCCCGGCCGGCGTCGTGCTCGACGAGGCCGCGCCGCTGGAGCCCTTCGTGGCATGGGCGAAGGCCGCCAAGTCGGCCGGCGGCGCGGTCTGGATGCAGATCAACCACCCCGGACGCCAGGTCCACGCCGGGATGCCCGGCGTCGTGTGGGGCCCGTCCGCCGTCGGCGTCGACCTCGGCAGGCACAGCGGCCGCTTCGGCCGCCCGACCGCGATGACCCCCGAACAGATCGACGCCACCGTACGGCGCTTCGCGGTCACGGCCGCACGCGCCGAACAGGCGGGGTTCGACGGGGTGGAGATCCACGCCGCCCACGGCTACCTGCTGTCGCAGTTCCTGTCACCCCTCGTCAACAGGCGCACCGACGCCTGGGGCGGATCCCTGCCGAACCGGGCCAGGATGCTGCTGGACACCGTCCGCGCCGTGCGCGCCGCCGTCCCGCCGAGCTTCACGGTCGCGGTGAAGCTCAACTCCGCGGACTTCCAGCGCGGCGGGTTCGACGCCGACGACGCACGCCAGGTGATCGAATGGCTGTCGGTGCTCGACGTCGACGTGGTCGAACTCTCCGGCGGCAGCTACGAGAGCCCCGCGATGACCGGCCGCGCCGCCGACGGCCGCACCCGGGCCCGTGAGGCGTACTTCCTGGAGCTCGCCGAGGACCTGGCCGCGACCAGCCCCGTCCCCCTGATGCTCACCGGCGGCATCACCCGGCGCGAGACCGCCGAGCAGGTCCTGGCCGGCGGCGTCGCCCTCGTCGGCATGGGCACCGCCCTCGCCGTCACCCCGGACCTGCCCAACCGCTGGATGGGCGGCCACGAGGCCGACCGGCAGCTGCGACCGGTCACCTGGAAGGACAAGCCCCTCGCCTCCGCCGCGAGCATGGCACAGGTCCGCCGCCAACTGCGCCGCCTCGCCCGCGGCAGCGAGCCGCGACCCGGCATCCACCCGGCGATCGCCCTGCTGGCCGAGCAGCGACAGCAGCGCCGGGCCCTGCGCCGCTACCGCGTCTGGCTGCCCGAGCGGCAGACGCCCGCCGCCGGGCACCCCGGCCGGTGACCACGCGCCCCGGGCCGGGCACGGGCCCGGCGCGGGCCGGCGCGGTGTCAGGTCAGCGGCGCTCGCCCAGGCACAGCACCAGGGTGGAGCTGCGACGCGTCTCGACGTAGGTGGCCACCAGCGCCTGCTCTGTCTCGCACTCCTTCTCATTGGCGCCGTGGACGACCTTGAGCACGGTGAACTCGGCGTTCGCCGCGCCGCAGTCCACCAGGCTCACGTCCGGCTTGCTGTCGGTGCCGGCGTTGTGCGCGCAGTCACCGGCCTTCGCCGCGGCCGGGTTGTCCCGGGAGACGTACGCGGCCACGGCGAGCGCCGCCGCGATCACCACGACCATCGCGCCGATCTTCAGGATGCCGGGGATCCGGCGGGACTTGGGCGCCTCGACCGGCTCGAACGGTATCGGCGGGGGCGCGAATGCGAACTCGGGCGCGTACTCAGGTGCGGGTGCGGGTGCGGGTGCGGGTGCGGGTGCGGGCGCTGGCGCGGGCGCCGGCGCGGCCTGGTGCCCGGCGGGGCCGGTGACGGCGTCGGGCAGCGGCGGAGTGCTCAAAGGGGTTCCTTCACTCGGACGACGAAGCGGCACGGCAGATGACCGCTGCGCCACCCAACAGCCCCGAGCGGGCTGCGCACAACCCAATTCCTCCCCCTCCCTGTTCGCCCGGCCGGCGCGGACGGCCTGACACCCCGCCAACCCGTGGGTGTCGTGGATGCGGGGAGCAGGTGGAGGTTTCGGGCGGCCTCGACCGACGGACCGCGCTGTGGGTGGCCGCGTGCCTACAGTCGGGCCCGGGGCCGGTACGACGCCGCAAGGAGAGTGCTCGATGATGTCGATGTCCGCGGTCCGCCCGATGCCCGTCACCTTCCCGGACAGCCCGCTGCCCCACCTCCCGGTCCCCGCGGAGCTGCGCTTCGATGCCGACCGGCCCTTCGCCGCCTGCCTGTTCTTCCCGGTCGACGAGTGCGAGTGCATCGACGGCGACGAGCCGGTGTGCTGGTGGTTCGGCCGCGACCTCCTGAACGAGGGCCGGCGCGCGCCCGCCGGGAACGGCGACGTGAGGGTCAGTCCCGGCGCCGAGGGCGAGATCCGCATCACCCTGGTCGGCGAGACCGGGCAGGCGGTGGTCAGTGCCCCGGCCGACGTGGTCACCGCCTTCCTCGCCGACAGCTTCCGGCTGGTCCCGGCCGGTTCGGAGTCCGACCACCTGGACATCGACGCGCTGCTGGCGCAGTGCCTCGGCGCCGGCTGAATCCGGTGAGGGCGTGCGGGCCTTCGGCCGGTGGGCCGACGGCGGCCAGGACGGACCCGGGGCTCCCGAGGACGAGGGCGGCCGGCGCGGGTGGTCAGACGGCGGTGGCGTGGACGGTGACGGGGATGTTGCCCCGGGTGGCCTTGGAGTAGGGGCAGATCCGGTGGGCGGCCTCGGTGAGCTCCTCGGCGGTGGGCTGGTCGACGCCGCCGAGCCGCGGGGCCAGCGTGGCCAGCAGCGAGAACTCGCCGTCGTCGCCGTGGTGGAGGGTGACCTCGGCGCTGACCGCGGCGCTGGTCAGCCTGATCCGGCGCTGGGCGGCGGCGTGGCGGAGGGCGCCGAGGAAGCAGGCGGCCCAGCCGGCGGCCAGGAGCTGCTCCGGGTTGGTGGCGTCGCCGGCCCCGCCGAGCTCCTTGGGGATGGACAGGCGGTGTTCGAGCAGCCCGTCGCCGGAGCGGGCGGTTCCGCCGTTGCGGCCCTCGCCGGTGACGTCGACGGTGGCGGTGTAGGTGACGGCCATGGTGGGTTCTTCCTTCCGGTACGGATCAAGGGCTGGGGTGCGGGGAGCGCGGGTCAGGGTTGGGGCAGCCGGTTGCGGGCCTCGATCGCGCTGATCGTCGTCCTCAGCGCCTTCGCCAGGACGCCCCGGCCGACGGTGCCCAGCAGCAGGCCGGTGACGCGGCCCTTGAGGTTCTTGCCCTCGCGGACGACCACGACGTCCAGCTGCGTCGAGCCGTCGGGCAGCCGGGTGAAGGCGTAGGTGTGCCCGGAGGCGCCGCCCCAGAGGTTGGAGTCGGTCGTGGTCATCACCACGCGGTCCGGGTCGGACCAGTCGTACCGCAGCCGTTCCCACACACCGCCCGACCCCTCGGTGACGTCCGCGTGGTCGACACCCTCCGCGTGGACCCGCAGGTACTCGTCGGCGCTGTTGGGGAACAGGGCCCGGCGCCCCGGCCCGAAGTCGGTGAGGCTCGCCACGAACTGCTCGGGGGTGGCCTGCGTCCGCTCGGTGAAGTGGATGGTTGCCATGGGTTCGCCCTGCGCTCCTCGCATCGGTGGTCCGTACGGCCTGGCGGCCTGAACGGGTGCCCTCAGCCTCCCCGGTGGCGGACCCCGGTCGAGCCGGTGACGAACCCTGGCCCCGCCCGGCCAGTGCCCCGGCCAGTGCCCGGGCCGGTACCCGGGCCGGGACGACCAGGGTCCGGCACCGGCTCGACGCGCCCCGGGCCGCGGGATCGTCGTCGGTGGATGCGGACGGCATCCCTGGCGGCGAAGGAGCTGACGATGGTGGAGTACAAGATCGAGGTTGTGGTCGTCCCGGTGTCGGACGTGGACCGGGCCAAGGACTTCTACACGCGGATCGGGTTCCGCGAGGACGTCGACTTCACCGGCCCCGGCGGCTTCCGGGTGGTGCACCTGACCCCGCCCGGCTCGGCCGCGTCGATCGTCATCGGCAGCGGCGTGACCGACGCGGCGCCGGGCTCCGAGCACGGTGTGCACCTGGTCGTGGACGACGTCGTCGCGGCCCGCGCCGAGCTGGTCGCGGCCGGGGTCGAGGTCGGCGAGGTCTTCCACGACGCCGGCGGCGTCTTCCACCACGCCGGCACCGCAGAGCGCGTCCCCGGACCGCACCCGGCGCGGCAGTCGTACGGCTCGTTCGCCTCGTTCACCGACCCGGACGGCAACACCTTCGTCCTGCAGGAGGTCACCACGCGGCGCCCCGGCCGGATCGGGCACGTGGTCTACCGCGCGGCCGACGAGGTCGAGGCGGCACTGCGCGACGCGGCGCTCGCCCACGGCAGGTACGAGGAGGAACTCGGCCACCACGACCAGGACTGGCCGACCTGGTACGCCGCGCACATGGCCCGCGCGGCCGGGCTGGGCAGCTGAAACGCGCCGACGGGGCGTGGTCGCAGGGACGGGCCGGACGGCAGGACGACGGGGCGGGCGGGCACATGCAATCCATCACCACGACGACGATGGTGGGCCGCGAGGACGAGCAGGCGGAGCTCGCGGCGTTCGTGGGGTCGGCGACCGGCCGGGCCCTGGTCCTGCGCGGGGACACCGGCGTCGGCAAGAGCTCGCTGCTGGGCCACGCCGCCGCGCTCGCGGACCGGGAGGGCCACCGTGTCGTCCGGGCCGCCGGCGTCGAAGCCGAGTCCGCGCTGCCGTACGCGGGGCTGCACCAGCTCCTCCATCCGCTGCTTCCCGACATCGCACGGTCGGACATTGCGCGGCAGGAGGCTGCCGGGCCGGACGGCGGGATACGGGCGGTGTTCGGCGCCGTGTTCGGCGCGGCGCAGGGCGATCCGCCGTCGGTCATGACGCTCGGCATCGCCGTGCTCGGCCTGCTGCTGCGCTCCGCCGCCGAGCGGCCGCTGCTGCTGGTGCTCGACGACGGGCAGTGGCTCGACGACGCCAGCGCCGACGTCCTCGGCTTCGTGGGCCGGCGCCTGAGCAGCAGTCGGGTGAGGCTGCTGATCGCGGTCCGCACCGACCTCGCCTCCCGGTTCGACACCGCCGCCCTGCCCGAACTGCCGATCGCCGCCCTCACCGGCGAGGACGCGGCGCGCCTGCTGGACCGGTGCCACCCGGACCTGGGCCGGCGGATCCGCCGACTCGTCCTGGAGCAGGCCGAGGGCAACCCGCTCGCCCTGGTGGAGCTGCCCGCCCACCTCATCGGCCGGGCGGACGACCCGACGCTCGACGACCTCGCCGGCCCGCACGGCGTCCCGCTGCCCCGGCGGCTGCAACAGCTGTACGGCGCCCGGATCGAGGCCCTCGACGAGCACGTGCGGGCCGAGCTGCTGCGGGGCGCGCTCGACGGCGCCGGGACCACGGCCGGCACCGACACCGTCCCGGGCGCGCGCTACCCCATGCGCGACGCCGACCAGGCCGTGGCCGCCGGGCTGCTGGACGTCGCGGTGACCACCGGCGAGTTCGTCTTCCGGCACCCGCTGGTGCGCTCCGCCGTCGTGCGGACGGCCACCCCCAACCAGCGCCGCGCCGCGCACCTGGCGCTGGCCCGGGTCCACCGGACGAACCTCGAACGCCGGGCGACGCACCTGGCGGCGGCCACGGTCGACCCCGACGAGGAGGTGGCAGGCGTCCTGGAGGCGGCGGCCGGGTCCGCGACCCGGCGCGGCGGCGCGCTCGCGGCCGTGACCTGGCTGACCCGGGCCGCCGAGCTCAGCGAGAACCCCGCCGACCGGTCCCGACGCCTGGCCGACGCGGCCTTCGTCGCCGGCCACGCCGCCCGCCTCGGCCAGGCGCACCGGCTGGTCCGGGCGGATCCCGTCCCCGGTTCGGCGGGGTCGCCGGCCTCGGTGCTGGCGGCCGCCTACCAGGCGCTCTACCAGGACGGGGACGTCCGCTCCACCCACCGTCAGGTGTCGGCCGCGATCGAGAAGCTGCGCGCCGACCGGCCCGCGGCCGCGCCCACCGCCGCGCCCACCGGCGGTGCGGTCGACGGCGGTGCGGTCGACGGCGGCGAACCCGGGGAGGTCCTCACCCGGCTGGTGGTCCTCCTCCTGGCGATCAGCCAGTACAGCGGCGACCGCACGGTCTGGGAGAGCACCCACCGCCTCCTCGCCTCGCTCGGCGACCTCGTCACCGACCGCGCGCGGCTCTACAGCGCCACCTGGAGCGACGTCACCCGGTACGGCGCCGACCGGGCCGAGGCGGTGCGCGCCGCCGCCGCCGACCTGCCGGGCCTGGCACCGTGGGACGTCTCGCGGCTGGGCGCGGCCGCCTACCACCTCGACCTCCTGGACCACTACCGCCCGCACCTGCAGCGGGTCGTGGACCGCGAGCTGGAGACCGGGGCGGTGGCCACCGGCATGGTGATGCTGCACCAGATCCTGCTCGACCAGATGGCGGTCGGCGAATGGGCCGAGGCCGAGTCCACCGGACAGCGCGGCCTGGACCTGGCCGTCGAGCACGGCCACCACCTCTTCGCCGCCCAGAGCCGCGCGTACCTGGCCCAACTCGCGGCGCTGCGCGGACAGCTCGGACGGGCCAGGGACCTGCAGGCCGAGGTGGACGCCTGGGCCCGCCCGCGCGGGGTGGGATTCCTGACCCAGGTCGCCGACTCCGCCGGTGCCACCGCCGCGCTGGGCTCCGGGGACCACGAGGCCGCGTACCTCTACGCCATCGGCATCACCCGGCCGGGCACCTTCCGGCCCTACGCCTACCAGGCCCCGCGCACCCTGCTCGACCTCGTCGAGGCCGCCCGGCACACCGGCCGCGCCGAGCAGGCCCGGGCCCACGCCCTCGCCGCCCGCGACGCCGGCCTGCCGCTGGTCTCACCCCGGCTGGCCCTCATCACGTACGGCGCGCTGGCGATGACCGCCGAGAGCGACGGGGAGGCCGCCGAGATGTTCGGGCGGGCCGAGTCCCAGCCGGAGGCCGGCCGCTTCCCGTTCGAGCTGGCCCGGATCCGGCTCGCGCACGGCATCCGGGTGCACCACGTCCGGGACGGGGCGGCGGCACGGCAGTACCTCGTCCCGGCGGCCGAGGCGTTCGAGCGGCTGGGCGCGGCCGGCTGGGCCGAGCGGGCCCGGGCCGAACTGCGCGCCACCGGCGCCCCGCCGCGCGCCGCGACGCCGAACCTCGCCTCGCTGACCTGGCAGGAACGCCGGATCGCCGACCTGGCCGCGGGCGGCCTGACCAACAAGGAGATCGGCACCCGGATGCACCTGTCGCCGCGCACCGTCAGTTCGCACCTCTACCGGATCTTCCCGAAGCTGGGCATCACCACCCGGGCGGCGCTGCGCGACGCGCTGAGCCGGGCCGACGGGGCGTCACAGCCCTGACGGCCGCGCCCGGTCCTGCGTGACGGCGCCGATGCCGTTCGCGGCCAGCCAGGCGAGCACGTGGTCGGCGACCGCGCGCCGGCCGCCGTCGAACACCAGGGAGTGCCCCCGGTCGGCGAACTGCTTCAGGTCGGTCACCGCGGGGGAGTCGCCGTAGAGCTTGTAGACCGCGCGGGTCACGGCGTCCGGAACGATCCGGTCCTCCTGGCCGGAGACCAGCAGCAGCGGCCCGCGCGCCGGGTCGGCGGTGTTGACGGCAGTGTCCACGGCGGCGTCCGCGGCTGCGTCCACGGCGGTGTCGGCCGGACCGGCGGCGGGACGGTCGAACCCGAGGTCCGCGAGCAGCGGGCGCGGGGCCGGGACGGCGTACCGCTCGAAGAGCTCCGCGGCCTCCCGCTCACCGACCGCGTTGGCGACCAGGTGCCGGAACCGCCCGCGGGTGAGCGGCTCGGTGCCCGGGCCGGGGCCGTCCTGGGGGCTGCCCTCGACGGGCCGTACGCCGCCCGGCGGCAGCGGTGCGAGGGCCACCGCCGCGCGGCCGAGGCCGGCGCCGAGGAGGAGCCGGGCGATCAGGCCGCCCGCCGAGTGCCCGATCAGCACCGGCGGGTCGTCGAAGGAGCGCACGATCCGCTCGTGGTGGGCGGTGAGCGCGGCCAGCCCGAGCCCGTGCCACGGACCCGGACCGCGGCGGACCCCGGCGGCGGTGGGGGCCTCCCCGGGCCAGCCCGGGACCGACACCGCGTAACCGTGCGAGGCGAACTGCTCGGCCCAGCCCTCCCACGAGGACCGGTGGAACCACGCACCGTGGATCAGGACGACGGGGGTTTGCTTCACGGCCAGACCTTCCGACTGCACACGACGGTCCGCCCCGGCGCGGCGGCCCTCGTCCGAGGATCACCGAGCGGTGGGGCGGCGGAAACAGTCGGATGACTGCAGGTGACGGCCCGGCAGGTCCGCGGGCTCGGGCGGGTGTCTCGACGTCATGTGACGGATGCGGCCGGCTGGTGGCCGAAGAAGAGTGGAGGCGTCAGCGAGCCTTCAGGAAGGACCAGACATGATCAGCAGGCGTACGTTCACCCGGGCGGTCGGCCTCGGCGTGGGCGCCACGGCCCTGTCGCTCGGCGCGGCGGCCCCCGCGCCCGCCGCCCTCGCGGCCGGACCCGACCGGTCCGAGGGCCCGGGCCGTGCCGGTCGCCCGGGCCCGGTCGTCCCGACCGTCGCCCCGGGCACGCACACCGCGTTCCCCGCCCTCAAGCAGGTCCGGGCCGGCGTGCTCGACATCGGCTACGCCGAGGCCGGGCCGAAGCACGGGCCCGTGGTCGTCTGCCTGCACGGCTGGCCGTACGACATCCACAGCTTCGTCGACGTGGCGCCGCTGCTCGCGGACGCCGGCTACCGGGTGATCGTGCCCTACCTGCGGGGCCACGGCACCACGACCTTCCTGGCGCCGACCACGGTCCGCAACGCGCAGCAGTCCGCGATCGCCCTCGACATCGTCGCGCTGATGGACGCCCTGAAGATCGACCGGGCGGTGCTGGCCGGCTTCGACTGGGGCTCGCGCACCGCCGACATCATCGCGGCGCTGTGGCCGGAGCGGGTCAACGCCCTGGTGTCGGTGAGCGGTTACCTCGTCACCAACGTCCCCGCGCAGCAGAACCCGCTGCCGCCGAAGGCCGAACACACCTGGTGGTACCAGTACTACTTCGCCACCGAGCGCGGCCGCGTCGCCATGGAGACCCGGCAGAACCGGCACGACCTGTGCCGACTGGTGTGGGACGAGACCTCCCCGACCTGGGACTTCGACGACGCCACCTTCGAGCGCACCGCCGCGGCGTTCGAGAACCCCGACTACGCCGCCATCGTGATCCACAACTACCGCTGGCGCCTGGGCCTCGCCGACGGCGAGCGCCGCTACGACCGCCACGAGCACCTGCTCGCGGCCCGGCCGGCCGTCACCGTGCCGACCATCACCCTGGACCCGGCCCTCGACCCGTTCCTCGCCACGACCGACGGCGCGGCGTACCGGAAGTACTTCACCGGCCCGTACGAGCACCGCGTGCTCCCCGGCGTCGGCCACAACGCGCCGCAGGAGGCGCCGACCGCGTTCGCCCAGGCCGTCGTCGACGCGGACCGGCTGTGACCCGCGAGCAGGCGGCGGAGCTCCGCAGGGCCCGGTTCGGCACGCTCCCGGCACGCGTCGCCTTCGAGGACATGGTCGAGGAGAAGCCGGTGCCCACGGCCCGGCGGACCGCGGAGGCCCACGACCCCGACGCCCTGGCGGTCAGATTCTCCTGCCTGGCCGCGGACTTCGGCCTCTGAGCCCCGGCCGCCCCTGCGGGAGACAGCCTCCACACTCACCGGGGCGACGCGCCGCCGAGGTGACGGGCCAGGAACTCGGCCTCCCGGGTGATGTGCTCGGGCGCGTACCAGCGGGCGTGGTCGTAGTGCGGGTGATCCAGCCACGGCGCCATCGCGACGACCATCTCCGACCAGCCCTCGTGCAGCCGGGCCCGGATGTCGGCGGCACCGGGGCGGGCGGCCAGCGCACGGATCTCCGTCAGCGTGCGCGTGGTCGCCCGGTGGGCCAGCTTGGCCAGCGCCCGGGCCACCTCCTGGGACTGCGGGTCCTCGATGCGGTGCCGCTCGTCGATGAGCCGTTCCAGCAGGAAGTCCTCCGCGGACAGCACGTCGGCCTCGGTGAGGTCGGCGGTGTACCGGAGCTCGGCCGTGGGTGGCCTCGGCACACGCGGCGCGGTCGTCTCGTTCATGGATCCCCCGGTTCGGGGTGGACCGGACGGACGGGTCGTCACTTCCGGCTCATCACCTCGGACACCGCACTCTATGCGAGGTGATGCAGGTCACACGAGAGTTTTGAAGATTTTCTGACAAGTTCGACCGCCGACGACCCCGGGCAGGCGCGATGGGCCGGCACCGGGGGCGTCGGTAGGCTCGGGGTGTGGCCCTGCGTCGTCCCCGACGTCGTCGGGGACGACGGCATCCTGCCCGGCCAGGACAACCCGACGATGGACGAGGTCTTCGGCTCATGATCCACCCGCACGAGCTGCGCATCGCCAAGGCCGTGGCCGACGGTATCCGCGAGCTGCCCGCCCGGGCCCGCGAGGAGTTGCGTGCTGCGCTGCTGCGGGCGCAGGAGGACCCGTACGGCTGGCCCCAGGCGGACCGGTACGACCTGGACGACACCGTCCGTGTCGTCACCACCGGCGCGGTGATCGCGCACTACGCGATCGTCCCCACCACCCCGCACCTGTGGCTGTTCGCGATCACCGTGCTGTGACCGCGCGGTAGGGAGGCGGGTCGGTGCCTCGGGGTCCGTCCCGCCGAGCCGGTGGGACGGACCCCGGGGGCGGGTCAGTCGCGCGGTGGTTGGACGCAGCGGAAGCTGCTCGCGGCGGCCGGGTCGCCGTGGCCGGTGTAGTGGGGGACGGTCGGGTAGCGGCAGAGGTCGCGGGTGACGGTGCGGCCGTCGGCGGTGGTGAGGTCGGCGTGCAGGACGGCGGGTGCCCTGCCCTGCTCGACCCAGGCGGTGAGTGCGGCCAGGTCGTCGACCTTGCCGCCGTTGAGGCCGCAGTGCGGGACGCCGGGTGCGAGGAACAGCCGGTAGAAGTCGTCGACCCGCTTGCTGCCGCCCATCTCGCGTTCCACGCGCTTGCGGTAGTCGACGGTGCCGGCGGTGGGGATCAGCTGGTCGGCGGTGCCGTGCCAGGTGATCAGCTTGCCGCCGGCGGCGCGGAAGGCGGAGAGGTCGGGGTCGCGGGTGCCGATGACCTGGTCGTACTCGGCCCTGGCCGTGCGGAAGATCTCCTCGAACCGGGCGTAGCTGAGGTTCGCGATGTCGAACGCGGGCTGCTTCTGCACGAAGGTGGCGGCCCAGACGGCGGGGACGACGAACGGCGAGCCCGTGGTGACGCCGTTCTCGTCGGTCCTGCTGGCCGCGAGGTAGCGGAAGTCGGCGCCGATCGGCAGGCCGTACCAGAGCCGCTTGCCGCCGGCGTCGCGCGGGCCGTCCCAGATCCTGCGGACCACCTCGGCGTCGGCCGCGGTGACGGTGATCTCCTTGCCGTCGCAGACGATCCGGGTGCCGATCAGGCGGCGCGGGTCGTAGTCGCAGCGCGCCGGGTCGCCGACCAGGCCGTCGGCGGCGCCGTCGAGCCGGTCGCAGGCGGTGAGGGCGGCCCGGTTGAAGGCGTCGAACTCGCAGGCGGTCGGGTAGGTGCGGGTCTCGTGCATCACGACCTGCGGCCACAGGGTGGCGATCTCGAACTGGTTCCAGTTGATGCCGGGCGCCGAGGCGTTGATGCCGTCGAAGTCGTCCGGGTACCGCTGGGCCTCCAGATAGCCCTGGCGGCCGCCGGTGGAGCAGCCGTTCCAGTAGGACCAGGAGGCGGCCCTGCCGTACACGCCGGCCACGACGTCCTTGCCGACCAGGGCCATCTCGTGCGCCGAGCGGGAGGCGAAGTTGTCCAGCAGTGCGGTGTTGACGTGGCCGGAGGCGTCCAGCGCCCAGCTGGTGTCCAGGGCACCGCCGACGCCGGCGTCGGTCGTGGCGGCGGCGTAGCCCTGCTTGACGGCCGCGGCGAGTCCGGCGCCGTTGTCCCCGGCGGCGTACGCGCTGCCGCCGACCGCCTGGAAGCGGCCGTTCCAACCGGCCTGCGGCAGCCAGACGTTCACTTCGGCGTGGTCTCCCGCGCCGGGGTGGGTGAGGGTGACAGTCACCTCGCAGTGCGCCGGGACGTCGGGCACCGGGAAGCCGCCGAGCGGCGGGACCCCGGGTACCTGGAAGGTGCCGGCCGGGACGCCGACGGCGGTCACCGACTCCACCGCGGTGCCGGCCGGGGCGGGAGGCGCGACCGGGGCGCAGGTGAAGGACAGCGGGCCGTGCGGTGCGGTGTCCGCCGATGCGCCGACCGGCGCGCCGAGGGCGGCGGCCAGCGGGACGGCGGCGGCTGCGACGGCCAGGAACCGTCGTTTCATGTTCGCTCCAAGGGTGTTCGGGTAGGGCGCCCTCACTGTCGCCGCCGCACCGGGGCCGGCACATCAGTCACCTGACGGTCGGTCAGTGCGCGGCCTGCCGGGCCCGCCGGTGGCGTCACATGACCGATGTGTCCGGGGCGGACCGCGGGCAACAGTGGGGACCGCCAAGCCCATCGCCCTTGTTCGGACCCCCTGGAGCGTGATCTCCCGTGTACAGCCCTGAGAACGTCCGCAAGCGCCGGTTCACCGCCGCCGCCGTCGCGGTCGGCACGGCCGCGGCCATCGGCGCGTTCGCCGTCGCCGGCACCGCGGACGCCGCCGCCCCCACCTCGGCGGCCCCCACCTCGGCGGCCGCGGACCCGGCGGCCGACCGGGGCCCGAAGCCGACCGTCGTCCTGGAGCACGGCGCGTTCGCCGACGGCTCCAGCTGGGACGGCGTCGTCGCCGCGCTGCGCCGCGACGGCTACCCGGTGGTGGCCGCCGCCAACCCGCTGCGGGGGCCGGCCTCCGACGCCGCCGCGCTGCGCAGCCTCGTCGACCACCTGAAAGGCCCCGTCGTCCTCGTCGGCCACTCCTACGGCGGCTCGGTCATCAGCCAGGCCGCCGTCGGCGAGCCCCGGGTCAAGGCCCTCGTGTACGTCGCCGCGTTCCTGCCCGCGCCGGGCGAGTCCGCGCTGGAGCTGACCGACCGCTTCCCCGGCTCCACCCTGCCGGGCACGCTGGACCCGGTGCCGTTCACCGGCGCGGACGGCAGCACCGGCACCGACCTGTACATCCAGCAGGACAAGTTCCGGGCGCAGTTCGCGGCCGACGTCCCGGCGGACCGGGCCGCCCTGGCGGCGGCGGCCCAGCGGCCGATCGCCCAGGCCGCGTTGACCGAGAAGGCCACCGCCGCGGCCTGGGAGACCGTCCCCAGCTGGGACATCGTCACGACCGAGGACCTCAACATCCCGGCCGCCGCCCAGCGGTTCATGGCCCGGCGGGCCCACGCCCGCACCACCGAGGTGGCCGCGTCGCACTCCGTCGCGGTCTCCCACCCCGACCTGGTGGCCGGCGTCATCGAGAAGGCCGCCCGCGCCACCCGCTGACCGGCCGCCGGGCCTGCAGGGTGACCGGCGGCTCCTGAACGCCGGGAGGGCGGACGTCCCCCCTCCGCCCTCCCGGCCGTCCACCGCGGACGCGGTCGAGGACGGTCACCGCCCGGACAGGGCGCCGTCGATCTCGCGCCGGGAGGAGATCCCCAGCTTCACGAAGACCTTGCGCAGGTGCCACTCCACCGTGCGCGGGCTCAGGAAGAGCTGCGCGCCGATCTCCGCGTTCGGGTGCCCGCCGGCCGCGAGCCGGGCGATCTGCGCCTCCTGCGGCGTCAGGACCGGCGCGCCCACCGTCCGCCTGCGGACGGTCTCGCCGGTGGCGAGCAGCTCCCGCCGGGCCCGCTCGGCGAACGCCTCCATCCCCATCTCCGCGGCCGCCTCGTGCGCCGCGTGCAGCTCGTCGCGGGCCTGGGCCCGCCGGTTCCGGCGGCGCAGCCATTCCCCGAACAGCAGCCGGGCCCGGGCCTCCAACGCGCCGAGCCCGCCCCGACCGTAGTGGTCGACGGCCTCGCGGTAGTGGTCCTCGGCCCGCTCGGGCGCCCCGGTCAGGGCGTCGGCGACGGCGTTCGCCCCGAGCGCCCAGGGCGTGCCGGCCCGGCTCCACTCGGCCAGCCGCTCGCGCGCCCGGGCCGCGACGTCCAGGTCACCGGTGCGGGTCGCGGCCTCGACCAGCTCGCTGCACGTCCAGTGGTGGACGACCAGGTCCCGGTGGTCGATGCCGCGCAGCGCCGCCTCCATCGCGAGCGGGTAGTTGCCCAGCCCGTTGTGGAGCACGGCCCGCGCGCACGCCGCCATCGCGGTGAGCCGGCCGAGGCCGCGCCGTTCGCCCTCGCGCTCCATCGCCTCGATCACCTCCAGCGCCGGCTGCTCCCGGCCCCGGTACGCGCTGATCAGGCCGGTGGTGACCAGGCGCGTCGCGACGCCCGCGGCCTCCTCCACGACCGCCGCCTCGGCCAGCAGGTCCCTGGCCTCGGCGAACCGTCCCGCGTACCCCAGCGAGGCCGCCCGGTACGGCAGCGCCGTGGAGAGGACCGACAGCGTGCCCGTCGTCCGGGCGAAGCGGGCCGCGCGCTCGGTGATGTCCAGCCAGGCCCGGTGATCACCCAGCTCCACGGCGGCGTTCGCGGCCGGCCACAGCACCGCCAGGTCCTCGTCGGCGGTGAGGGAGTGCAGCGCCCGCTCCAGCAGCGGGAAGGCCGCGACCGGCCCGTCCGTCGCCCAGGCGACCAGGGCCCGGAGGAAGACCCCCGCCGTCTCCTCGCCCGGCGGCAGGTCGCGGGCCGCCTCGGCGACCCGCCGCAGCCCGCCCGCGTCGTACCGGCCCGCCCAGATGGCCGCGCCGAACGCGGCGAGGTAGGTCTCCCGCGCGGCGGCCGGGTCGAGCTCCCGGAGCCGTCCCGCCGCGTCGAGCAGGGGCTGCACCGCGCCGAACCCCGGGTCGGTCATGGACGAGGCCCGGGCCCGCAGCCGACTCGCGTCGGCCTGCTGCAGCGGGTCCAGCGGTCCCAGTTCGGCGGCGGCGATCAGGTCGGGCACCCGGGCCGGCGCGCCCGCGGCGAGGTGCGCCGACGCGGCCGCCAGCGCGCGCCGCGCGCGCTCCTTCGGGTCGGGGGTGAGCGCGGCGGCACGTTCCAGGAACGAGGCGGCGGCCGCCCGGCCGCCGCGCGCCAGCGCCCGGTCGGCGGAGCGCTCCAGCGCGGCGGCGACCTGCTCGTCCGGGCCGACGGCGGCGTGGGCCTGGTGCCAGGCCCGCCGGTCGGGGTCGCGCCCGGCGTCGGTCGCCTCCGCGAGGGCGCCGTGCGCGGCCCGCAGCGCGGCCGCGTCCGCGCCCCGCCAGACCGCCGAACGCACCAGCGGGTGCCGGAACCGCACCGGGACGCCCAGGGTGATCAGGTCCGCGGCCTCGGCCGCCGCCGCTGCCTCCAGCCCGATGCCCAGCAGGCGCAGCGCGTGCCACAGCAGCGGCCCGTCGCCGACCGGTTCGACCGCCGCGACCAGCAGCAGGGCCCGGGTGTCGGCCGGCAGCGCCTCCACCCGCCGGCGGAAGCCGTCCTCGACCCGGGTCGCCAGCGGACCGGCGCCCGGCCCGCCGAACCCGAACGCCAACTCCGTCGGCGACAGGCCCCGCGGCAGCTCCAGCAGGGCCAGCGGGTTCCCGCCGGTCTCCGCGACGATCCGGTCCCGCACCCGGGCGTCGACCGGGCCCGGCAGCACGCCGTCGAGCAGCGCCCGGGCATCGGCGTCGGCCAGCCCGCTCAGCGGAAGCTCCGGCAGGCCCGAGAAGCCGTCCTCGTGCCCCTCGCCGGTGATCCGCTCGGCGAACACCAGCGCCACCGACTCGGCGTCCAGCCGGCGCCCGACGAACGCCAGGATCCGGTGGGACATCAGGTCCAGCCACTGCGCGTCGTCCACCAGGCACACCAGCGGAGACCCGGCCGCGGCCTCCGCGAACAGACCGAGCACCGCGATCCCCACCAGCAGCATCTCCGGCGGATTCCCCGCGCTCAGGCCGAACGCGACCCGCAGCGCGTCCTGCTGCACCGGCGGGAGCCCGTCGAGGTGCGACAGGAGCGGGGCGCACAGGCGCTGCAGGGCCGAATAGGCGAAGTCGGACTCGGCCTCGACACCCGCCGCGCGCACGGTCCGCACCGGCGCCGCCCGCTCGGCCAGATGATCGAGCAGCGCCGACTTCCCGACGCCGGCCTCGCCGCGCAGCACCAGCACCCGGCTGCGCCCCTCGCGCACCTCGCGCAGCAGGCGGTCCAGCGCCTCCAACTCCCTGGCCCGCCCGAGCAGTCGGCGGTTCGGCTGTTGCGACATGTCCCCTCCGGCACCAGTTCCTCCCGGAGGAGCTCCACCCATCCTACGAACTGCGGTTTCTCCGGTCCGCCCTGCCCGACACCCACCGACTGGACGTCATGTGACGGAGGCGCGGTGGACGCCCCGCGCAGCAGAGTGGGGACCGGCGGACCTCAGCAACAGAGCGGAAGGATCTCGACATGACCCGTACGTGGTTGATCACCGGAGCGTCCCGGGGCTTCGGACGCCGGCTGGCCGAAGCGGCCCTGGCCCACGGCGACCAGGTCCTGGCGACGGCCCGGCGGCCGGAGCAACTGGCGGACCTGGCCGCCCGCCACGGTGCGCGCGTCCGCACCGCGGCCCTGGACGTCACCGACGCGGACGCGGCCCGCGCCGCGGTGGGCGCCGCGGTCGAGGCGTTCGGCCGGCTGGACGTGGTGGTGAACAACGCCGGGTACGCCAACAGCGGGCCGATCGAGGAGATGACCGACCGGGACTTCCGCGCGCAGTTCGAGGCGAACTTCTTCGGGCTGGTGAACGTCACCCGGGCCGCGCTGCCGGTGCTGCGCGCGCAGCGGTCGGGCGTGTTCGTCCAGTTCTCGTCCGTCGGCGGCCGGGTCGGCGGCACCCCGGGCATGGGTGCGTACCAGAGCGCCAAGTTCGCCGTCGAGGGCTTCTCGGAGGTCCTGGCGAACGAGGTCGCCCCGTTCGGGGTGAAGGTCCTCGTCGTCGAACCCGGCGCCTTCCGGACGGACTGGCAGGGCTCGTCCATGGAACTGCACGCGGTGGGCCCCGACTACGAGGAGACCGTCGGTGCCATGAACCGCTACCGGCAGGAGAACGACGGCACGCAGCCCGGCGACCCCGCCCGCGCCGCCCAGGTGATCATCGACGTCCTCGGCCACGACGACCCGCCGCGCCGACTCCTGCTCGGCGCCCAGGCCGTGACCGCGGCCCTCGCCGCCGGCGAGGCGCGCGCCGAGGAGGCCCGGACCTGGGCCGCCGCGAGCGCCGCCGCCGACTTCCCGCCCGGCGGGTGAGCGGTACCCGTGAACGGACCGGCAAGCACCACGGCCGCCGGCGTGACGTCGTCCTCCTCGAACGCCGCAGCCCCGTCGTGTCCTGACATCTGATCAGGCCGTTGCGGTGCGGAGCTGTCCGAGCTCGTCGAGTCCGTCCAGGGCTTGTTGGACGTAGGCGGGGAGCCGGTGCTCGCGGGCGAGGTCGAGGGCACGCCGGAACGAGGTGGCGGCCTCCTCCCAGTGGCCGAAGTGGAGGTGGGCGCGGCCGGTGATCAGCAGGCAGTCGGTGATGCCGTTCGTACTGCCGATCTGCTCGTTGATGCGGCTGGCCTCGCCGAGGGCGGCCAGCGCCTCCTCGCGCCGGCCCAGCCCCCGCAGGCAGTCGCCGTGGTTCGCCAGGGCCACGGCGGTGTTGAACCGGTTGCCGTGCCGCCGCCAGATCTCGACTGCTCGCCGGAACCCCGCCTCGGCCGCCGCGAAGTCCTTCAGGTGCAGATGGGCAGCCGCCATGACGGTCACCAGGAGGTCGTCGTCCTCCGGGACGCCGAGCTCGAGTGCGCGCCGCGCGAAGGCCAGCCCGGCCGCGCCGTCGTCCATCTGGTTGTGGAGAACGGCAAGATTCTTCAGGACGCTTGTCACGAGGTCGTTGTGGCCCGTCCGTTCGGCTCTGTCGAGGGCTGCCGTGAGCGCGGCGGACGACTCCGGATAGCGGTCGGACATGCCGTGGAGCACACCGATCCGTTCGAGCATCAGGGCCTGGCCCAGCAGGTCGCCGGTCCGCTCGGCGCTGCGCAGCGCCAAGCCGTGGCATTCGTCGGCGGCGCCGGTCCACCAGCCGGCGGTCATGTGACCGGAGAGGCCGTGGGCGATCCGCCAGGCGAGGTCCGGGCGGGAGGAGTCCGCGGCCTGACGGACCACCGCGGAGATGTTGCTGAGTTCCTGGGTGCACCACGCCCGCACCTGCGGGCCGTCCGCGAAGTCCGGCGGTCCGGCGGCGGGCTCGTCCGGCAGCGAGGCGATCCGCCACGTGCCGGGGAGGATGGTGCGGTGGGCGTGCTGGAGTGCGGCGTAGTACCAGACCATGAGCCGGACCTGGGCTGCGTCGCGGTCCTGGTGGCTTTCCTCGGTGGTGGCGGTCTCTGCGGCGAGTTCGCTGAGGAGGTCGTGGAAGCGGTACCTGAGGGGTTCGGGGCTCTGGAGGAGTTGGTGGTCGACGAGGGTTTCGAGGAGTTCGGCTGCGGTGTGCTCGGGGTGTTCGGTGAGTGCCGCTGCCTGTTTGACGCCGAAGACGAGGCCCGGCCACAGGCCGAGGAGTCGGAAGAGGCGGGCCGCGTCGCGTTCGTCGGGGTTGTCGCTGTCGCGCAGGGCGGTGTAGCCGGAGGCGAGGGTGGTGCGCACGGACAGGTGTCCGGCGGTGAGTGAGCGCAGGCGTGAGCCGTCGGCGGTGAGCAGGTCGGCGAGGATGCGAAGGGACCAGGAGGGTCGGGAGGCGAGTCGGGCGGTGGTGATCCGCAGGGCGAGTGGCAGTCCGCCGCAGGCGGCGAGGAGCCGGAGGGCGTCGTCGGGTTCGGCGTTGACGCGTTCGGCGCCGCACACCCGGGCCAGCAGGTCGCGCTGTTCGTCGACGTCCAGTGGTTCCAGGGCGAGGTGGTGGGCGCCCGGCAGGCCGGTCAGCGTGGTGCGGCTGGTGACCAGGACGGCGCAGTGGCCGTGGCCGGGCAGCAGGGGCAGGACCTGTTCGGCGTCGCGGGCGTTGTCCAGGACCAGCAGGACCCGTCGGTCGGCGAGGTGGCTGCGCAGGTGGGCGGCGCGGTCGTCGGTGTGCTCGGGCAGCACGGCGCCGCGCAGCTCCGGGTCGAGATCGCCCAGGAAGCGGGCGACGACGTCGTGCGCGTCGCGCGGGCGGGCGTTGCCGAAGCCGTGCAGGTCGACGTAGAGCTGCCCGTCCGGGAACAGGTGCCGCACCCGGTGTGCGGCATGGACGGCCAGGGCCGTCTTGCCGACCCCGCCCATCCCCGACACCGCCAGCACACAGGAACCCGCGCCGGACGCGGCCGCCTCCAACCGGCCCGTCAGCGCGGCCAGCCCGTCGGCGCGCCCGGTGAAGTCGGACGTGTCGGCCGGGAGCTGGGCGGGTGAAGGCCGGGGTGGGGCTTCTGCAGGCTCGGGTGCCGTCGGGAGATCCGGGTCGGTGGTCGGTGCCGGTGCTCGGAGGAGGTCGGGGTCGGCCTGGAGGACCTGCTGGTGGACGGTGCGGAGGGCCGGTCCGGGGTCGATGCCGAGTTCTTCGGCGAGGCGGTGGCGGATGCCGTCGTAGGCGTCGAGTGCTTCGGCCTGCCGGCCGTTGCGGTAGAGCGCGGTGACCAGGTGGACGTGGAGGGCTTCGTGGAGGGGGTTGAGGGCGGCCCAGCGGGTGAGTTCGGCGAGTGCGCTCGCGTGCCGGCCGAGGTGCAGCTCGGCCTCGAAGAGCCACTCGGCGGCCTGGAGACGCGCCTCCTCGAAGGACCGGACGGACGGTAGCGCGTCCTCGGCCGGCAACGGGAGATCGCCGAGCGGTGTGCCGCGCCACAGGCCGAGCGCGGCCTGCGCGGAGTGGCTGACGGCGTGCCAGTCGGCCTGCCTGCGGGCCGCGCCGGCGGCGGTGACCGCCCGGGTGAAGTCCTCGGTGTCGAGTTCGGCCGGGCCGGTCCGCAGTTGGTAGCCGGAGGGGACGGTCCGAAGGCGGTCCGGGCCGAGGAGGCGGCGCAGCCGGGAGACCTGGTTGGTGAGCGCC